>CAJUAT010000096.1 GCA_910584525.1 uncultured Muribaculaceae bacterium | reverse complement strand
CTATAAAATCCCAGAATCAGGCGTAATATCAAGGCCGGCGGCTTCGACAAGCTGTCGGTCTTTTTTCATTACCTCGGCAGGAATCCATTTGTTGGCGACCCTAACCGTTCTGACGCGGCTGAGGCTGCGCACCATATCCATAGGGGCAAATTTGTTGCTCAGTTCGGCATTTTTGAGCCGTTCACTCAAATCATAGTACCATTGCAGGGCGAGCAGACAGATAAATGTCCATGCCTCCAATGATTTTTCATCCTGCATATAAGAGTGATCGGCCTCGATGATGTTCTTGAAGGCATCTATGGCCTGCTCGACATCTCCACGGGTCTTATAGTCAAGATACACGTGCTCGGCGTCCTTGCCGGAGGTTGTCATCAGCGCCAACGTGCCGAACTGCAGCGCCCTGGCCTTGTAGTTTTCCATCGTATATCCTTCCATATCGGGATTGAACACACGGCGCATGTAATCTTCCGATTCATCGCTTCGATGAGCCTCATCAAGATACAGGAACACCTCGTGACCGTCAATCTCGAAGCGTTTCCACCATATCGGGCGCTTATGATAGAGGAAAGCGCCATCCGCCCCCTCATTGGTCCTCGATGCGAAAATGCTGTAATCCAACCCCTTTGTAGAACGTTTCAGCGACATTATGAACTTTATTCCCAACTCGTCGAGCTTTTCTATATTGGACGCTGACTGAAAGCCCTTGTCGATAATCGCCACGCCGTTGCGCATGCCCGAGTCCTCCACGCAGACTTTGAAGGCACTCACATCCTTTATGCTTCCGGGCATTAGCCTATAATATACAGGCAGGTGTTTGGCGCAGTTGAATATCCACATTATGTTGACAGCCGTATCAAACGCCCCCTTCTTTGTCTTTGTCAGTTGCGGATAGTCCATGCAGCGTGATGCAGAAAGCTGGTCGGTGCCGTCAAATATGATATTGTCATGCGGATCTATATAACTCCGCATGAACTCGGTGATTTTGTCACGATGTGTGCCCAGGTCATGCAGAAGGCCGGATAACGTGTTGGCCGACAGACCTCTTGTTCCAATTTTATATGACAGAAAACTATCTGCGAAATCTCCCGCAACCCGTCTCATGGGCGACTGGAAGCGCAAACGGCAGTAGGCCAGAGACACAATTCGCGACCAGGCTTCGGGAAAGATAGTTTTAAGCCGGTCAATACACGGCTTCTGCTCTTTCAGGATATAGCCGGATAGCCCATACTCCTTGACCTCTCCGATGCGTGGTTCCGCAACTTCAGCTGGCTTGCCGGATCTCAGTCCCTCTATCTCGCGCTCCATAATGCGCTTGCGCGACTCTTTGAAGCCTCCGGCCTCGGTTATCGAGCCAAGGTACTTGCCCGTGATTTTGCGGGCACGCTTCTTTCCCTTGTCATACACGCTGCTGCACTCATAGAGCTTGTAGAGCGCATCATTCACTCGTCGAAGTTCGGTTCCGGGGCGACGGAATTTTACTGCCCAGTCAGGAGGTGTCATATTCTTTAGATATTACGCTAAGACGTAATACAAAATTACAACATAGTTTTGACATGACAAAATTAGTTTTCTAATAATCAAGCACCGAGACGAAACAAATCGCCTCGGTGCTTAGATATTACGTCGATTTATGGGATTTTATAG
>CAJUAT010000095.1 GCA_910584525.1 uncultured Muribaculaceae bacterium | reverse complement strand
AAATCCGGCCCCACATCAAGGGAGGCGATGTTTCTCCAGACCTCAAAGGAAAAGCACGGCGAGGAAAATACGGAACCCTCAAACCGTCTTTTCACCATGCCGAAAACAACACTGTCAACCGACAGCCGCATTGTGAAAAACCAATACGGCAAGCTGACACGCAGGTATTCATGGTCGGGCGGCGAGGCTTCAATGGCTGACTATCTCGCAGCCATACTGAAATATGATTTTGACCGCAATTACAGACCGGGGCTTTTCTCCAATCCGGGAATTGGCAGACAGGCGCAGATGTCGCTTTTCGGAGATTTGGACATCGCGTCGGCAAAAGGACGGCGTGGCTATACCGGGGAAATGCCCGAATGGTTCAAAGAGGGCGCACTGGTAGTGTTCGAGGGTCAGGTGGGAACGCTTGAATACCGCAAGTCAACCCATTATGAAGATATTGCCGTCGATTTCGTGCCTGTTGACAACGGAAGCGTGAACATCGAGAGGGCAAACGACTATATGCCGTTAAGGGATGTCTATTTTGAACTTTCCAACAAGGAGAGGGAGGAAAAGACCGAGCAACCCGAATTAAGGGAGCGACTGAACAGCCTTTATGACGCTTTCACCGCCAAATGGGGCTTCTTCCACGATAACGACAACAAGGAATTTATCTCTCTTGACAGCCTCGGGAACGAGGTGCTGACACTTGAAATGGCTGTCGGAAGGGAGATTTACAAATCCGACATCATGCGTGAGCCGGTGGCTTTCAAAAAGACGGACACATCGGTGAGGCTTCTCCCCATAGAAGCACTCGCAAGTTCTCTGAACTATCACGGTCAGGTCAACATCGACTATATGTGCAAGACCGCAGCAATGACCGAGGACGAAATCACCGGAGCACTCAAGAACGAGATTTTCTACAACCCAATTACAGACTGTTGGGAGCATAAAGGCCGCTTCATCGGCGGCGACATCGTTACCAAACTGCGTGATGTTTCCGAACTGCTTCCGTTCCTTGACGAGCGCAAGAGGTCTTTTGCCGAAATTTCCGCAAAGGCACTTTCCGATGCGTTGCCCGAACCTGTGCCGTATGAGGAACTTGACATAAACATGGGCGAAAGGTGGATTGACCCGAAAATATACGCCTCTTTTGCGTCATATCTTTTCGGGGTGGATGCCGAGCTGATGTACTTTGACATAAACGACACCTACCTGCTCCGGCTCACGGGATATTCAGCCGTCGCCTACAACACCTATTCCGTGAGGAACTGCAACGGCGAGGATATGTTTGTCTATGCGCTCCAGGACACCGTGCCCGAATTTACAAAAGAGGTGTATATCAACGGCGAAAAGACCCGTGTCTCCGATGAAGATGCAATACAGGAGGCAGCCACCAAGATACAGGAAATACGCTCCACGTTCCGTGACTGGCTCGACCGCCAGCCCCTGCCTGTCCGTGACCGGCTTGTAGCCGAGTACAACAGCCGCTTCAACTGCTATGTTCGCCCGTCCTACGACGGAGCGGCGCAGACTTTCCCCGGCCTTACATTCGAGCAATTCCCATACGACAGCCTCTATCCCTCTCAGAAAGATGCCATTTGGATGATAAAGCAGAACGACGGCGGCATCTGCTGGCATGAAGTCGGCACAGGCAAGACCATGATAATGTGCGTGGCGGCTTATGAAATGAAGCGTCTCG
>CAJUAT010000094.1 GCA_910584525.1 uncultured Muribaculaceae bacterium | reverse complement strand
GCGGTTTTGAGTTCTACGACCTTGCCGAGATTGCCGGTCTTTTTCAGCATATCCTTGTCCTCCTTGCTGAAGGTGTAGCCGTGAAACTCCTGCGAGAGATTGGGCTCCTGACGGATGAAGTGAGGCACGACCTTAACGCTGCCGTCCGGAGTTTCGCGGAGCGAGAGACGGGCTTCCAGTTCATATTTCTCGTTGCCGAAGGTCGGAGTCACTTTCACAAGGTCTGACATTCGGTTGTTGACCATGTTGCGGAGATTCTGTTCGCCGAGCGACTCCTTGGTGATTCCCCAGAGAGCGAGATTATCCCAGTTGATTTTGGATTCGTCAATCTGCTGAAAGCGTTGAGGCTGCTGGGGCTGCTCAGGCTCGGGAGCCTGTCCGACGCTCTCGGCTGTGGCCTCCTTCTGCTCCGGTTGGGACTGTTCCTGCTTGGGAGCTGCATCGGGGGCCTTGACCTCATATCCGGCAAGCATCTCTTTAGCAGCCTGCGAGTCGGGATCCTTGACCATCTGGTTTACGGCGAAACCTACCGTACCCACTTGATCAGCAGGCACCTTGAAGAAGCCGAAGATTGTCGGGTTCTTGCACTGGGCCATGAAGTTTCGGAGGAAGTTGTCGAGTATGTCGGCATGACGGTCTAATGTCAGGAATTTGGATGCCTTGGCAGGGTCTTCCATCTGTGGTGTACCGTCCTGTTTGAGTCCTGTCACCACACCTGATTCTCCTGTCTGGCGGTTGTGCGCAATGAGCGCGTCTTGGTTTTTCAAATCTTGTTCTTGCATATTGCGAGATTGTTTTTGAGATTACACATGCCCTTTCGGGATTTCTTTGAAGATGGGTTTCAAGAGTTTAAGCCTCTTAGCTACTCTGTAGGTCCGGTAGAAATCAATGATGGCCTGTCCGGTGTACCAGATTTTACCACCTTTGCCTCCACCTGCACCCTTGAAGTAGGCAATTAATTCGTTTTTTCGCCACCTGTAGGTGGTCTTGTCAGTCACCCCAAGCATCTGTTGAAATTCCTGGTCGTTATACTGAGCCTCCGGATTCAACCCGTATGTTTCTTCTTCATCGCTAACCGGTGAGAGCAATGAGAAGCCGGGGATAAAGATTCGGATCAACAGCGAGAAAAGCTGACTCAGACATTTTTCTAACTCCAGACGATGCTCGGCAGAAGTTTCAGGAGGGATCACTTGTGCGAGGTCAATCATAGCCGTCTCCTTTCTTCCGTATTGACTCGATCTGTGATACGAGCCTGCGACGGAATATTTCCGATAAGACCATTGTCTTATTGCGGGGGAAGAGACCGCTCTGTGCCACTTTCATCAAGTGCATCAGGGAATATCTCACCTTGTGGCCTAACTTGACGCATTCCAGTTCGCCGCGTTCGCGCATACGCTCGAATGTCTTGCGGCAAAGACCGGTTATGTCTTCAAGTTCCTCTGTGGTTATCATGTACGCATCCACATCTTGCGGCCACTCTGACTTGCGTCGGTCGAGATACATCTCCCGAATCATCTGCTCTTGCGTGAGGTTAAGTTCCTCAGGCGTGGGTGGGAATTTTTTAGTCATATTATTTCGTTTTCGTTAATGTTTCTGATGCAAATTTCCCACTTTTTCATGGCGGTTATTAGTTAGTATGGAGCGGTACTATCCAAAGAAAATCCGTAATTACCAGCGTTTTCAGCAAAATAATTTTTCATTTTGATGTGATTTTTCTTATTGGTTAGTATAGCTATACTATCTAATTTTTATGCCTGATTCCGAGGCTATGTCGCCTATTTCATTCCCAACCGGGCCTTTTCCTCCAAGACAATCATTTTTACCTGTTCCTTGATGGCACGATAATTCAGTTGAATCACTTCGTCCATACAGTCTTTGCCTTCATCATTGAGGAATGTATTGACAATAGGTAATGTCTTATACTCCTCCTCCTCGGCTTTAACCTTCTTGCTGTCCACCACAATCTCGGCATGGAAGATTTTCTGCTCGATGCGCTCTCCGAAGTTGTCGGAGACGGCACCGACAAACATACCCTGCGACAGACCGCTGATTTTGCTCGGCGGAATGAGACTGTCCATCTGCGTGTTGATGGAGGTGGAAACGTCCTGACGGTTGATTGAGATGGACTGACGCTTCTGGAGTACCTTGCCGAAACGCTCGGAGAGTGTCTTGGCGGTAGAGCCTACGACCTGCCCGGAGAAGATATTGCCGACGGTGTTCATCACCACGGCGGCTTCCGGCCTGCCGTAATCGCGTTCCAGCTGGGAGAAATCCTGAAAGCCGAGGCACACGGCAACCTTGTTGCTTCGTGCGGTAGCTATCAAATTGTCGAGTCCTTTGAAATAGAT
>CAJUAT010000093.1 GCA_910584525.1 uncultured Muribaculaceae bacterium | reverse complement strand
GCAATCGCAGCCGTAATTGTCTTGGTAGGAGCTTTTAACGTCTATTTCAAGATGCGTGCGTTCGTATAGGGTATATAACAAATAATTATGTAGCAATAATTTAGGTATGGACTCAAAATTACTACCTACTTCCATCAGACTTACTTGCCGCTCCGCAAGGCGTGGCAGGGAGACCCACAGCGAAAGCCCACGGGGGAACACAGCATGTCTGAAAAGTGCCGAGTCGGCGAACTGCGAAGCCGTGACCGAGGCGCGAGGAAGAATGGCGTACATGAGGATAAAGCCTGATTGGTTGAACGATAGTTCAGCAGCCTCCGAAGTGGCTACGGCGGAAAGCAGTTACATACGCCGTATCGGGACACCCGCACGACCTGCATTTTCGTGCGCGGCAGTGAGTCGGTCCCGTTGCAACCGCGATAAGCGGATAAAAGAACGTAAGTCGTATCCGACAGTATGCCCTGCCTGTTGCTATATACCTAAGCGAAGATTGCCTAAACCGGGATGCCTCAAGGCTATGGGCGCAGGCCCTGAATACCCGACATGGCAACGGAGCCACCATAGTAGTCCGGGCGCGGGAAAGCCGCGTGCATGGCGAAGGGTGGCAGGTGGCTGTCTGTTATCAACCGTGGAAAACGTGAGAGACGTATGAGAAATCCGCAGTTGATATTGGACGCTCTGTGTTCACACAGCAAAGTCTCGGGCTACAGGTTCGAGCGTCTCTATCGCATTTTCTTCAACGAGGAAATGTACCATGCAGCTTATGAACGTCTCAAGGTAAGGCAGGGCAACATGACGCCCGGCACCGACGGCGAGACGATGGACGGCATGAACCTCGCAAAGATAACGCGACTGATTGACAGTCTCAAGGATGAGACCTATACCCCCAATCCCGCAAGGAGGACGTATATCCCCAAAAAGAACGGCAAGATGCGTCCACTCGGTATTCCCTCATGGAATGACAAGCTGGTGCAGGAGGTGGCGAGAATGATTCTGCAAGCCATATACGAGGGCGCGTTCTCCGACCGCTCCCACGGCTTCAGGCCTTATCGAAGCTGCCATACCGCGCTGATTCAGATTCAAAAGACCTTCACGGGTGTGAGATGGTTTGTCGAAGGCGACATCAAAGGATTCTTCGACAACATAGACCATGACATACTCATTGAAATCCTGCGTGAGAGAATATCCGATGAACGTTTCCTGCGTCTGATAAGGAAGTTCCTAAACGCGGGATATGTGGAGGACTGGAAGTTCCATGAGTCGTATCACGGCACACCGCAAGGCGGCATTATCTCACCGATACTCGCCAACATCTACCTTGACCGCTTCGACCGATACATGGAACGCTATGCCGACACATTCAACAAGGGGAAAGGCCGCAGGAGAAATCCGGAATATTTCAATCTCAATACGAAAACATGCGCATTGAGAAGAAAATTGCGGAATGAGACTGACGAGGACAGGAAAGCCGAATTGAAAGAACGAATCTCTTTCATGCAGGCAAAGTTGAGAACCATGCCCTGCAAGCTCGACATGGACGATGGTTACAGACGTGTCATCTATACGAGATACGCGGACGACTTTCTGATTGGAGTTATCGGCAGCAAGGGTGACTGTGAAAGAATAAAGGCCGACATCACGGAGTATATGCGTGACAGCCTGAGTCTCGAGCTCTCGCCCGAAAAGACGCTGATAACCCATGCGCAGGAAACTGCCAGGTTTCTCGGATATGACATAACCGTAAGCACATCGGAAATGATGAGCCGCACAAGGAACGGAATACTCCAACGGAACCACAAGGGCAAGGTACAGCTTCTTCTCAATTCCGAGACCGTCAGAAAGGCCTTGGAAAAACACGGTGCCGTGCAATATGCCGTAGAGGACGGCAAAACCGTATGGAAGCCGAAATCGCGCACCAGACTGATTGCGATGAAGCCTTATCAGATTCTTGAGAGGTTCAATTCCGAAATCCGGGGGTTCTACAACTACTACTGCATCGCCAACAACTGTTCAAGGCAATGCTCGTCATTCGCTTACATCATGGAATACAGCATGTGCAAGACTCTCGCCCAAAAGCTCAACTCGACCAAATCCGGGATTAAAGGCAAGTACACCAACAACGGCCGTTTCTCGATTGCACATCGTGCAAAGGACGGCTCGATGAAAGAGAGTGTATTCTATAATCAAGGATTCGCGAGAAAGGCCAAAGGCTATGACGAACAGCGGTCCTTGGAGAGTCCGGGCGGATCCATGCCGACGCCGACACTCGTAAACCGACTGAAATCGGGTGTATGCGAGCTATGCGGCAGCGAGCATGAGGTGCTGTATATGCACCATGTCCGACTGTTGTCATGCCTCGACAAAGACACCGTTTGGGGTCGTATGATGTTGAGCCGCAGACGCAAGACGCTGGCGGTATGCAAATCTTGTATGGAAACAATCAATCAGAATAAACAATGAGACCATTCTTTGTAAGACACAAAGTCAAACCACTGGAGAGCCGTATACATGGAGACATGTACGTACGGTTCGGGGGCAGACACGGTGAAACGTACCGCAGCAATGCGGCAACGCGCTCGGTGTCGAGCCCACAAAACGGCGACCAGGACGTGAAGAAAACCATCATGCTCACCATCGGCGGATGTA
>CAJUAT010000092.1 GCA_910584525.1 uncultured Muribaculaceae bacterium | reverse complement strand
GCTCAATTTTATAATCTGAAATCAGCAAGTTGAACTTGCGAAACTTGAATTATTTTGATTTTTTTCTTGATGGCGTCGGAAGCGTTACCGATGAGGATCTCGAATGTTCCGGGTTCCACTGTCCACAGCTTGCTTGCGGGATTGAAGAAAGCGAAAGCCTCCTTGCCGAGTGTCAGTGTTACGTTACCCGATTCGCCCGGTTTAAGGTTTATTTTGCCGAAGGCCTTGAGTTCCTTCAGGGGGCGTGACACACTGCTTTTGCTGTCGCTCACATAAGCCTGAATCACCTCCGCTCCCTCTCGAGAACCAGTGTTGCTGACTGGTACAGTCACTATATACCCGTCTCCATCGGGAGATTGAGTGGGGTCGCCAATCTTGAAATCAGTGTAACTTAGACCATGCCCGAAGGCGAAGTTTACGCGGCGCCTGTTCAGCCTGTCGGTATGGCGGTAACCTATGCCGAGTCCCTCCTTATAGACCACATCGCCGTTGCTGCCGGGATATATCAGCGAATCTCCGTAGGAATGGGGAGCATAGTCGGTCAGAGCCTTTGCGAAGGTGAATGGAAGTTTGCCGGAAGGATTCACGTCGCCGAAGAGCACATCGGCAATTGCATCGCCGCTCTCGGAACCTATGTACCATGCCTGTACTATTGCCCGGGCCTTGTCGAGCCATGGCATCGAATAGGCGTTGCCGGTAAGGTTCACTATTACCGTATTGCTGTTGGCGTCAAGGAGCGCGTCAATCAGCTCATTCTGGTGATAGGGGAGGGCGAAGTCATTACGGTCGTCGCCCTCGCTGTCTTGCTTAGGCGACTTGTTGAGGCCACCCACAAAAATCACCATGTCGGCTTCGCGGGCCTTAGCCACGGCATCGGCGATGAGCTGAGAGGCCGTCCTCGGTTCCGACAAGTCCTGGCCGGTGGTCACGCCGTTGTATTCGCCGGTGGTGTCGCCCACATATCCGCGTTCATAATCAACGGATATACCTCTGCCGGCTGCAGCACGCCGTATGCCGTCGAGTGGCAGAATCTCGCGCTGAACCTTGAGTGATGAAGAGCCGCCGCCTACCGTCATCATCTTGATGGCGTTTTCGCCCACCACCAGAATTTTTCTGATATTGTCGGCCACAGGGAGCAGGTTGCCATTGTTCTTCAGCAGTACTATACCCTCCGTGCCTATCCTGCGGGCCGCCGCATAGTGGTCTTCGCTGTTTAGCGAGCCGAAAGGACGGTTGCGGTTCATGGCCGTGCGCATTATCAGACGGAGCACTCTCCGCACCTTGTCGTCGAGATCCGACATGGGGAGTTTCCCCTCATTGATAAGTTTCAGATACGGGTCGGCCAGGTAATAGTCGTTATAGGAGTTGCTGGCACCCCAGTTAAGACCGTTGGTCCAGGAGCCGAATTCCATATCGAGGCCGTTGGAAGCCACATTCTCGGTGTTGTGCACGGCGCCCCAGTCGCTTATGGCCGCGCCGTCGAATTTCCAGTCGTTCTTCAGGATATCAGTCAGCAGACGTCGGTTCTCACAGGCAAAGCTGCCGTCGTACCTGTTGTATCCCGGCATGATTGACCATGCGCCGCCATCCTTGACAGCAGCCTTGAAAGCAGGCAGATATATCTCGTATAGCGTCCGGTCGTCGACAGATACGTTCACGGTGTTTCGGTCGCGTTCCTGATTGTTGAGTGCGAAATGCTTCACACAGGCGGCCACGCCGTTGGATTGCACCCCCTTGATGTAGGACACCACCATGCGGCCGGCGAGGAAAGGGTCTTCGCCCATATATTCGAAATTGCGGCCGTTGAGGGGAGTGCGGTATATGTTCACCCCCGGGCCGAGCAATACGCTTTTATTGCGGTATCTGGCTTCCTCGCCGATAGATTTGCCGTAAAGGAGGGCCATGTCGGGATTCCAGGTGGCTGCCAGACACGTAAGGGCGGGGAATGCCACGCAAGAGTCGTTGGTGGCTCCCGCCTGCTCCCATTCATCCCATAATACTTCGGGGCGTATTCCGTGAGGGCCGTCGGTACACCACAAGTCGGGAATGCCGAGACGGGGGACACCACGCGAGGAAAACTTGCTCTGGGCATGTATCACGGCGATTTTCTCCGGAACCGTCATCCGCGACAGAGCATCCTTGACTCTGGTATCAATGTCGAGGCTCTCGTCGAGATAAGCGGGCATTGCGGCTGTGGCCATAACCGCGAAAGATGCCGCGGTTATGGCCAATATTGCCTTTAATGAGTTCTTCATAAGTTTGGTATGGTTGTTGATGATTTGTAATCATATGTTTGTAATCATATGTTGGGAGTATCCCATTTCTTGGTTTCCGTACAAGCGGCTTTCACCTTGCATTGGCCTAACGTGAACTCGAAGTTGCCCTTCTCAAGAGTCCATTTGCCGTCGTAGCCTACGAAAGCCAGGTCACTTGCCTTGATGGTGAAGCTTACTTTGCGTGTCTCGCCCGGTTTAAGGCTTATCTTGTCGAATCCTCTTACGCGGAGCACGTCGGGAGTGATGCTGGCCACAAGATCGGAGCTGTAGAGAATCACCGGTTCCATGCCGTCGCGCTGACCCGTGTTGGTGACGTCGGCGGATATGGTGATCATATCGGCAGGCGAGAATTCTTTTTTGTCGACGCTGATGTTGGCATATTTCTTTACCCTTGCTTCGATGGCAGGGTCGGCCGGGATGGCCGGTGTGGCGGTTGCGGTAACGGTGGCGGCTCCTGATGCGAGTGCTACGATGCCTGTGACTATTGAATTCTTCATATGTATTTGTGATTGGGGGTATACGCAATCTTTGGTATATGCAAAATTAATCTTCAGGACCTCAGATTCTCGCGCATATCATTTCGAAGTAAAAAATTTTGGATGGATAAATTTTTATATTGCTGACAATCAAGATGATACATGTATGTCAAGGCTATTAAGAAGTAAAAAAGAGTGACTGTCGATATCCCGAAAATGACCGTAAAACGGGTCAAGACGAAATTGCGGAGCACAAGGATATGTATCAGTGATAAGTGGTAAAAGATCAACGATTAATTATGATGCGGCTTTGTCTTGGCCTGCTGTGATTCAAAAAATTACGAATGAACCATATTATGCGAAATTTTGAATATTAAAAAATTATAATTAATTCAAGTTTCGCAAGTTCAACTTGCTGATTTCAGATTATAAAATTGAGCG
>CAJUAT010000091.1 GCA_910584525.1 uncultured Muribaculaceae bacterium | reverse complement strand
CGCATTTTTGGCTGAATCTGAAAAATTCATCCACGGAAGTTTGGCAGTGTCCCAATCTTCTCCGATGTTATGCATCGGGAATGGGCATCAAGGGCATCGCGGCGGTCTTTGATATATCCAGAAACACTGTCCGCAAGTATGTTCGTCTGTGGCAGGAGTCGTCACTGACGATGGAGCAGTTACTCACACTGCCGGAGCATCGTCTTCGTGAGATGTTCATACCCAAGGGTGTACGGCATCGGGAGCCGTCGCCACGGCTGGCCGAGCTTGAGGCCCTGCTGCCTGAGTATGTCGCCCGGTTGTCACACAAGGGCGTGACGGTAAAGAGTCTTTATGAGGAATATCGTGCGGCTCATCCTGATGGATTTCTTCACTCGGCATTCCGTCTGTATGTACGTCAGTACCGTCTTCAGTCACGCAATGTCACAGGCCATGTAGAGCATCTTGCCGGCGACCAGATGTATATTGACTATGCCGGCGACAAGCTTGAGATAGTTGATTCGGCCACGGGCGAGGTGCGTCCGGTGGAAGTCTTCGTAGCCATTCTTCCATGCAGTCATTACACTTACTGCGAGGCTGTATGGTCGCAGAAGCGTGAAGATCTGATTGCCGCCTGCGAGAATGCGCTCCATTATTATGGCGGTGTGCCGATGGCGATTGTGCCTGACAACCTCAAGGCCGCGGTATCGCGCAGCGACCGCAACGAGCCGATAATAAACGATGAGTTCGCGGCATTCGCCGAGCATTACGGTTGCGCCGTTTTCCCTGCCCGTGTACGTCATCCAAAGGACAAGGCACTTGTGGAGAATGCCGTCAAGCTGATGTACCGTTCCGTATACGTCGCTGTGGAGGGTCGGGTCTTCCACGATCTGGCCACGTTGAACCAGGCCATCCGCGAGGCTTTGGCCGAATTCAATGGCCGTCGCATGTCGGGGCGCAAAGAATCCCGCTCTGACCTGTTCAGAAATATAGAGCAGGAATGTCTGCGACCATTGCCTTCGGTGCGCTATCAGATGAAAGAGCGCCGCGTGGCCACGGTGATGCGCAACAGTTACGTCACCCTGGACAAGCATCATTACAGCGTACCGACAGACTATATCGGCAAGCGCGTGGAACTGGTGTATGATGCCGAAACTGTGAGCATATACCATGGCTTCAGGCTTATAACGTCACATCAGCGCAGCGATGTGCCATATGAGTACACCACCAAAAGCGCACACAATCTGCCCGTGTGTCGTGGCAGTCTTGAGCGTGACCTTGAAGAAATCTACCAGCGGGCCGCCCAGATAGACAACATTGTGCTGAACTATCTCAAAGAAGTGGCCGCCGTGATAAGATATACCCCCAAGGCCTACCGCTCGTGCCGTGGCATACTCTCTCTGGAAAAGAAGTATACTCTGAAACGTCTGGTAGCCGCGTGTGCGTGCGCCTCAGAGATGAGAGCCTACGGCTATCAGGAGGTCCTTGACATACTTCAGCGAGGCACTGACACGGACTTTATGCCGGATGCCGACGAAGAGACTGCACCTCTGCCGCAACATAAAAACATCCGCGGCCGCGACTACTTCAACCCCACAAAAAACAAAACCTTAAAAACCTTAAAAACCTTAAAATCCGACAACAATGCAAACAGAAAATAAAACAGCCCCCGTAAACCACGAAAAAGATCAGAACGCCCGCTCGCTGGACCTGATGAACCGCATGCGCCTGCACGGCATGGCCGCGGCTTTTACCGAAAGCCTGCGCTCGACAACTGCCGAGGCCATGACCCCGGACAACTTCCTGTCGTGGCTGCTGAGCCGTGAATGGGACTACCGCTCCGAGGCCGCCATACAGAGACTTATCCGTGGCGCGTCATTCCGTTACAAAGCCTTCCCCGAAGAAATCGACTACACCATCCAGCGCGGACTCGACCGTAATCAGGTGGAACGCCTGTGCAGCCTTGACTTCGTCCGTCAGGGACAAAACCTCTTCATCACCGGGTCATCCGGCACAGGCAAAAGCTTCATCGCCACAGCCCTGGGCTACCACGCCTGCAACAACGGCATACGCACCTATTACGCCAATGCTTCCAAGCTGCTCGGGCTGCTCAAGGTGGCCAAAACCAAAGGCACGCTTGAAGCCGAACTAAAGAAAATAGAGCGGAGCCCGCTGCTGATACTTGACGACCTGTTTCTGGTGCCGCTTGATGCGAAGGAACGTCCACTACTGCTGGACATCATCGAGGACCGTCACGGCCGCAAGTCAATAATAATCACGTCACAGCTCCCGGTTAACAACTGGTACGATGCAATCGGTGACCCGACAGTCGCCGATGCTATCCTCGACCGCATCGCCCACTCGGCCCACTCCATCGAACTCACCGGCGAAAGCGTCCGCAAGATGAAGGCTCTCTCAAAATAACAAAAAAATAGCTACAAAATAATAATGACCCCACCGGCCAAGACTTTCAAGGGGTCAAAAATAAACTGTTTTCGGGGGTCAATCGCACTTTGCCGCAAGGGGTCAATCGCCCCCGGCTTTTCCATTATTCGCCATCTTTTGGTTACGATAAGTCTTTTTTGCTTCTTGTCAATGGCCTTGATTATTTTTCGACAGACTTTATCAAGAGGCATTGCCCAGAACAGGCCTTCTCCTTTTGCCATACGGGTATCAACCAGTCCGGGACGAATCTCTGTGACAATTATATCCGTTCCTTTGGATTTGTTCTGCAAAGATTTCGTGTAATTTATCTGAAATGCCTTTGATGCACTATATGACGGGGCAATAGGAGTAGGCTGTAATCCTCCCACAGAGGTAACGGTAACAAGATGACCTGATTTCTGCCGTTCAAAGAGCCTGTAAATTGATGCTACGGTATTAGCCCAACCCATTACGTTTACAGAAACCGTGGATAACTCAGTCTCGACATCCAACTTCGGATTAAGTTCTCCAATTCCAGCGCATATAATAGCCAAATCAATGCGACTGTGTTTGTGTATGATACTTTCCAAAGCGTTATCGAATGAGTCCGTTTGAGAAATATCACACAAAATCGGCAACGTATGTTCAGGACAATTTCGCGCCATATTGTCAAGCTGTTCTTTTCTTCTTCCGACGACGATTACATTATGCCCACTTGAAACATAATGTTCCCAAAGTCTGCGTCCGATGCCGGAAGTCGCTCATATAATCAGGATATTCATATTTTTAATTATTGTCATTTAATAATTTAAGTTTCGCAAGTATGTAATTTCAGAGATACGGGCATAAAAAAACGACA
>CAJUAT010000090.1 GCA_910584525.1 uncultured Muribaculaceae bacterium | reverse complement strand
CGCTCAATTTTATAATCTGAAATCAGCAAGTTGAACTTGCGAAACTTGAATTATTCTTCAATATAAGGATACGCGATTTGTAAAAAGATAGTAAATAGCATAAATGAATTATAAGCGCATTTTAACAATCTCAGAGGCCTTGACGCGGAGGAAGTTACCTTCGCCCTCGCAGACTTGGCCGCTTTTAGCCGCTTGCTGTCAGTCACATACCTCGGTATGCTCCTTCAGCAACCGGCTAAAATCGCCTCAAGTCTGCGACCCCTACGGCCCCGAAATTTTAAGGAACGCGCTCTAAAAATCGGATTGATAAATACTATGGACACTGACACAAAATTTCGCCAAGCTTTGGGTGAAGAGTCGGATTTCCCCCTGTCCGACGCCCTGTACGCATATATACTCGACAACTCTACCGTAAAAAGCTATTCCAAGGGAGAAGCCATCATCAATATCGGCGTCGTCGGTCCCGACGTATATATAATCAAGGAAGGATTTGTGCGGGGGTATATCCTTGAGGATGGGATAGAGACCAATCTGTATTTCGGCAGCGAGGGCACATTCCTGACCACCATGCACTCTTTCTGGGCCGGTGCACCTTCGATACTGTGCATCGAAGCCTGCTGTCCCAGCACTCTCCTGCGGATTTCAAAATCGAGTTTCGATAGGATGATGGATGAGTCGAAAGACTTCTGCCGCTGGGTGGCCGGCATATTCATGAAATGCAGCTTTCAGACAGAAGTGAAGGGCAGAATCATGAACGGCGATGCCCGCTGGCGGTACGAATGGCTCGAGAAGTGCCGTCCCGAACTGTTCGATGCCGTACCTATCAAAGCCATAGCCTCTTACCTCAGGATGACCGAGGTACACGTTAGCCGCATACGGAACCGGATTCTGAAAGGGAAAGGGCACCACGACAAAAATTAACATAGGTTATTTTTTAGCCTATGTAATGAGCCTATTTTTGCCATATGAATCCCGGCGACAGCCGAAAGGGGCCGGGCAGCGGGATTTAAACAACTGGCTCCCTGATACAACAAAACACTTTCATATGAAACACCGGTACCTTTCCACAGCGCTTGCACTCGCACTTCTGGCACCTGCATCCCCCATCACGGCCAATACGCCGCACACCCTCTCCGAAAGCATACAGCAGTCAATGGCCATGCCCGGCGCCGTTATCCTCCAGACCTCAATTGGTGATGACGGCTCTGTAACACAGCAGATTACCAGCATTCCCGAAACCCGCGAGCAACTCATTGCAAAAAGCCTCTACACACAAGGAGCCGACACTCACCGGCTCACCGTTACCAGCAAAGCCGACGCAGCAGGTCAGAACGCTGTCCCCAATGTGATATTCGTCATGAAGGACACCTATATGTTCTGGAAATCCGAAGGATCGGCCACAGGTTCTTTCGACCTTCCCGCCGGCACTTACAACATTCAGGTTGTATATGACGACACATACAAATCCAACGTGTTCTTCCCCGACGTGGAGCTAAAGGGCGACATGAACATCGACGTCAATGCCGACATGGCCGACAAAGTGGTATCCCTCAAGCTCATGATGCCCGACAACTCTCCCCTCACCCTGGCCGATTCCGACGACTCCTCGTTCAAAGCCAACACCACCCAGATTGCATGGCACCAGGCAATGTTCGTCAACAATTGCGGCCAGTACTTCCATTCCATCACGGCCTCATCCGGCGGCGCCAATACCTACCGCCTGTTTACTGTAAAAAGCAATCTCGGACCCAAAACCGACGTATGCTGGAATGCCCTGACATGGAAAACCGATTTCGGCAACATCGGATTCTCCGTGACCCGACACGGCGATGCCCTAAAGAACGGTGACGTGATAAGCAACAACGTCTCGGACTTCTATGAGATTGGCGCGGAATTCGACCGCACGCCTCTGTACGAGACCAAAGGAAACGACAACAAGGTGGTCCAGATGTGCATCGACCTGTGCCGCGCCGACGGCAGCGTGTTGTCGGGATTCGGCCTCAACATCAGCGAACCCTCAAAGTACCTCATATGCGCGCCGAAGATGGACACCTCCACCTATTTCACCCTTTCGCGTCTGCAGCAATACGAGGCCTATCCCAAATATGGCCGCAAACTGGGTATCTACACGCCGCCGATAGCCAACACGGATCAGGGACTGACATATCTGTGCAACCAGGAGAACAATGCATGTTATGACCACCTGGCCCCGGCCGACACTCCGCAGAGCGCACGGGCCACGGCTCCTTTCAATCCCTCGTTCGCATATCCGTTCAGTCCGAAATACGTGATGTGCTCATCCACTCCCTATGCTTCCACAGGTGCCGTCCCGGCCATATCCAGCGACAAGGAATACAACAGCTTCACCGTTGCCGCCTATTACGGCAATTATGGCGAGAACCGATTTGTGGATACTCAGTATTACAGCGAAGAGGCCACTTTCAACGGTAGGACTGTGGACCTCTCCAAGTTCCGTGATGTCAACGCATGGCTGCCGCCAATGCCGCCGACGCAGCCCACCAGAATGGCAACGTGACTATCTCCTTCATCAACACCAATGCCAAGACCGGCGGAATCGAGTCACGCAACACCTGCACCATCTCTTTCAAGGAAGGAGCCGACGACGCCATACCTCCCACAGTGCAGCGCATAAGACTCAGCGATACCGAGGGAATACCTGCCATTGAATTCGAAAACGCCGACAAATGCAGGCTGACAATAGCGGGTGGCGACTTCTCGCCGAAGGTCAACAATATCGACTTCGGAGCCTACAGTGAAAAAATCACCTCCTATACCTGTACGGCCGCTTCCCTCAAAGTGGAAATGGCTCCTAACGGAACCCAGCAATACAGCGAAGTGGAGATGTCGGCAAAAAACGATAAATATGTCGAATGCTACGGCTATCTCTGGGAAGGGGCATTGAAGGAAATTACCACCAAAAGCGACAACGGATGGTTCGACCTTCGCGTCACCCTTACCGACAAGGCAGGCAACTCACAGGTACAGACCATAGCCCCGGCATTCTTTATAAAGAACCAGACGCCGAGCGGCAGAGTCGACATAGCCGACGGCACGGTACGGCTGATTGCCGACAACAGCAGAATCATCGCATCTGACGGCAGCGAGGTGACCGTATACACCCTTTCGGGCGCCCGGGTCCGCAACACCGACCTCTCCGCCGGAATATATGTGGCCGTCTGCGGAAACGTCAGATCCAAAATCGCGATAAGATAAACAGACCTTTGCATACGACAGCGAGGGGTGCCCCATCCGAAATGGGCACCCCTTGACATTTCGGGCTGTCATTAACAGAATACAAAATTTATCGACAACATTTCCGATTTCTCAAAAATAAACGTAACTTTCCTCTAAAACGTTATTTCATCGTAAGGGGTAGTATCCCCCCTAACCA
>CAJUAT010000089.1 GCA_910584525.1 uncultured Muribaculaceae bacterium | reverse complement strand
ATTATTATCTTTATAATATATGTCCCCAAAAGTGTCCCCGGAGGTGTCGGAAGAAGTGTCCCCGAAAGTGGCGGGGGAAGAGCCACAGGCCGGGGTGTCACCGGCTTCCTCCGGCGTGGGAATAATCGAGAAGGCGGGAATCTGCTCCATTGCAAGTATGGTGTACAGGGTCGCGTTGCCGATCTCCTGCCTCCTGATCCACCGCTGCGACTCGAAGATTCGCAGATAACGGCCCACAGTGTCCTTGTCGGCACCGATCGAGGCGGCGAGCTTTCTCGTGGAAGCCACGAACTGACCGGGAAGAATGTCTATCACGGTGCCCTTGACGGGGTATGTATCCCTTGACCTCTGAACACGGAAAAGTATCTCCAGCCACAGATGAACCATCCGGCTCTCCGAATATAGCCATTCCACTCCGCGAAGGTGGTGCAGCACGGGTATCCATGAACGGTTCATGACATATATCGTTTTCCATATTTATTGCCCGGGCGTGCCGGTATCGGGATTTTCCGGCATCCGGTCTGTCTGCCGTGGCTGCGCCGCCCGCACATCGGCGTCGGTGACATACAGCTCCCTGGGGAACACGACGCGTCCCGCTATCTTCTCGATCTCGGCCTTGCAGAAAGACGGTATGCAGCAACATCCTGCTTTCCAGTTGTAGAATGTCTTTCGCTTGATGCCGTTGCCGCAGGCTTCCACCACGGCCGACACGAAGAATCTGTGGTCGGTAGCGGGCAGCGTGTCGAGATACTCATTGAGGCACTTTGAGTCCATAGCCTTGATTTCCTGTGTAGTCATCGCTTTGTCTTTTAATAGTAAATGAATCAGGTGCGCCGTTTTTTTTCAAGGGTGCGGTACCCGGCGCGGGCCATCACGTCATGGAGCGACAGATAATACCGCCGTCCGTTGCGCTCTCCCTTCAGGGTGCCGTCACGTATGGAATCACGCACCCGCTGGGCCGGGCAGCGCATTATCTCCGCAGCCTCGTTGACTGTTATCTTCCGGTCCGGAGGCTCGGGACCGGTGATGGTACGCCTGATCTCGTCAAGCGTATTCTCAATCTTTGTAAGCCTCATGGCGATTCTTCTGTCGTCGCTCATAATTGGATTGTATATTAAAATTCAACTTTTTTAGTTAGCAGTTATTAGCTATATTTAGAAAAATGATTATCTTTGCGGTTAGAAATGATTAATCTAAATTAGTTGATTGTATTAACTCTAACAAACCAATCGTGCTAAATGATTGTTTGGAATGTTATTATTGGCAATCTCTAAACAGATTGATTAGAAAATGTAAATACGAAATATGGACGACATAAGAAACAGGATAAGAAAGGCTATGGAATGGCTTAAGGACAACAGGCTGTTCGCCTCCAACCGCGCCATAGCCGAAAGAATGGGCTACAACCCAAGTGCGTTGTCGCAGGTGATAACCGGCAAAGCCAACGTGTCCGAGCGGTTTGTAAAGAGCCTGTGCGGTATCTATCCGGCTTTGAGATATGAATGGATATGGAAAGGCGAAGGTGTAATGATAGCGGAGAACCCGTGCCGGCGTCAGGAGGCCGAAACTCCGATTCCCCAGATGGACCGCTTTTCTTATATACTCGGCAATATGGCAGAAATAATAAAGAGCATGACGGAGCTGACAGGTCCACTGGCCGGGCGAGTAGAGCGTCTGGAGAGAAAGGTCGAGGAACAGGCACGCGAGATAGAGGCATTGCGCTCCATGCTGTCTGAAAACGCAAAAGCCGCCACTTCCCGGAAGAAGTGACGGCCGTTTTTAGTATATCAGGGATTATTTCAGCTTGTCAAAGCCCTGAATGACGCTTGTCTGGAGAACCTGGGCGTATTTCTCGGTCATCGTCACATTGGAGTGAGCGAGCATCTTGCTCACGGTTTCGATTCCGACGCCCTTCGTCAAGGCCCAGGTCGCAAAGGTGTGGCGGCCCACGTGCATCGTCAGATTGATGTGCAGCTTCGCCATGCTCGCTATGAGCTTCAGCTGGTCGTTGCACTTCTGGTTGCTCATCAGATTGAGGTTGTAGTCATATTTGCGCAATATGGCTATGGCTTTCGGAAGCAGGACTATGGTGTAGGGCATCCCGGTTTTCATACGCTTGTCGCGTATGCAGTAGTCATCCCCCTGCCTGAACACGTCCGACTTTTTTATCTTCACGAGGTCGGAGTAGGCAAGACCTGTATAGCAGGAGAAGATGAACATGTCGCGCACTTTCTCTGTCATGCCGTACAGCTCCAGGGCTTCCACCCTGTCGCGCTCCTCCTCGGTGAGAAACTTTATCCCCTCCGATTTGCCGCGCGAGATTCTCATTCCGTCATAGGGATTGGACTCCAGCTTTTCAAACTGGATAGCCTCGGTGATGTAGGGCTTCAGCCGCTTGTGATAGCCGTGAACCGATGACTGGGCCGTTACGCGCTTACGTATGAAGTCATCCCACAGGCGGATGTTCTTCGGCGTGAGGTCGCAGAAGAAACGTATAAGCCCGAACTCGCGCAGGCATTTGAGCATCACGAGGTGCTGGCGTCGCGTCGATTCCGTCACAGGCCTCATGTATATACGCTCTTCAAGCCAGTCGAGGAAGTTGACCGACGAACCCTGCACCTTTGTTTTCTTGACCTTTTTAAGAAGGGAAAGGTCATATTCCCCCTTTTGTGAGGCTATCGTTGACATCTTCTCGTGAAGTCCGTCGTACACGCGGCGGATCTGCCCGTTGAGCCTTTCGGCCTCAGGGTGGTTGACCACCTCCCTTCCGCTCCACTGCTGTCTGAGGACAGCGACACCTGTCGAGAGCCGGATTCTCTCACGGTTATAGGACACCTCTATCTCGATGGTGCCGGGATTGACGGCCGAAGCCTTCTTGCGTCTGTCGAAAATCACCTTTATCTGCGGTATTCCTGCCATAACTTGTTTTATTTAAGAGTGATACATTGTTTTCTGTGGCTTTGTGGTACGCGAAAAAGCGTGTACCACACGTTTCGAGAAATGTACCACACGTGTACCACGCACTATTTTAACGCCTCCATGAAGTGCGGTGTTGCCACCCCTGAATCTTTTGGAATGATTTAGCACAAAATAGTAAGAGCCAGCGTTTTGAGTCCGAAAACGATGTCGTGCCCCCATCTCGGAAGCCGGGGAGTCGGGTATGACTGATATTTGGGTGAAACGCCGGTACATTTGTGGTACATTTTTGTGGTACATTCACGAAATCTGTACCAAAGATAGTGTGCTAAATCGAAACTAACAAATGCTATAACAGGCTACGGGCTGAAAATGGCAACAGTGCTAAATCTTTCTATATCAGCAGATTGGCAAATTGCTAAAGACTGGTCTACTGACGGTTACCGACACGAAAAAAGGGCCATCCGAAGATGACCCTTTAGTGATCCGGTTGGGATTCGAACCCAAGACCCACAGCTTAGAAGGCTGTTGCTCTA
>CAJUAT010000088.1 GCA_910584525.1 uncultured Muribaculaceae bacterium | reverse complement strand
GCCTGACGGTAGCCAATCTCCTTACTAACGGCATACGCAGGGTCTGCAACCGCAAAATCTCCGAAAGGAACATTGGAAGCGGCAACATCGAAATAGCCGTTGAAGTCACTCTCTATCTTCTCGAAACCCTCTATACGGGTCAGAATAGACGGGTGTAATGCCGACAAGATTTTGCCAGTGAGCAAATCCTTTTCGTATGCAAGGACTTCGGCCCCGGGGTATCTGTCATTGCGCAGAAAAGAGTCAATGAAAGCACCCTGACCGGCAGAGGTCTCAAGAAAACTTTTTATCTCGACTCCCTGATATTTCAGTGCATCGGAGATCGCATCCACAATACGGCTGTCAGTATAGAAAGCGGTCAGCGTTGACGCCTTCAACGACTCCATATATCGGTTAAACTCCTTGTCGTCACGCGAATAGTCGTGAATCAGACGACGCAACTCAACCGTAGGCGCAAACAGTTCAATATCTGACTTGCTCCACTTGGCGGCATCCGCCAGCTCGTTGGCATCATTGAGAATACACTTCAACCCGCCAAACCCGGCATACTTGCGCAACACCGCAATCTCCTCGGCAGTCTGCGCCCCGCGACCTTTAACACCGAGGCTCAGGGCAAGCCTGATAGCCTCGATGTTGTCGCGCATAGTCTGTAATCTGTTATATACCATTATTAAAGAGGAAGATATGTTGTGAAATAATCATCGATTACACCGAGCAGTTCGGTCTTGAAAGCATCGTACTCAGCTGAATACACAGGGTATTCGCCGGGAGTATATCGCTCACGTAGGTCTTCGAGACGTTCCTCCATGTCAGCAATGAAGAAGTCGTATCCCTCCTCCGGGGAATAGTTTTCAAGGATACCCCGTACGAGATCATCGAAAGTTTCTCCGTTCAGGTCAGCCATAAGCGCCTGCATGGCTATTTCCTGTGCCTCAGTGACGTTTTTGCCATTGAGGCGAGCCTGACTGAACGCCTCGGCTGCTTCATCCGCTCTTGATGCGATGAAACCATAGTCTTCCGCTTCGGGGAAGTTGTTGTCCGAGAGATATTTGAAGAGCATACGCTCGTAGTTGTCGAGTGAATTTTTCATATTGACGGGTGTTTAGGTGTTGGAAGATTGGGGCTTGCTTGTCACTTGGGGATTTCCATTGGAGTTGACCACAACTCTCGCGGCGAAGAGATTGCCTTTGAATGAGCGGAATCCCTTGATGTGGTCCGTGGTGCCGGAGGTGAGCAACTTCTTGAGTTGGGTGTGGTCGAGAATTTTACCGAGGAACTGGCGGAACACATAGTGACCGCATTCAGGATTGTCACATTTGGCGACTTTGCCATATATTTTCATGACCCCCTCGGTGCAGTGGGGACAGGGAATGTCCTCTTCCATCATGGGATAGAGTCGAGACGATGCGAGTATCTCGGCGGTCACATCGGCGGTGAACTGCTGGAGCTGCTTGTCAAAGGCCGATTTGGAGATAGTGCCACGCAGTTTGTTGCTGATGAGAGAATCAATCTCATGCACTGCTTCCATCGAGGAAATCTTCATACCTTTGACGATGCTGTTAAGCACGATACCCTTTTCGGTTAGGAAGATGTGTCCATAGATATCCCGCTTGATCATACCCATCTCTTCGAGGTGGATAATGTCCTTGGCAATCTCGTTGGCATGGCTGGTACCTCTTTCCTCGTACAGTCGCTCCATGAGCGATGCAACAGTGAAATACCGTGGAACAGGTGTCGATGCTGTGCCACTGCCTGCTGAGAAGATGGCGGCAGTGTCTCCGGTCTCGAATGTCGGTACCGGGCTACCGGGGAGAGCCGTTTCAGGGAAGAGGGCGTGCCAACCTTTGGTCTTATATTTCTGTCCCTCCCAGCTATAAGTAATCCCTTCGCATTCCGCTACCAGTCTGGAGCGGATGATGACAGCCGTCTTTGAGAAGGCCTGATACATACGGCGCACGATGAGATAGTAGATTTTCGACATATCGTCATCAATTACCAATGCGGGCACCGATGTGATTACTATTCCCTGAAGCCCCATTTCGTGAGTGTCAACCGCGCGACCCTGAAGAGTCTGGGGCTGTACCGCAGCAACGGAAGCGAAGTTCTTGTACGCAAGCATCTTGGCGAGTGTACGGCGGCATTCCTCATAGCGGCGGCGCGTGACGGTTGTCGCGGTGGTTGCCGGGAAAGAGATGAGTTTGCGCTCGTAGAGACGCATTGCCGCTTCGTATGATTTCAGCGGAGCCATATCATATTCGTGGGCGGCTTCCATCTGGAGTGTGGCGAGATTGTGCAGTTTCGGTGTCTTTATCTTGACCTCTGTCTTCTCTACCGAAATCATTCTTACCTCAGACTCGACAGAAGGAACCGATGAGTTCTCCACATCGCTCTTCATTGCGAAGATATTACCTTCCGAGTCCTTGACAGCCAGAGTGGTAAAGGATTTCTTCTCCGGTGCATGTGCATTGTTCACCTCCTGATTACGCTCGGCAATCATGCGAAGTACGGAAGTGCTGGTTCGACCGATCTGATAGGTCTTGCGACCGGCGGCAAAAGCCACGGCACGTCGGGCATTGATGTTGATGAGCCAGTTTGCCTCGTCGCGAAGGCGGGCTGACTTGTACCAGTTCTCATATTTCTCGGCCTTGACAGGATGAGTGATAGCGAATCGGATGCTGCTTATGGTCAACTCGTTGATGATTGCCCGTGAGAAAGGCACGTCTGTACCGAGGTAGGAGTAGAGATAGCGGAAGTTGAGTTCACCTTCGGCATTAGGCTCGGTCGCGACGATGATTTTGCCGCTTTTGGCGATGAGCGAACGGATTGCGGCGTTCTGGGCTGCGGCTTCCGCTGTCATGCTGGTACCATCCTTGCGGTTCTTTGTTGTCAGCGAAAGAGTGAGGTGCTTGGGGAGATGAGGGAAACTCCCGTTGCGGAACCAGTATGAGGCGACACCTCTGGGGGTGTTGATCTCGACCATTTTACCGGTCATCCAAGTGACGTAGTATTTCTCGTTGTAGTAGTAGCGTGTAGCCTCTTCATCGGCTTCGATGGCACGGGCTATGATGAGAGCAACGTGCTGGTTTTGAGCTATAATAGTAATCATTTATGGGCTGTTTTAGAAATTTATACTGTTGCGAAAAGGGTATAAGAATGGCTCGCAGATGCCTTCACACCTGCGAGCCGTGGTGTGAGAATCAGCTGTTTAGAGCTTCTGTCCGGTTTTCTTTTTCTGCTCAGGTTTGGGTTGTGTCTGCCCCTTGTCGAGAGGTTCCTTCAACTCCTTGGTGGCCTCGTTGGTCTTCCCCTCGTTGTTGACTGCAACCTGAGTCTTGCTTTCTTCGGCGGGAGTGATGACCTTGGCGTTGTCGGGATCGGAAGTATAAGTGTACGGGCGTCCTTTCTCCATGTTGAACCTGATGTAGAGCGTGGCCGGTTTTCCCGCTTTGTCGGGGACATTCTCAAGCTTGACGGTCTTGCCTTCCTGATAGTCACGCTGCTGCTGTTCGGTGAACTCGACACCCTTCCATTTGCCGATGGGTTTGATTTT
>CAJUAT010000087.1 GCA_910584525.1 uncultured Muribaculaceae bacterium | reverse complement strand
CAACGCCAACTTCTTCTGCATCGGGCCTTCGGGCAGCGGCAAGAGTTTCCACATGGAGTTTCGGAGGTCAAAACGGCGACAAACGGCTGCAAAAATCGGCGTTATAATAATCTGATTTTCAGCTAATAAATTTTAACAAACGAAATTTTTGCCTATTGGCGTTTAGTCCTTATTGGAGTATTTTTGTACCGCAGTTGTACCACGGGAGAGAGGTCACACGGCACGATACCCTTTCAACAGCGTGCAACAGCTTTCAACAGAGTGCAACAAATTTCTTCGATTATGGACCGTCATATTGAACACAATTTAACAGGTCAGTCCGGCTATGACCGGGACATGACAGACAAGCCTTTCCTCACCATCGGGGAAGTGGCAGACATCCTGCAAGTGAGCAGCCGCACAGTGTATAATCTCATATACAAGGGGACGCTCCGGGCTTGCAGACTGACATACCACATCACGATCATCACCAAGGAGGATTTCTTCATGATGATTAGAGAGACAACCTACTGCAAGCGGAGCGTGTCAATCTTCGCCAAGCAGGGTAAAAAGACAAAAAAGACGATGAACGAAGATATACAGAACACAGAGAAAGACCTTTCCCAAAAGGAGGGAAGGAAGAAAGCCAATGGCAGCACGAAACGGCAGCTCATTCCGGCGGCAAACTATAAACAGTCAGTGCGTGGCACGTTCACGGATATGGAGAGTGCCGGGGGCGACCTTTATACGATGGCTGAGATATGCCAGAAATTCAATTATACCTATGGACGGTTTTACAACCTCCGTATGCGCTACTCGATACCCTGTATCAAAGCCAACGCCACCAAGTGCTTCCCGAAAGCGGAGGTTGACAAGGCTATGGCTGAGGAAGCGGAACGGCTTGGAAACAACCTGTCGGAGCATTGGTATTCCTGTTTCGACATCATGCGCCTTTTCGGTCTCGGCAAGACCCAAGTCCGCAGGTTCGCGCTCACCCACGGTGTAAGGACGAAGCGCATACACGGCAACCGCCTGTACTATCTCAAAGCCGACTGGGACGCGGCACGGAAGATTGCGGAGCGCAACAGCGCAAGCACAAAAGCGAAGAGAGAGCAGGACAGTGAATTAACAACAAATAATACTACAAGGATATGACAAACATCTGCACGAAAGTGACGGTCAGGAAACGACCCATCAAGAACGGTCAGGTATCTCTTTACCTTGACTACTACCCGGCTGTGCGGCATCCGAAGACAGGCAAGCCGACAAGACGGGAATATCTCGGCATATACATCTATGCCGACCCGAAAGACAAATTCGAGACAGAGTTCAACAAGACCATGCTCCGCAATGCCGAGCTTATCAAATGCCGCAGAACCGAAGCCATCATCAACGAGGAGTACGGCTTCCTTGACCGTAACCGGGGCAAGGAGAGCTTTCTTGAATACTTCCGCTCAAAGATGGCGGACGATGACAATTTCAGGAACTGGAACACCGCCTACAAACACTTTGAAAAGTATTGCTGCGGAAGCTGCACCTTCGATGACCTGACACTTGAATATTGTCAGGGATTCCTTACCTACCTGCTCTCGCTCACCACCCAGACCAAAGGCAAGATGATGGCTTCCACCGCCAACAACAACCTTAACAAGCTGAAATGCGTTCTCCGCATCGCCTACGAGGAAAGACGGATAAAGGAGAACATCGCCCCACGGCTGAAACACGCCAAGGAAGCCAGTACAAGGCGCGAGTTCCTGACGCTTGAAGAGGTCAGGATGCTTGCCGCCACCCCTTGCGAGAAGCCTGTCATACGGAGCGCCGCACTGTTCTCCTGCCTTACGGGACTGCGTATCAGCGACATCATACGCTTGCAATGGGAGAACATCATCAAGGGGGCTGACGGTGGATGGTGTATGCACATCGTTACCAAGAAGACAAGGACGGAAGCCGTGCTGCCGCTTTCGGATGAAGCACTCGCACTGTGCGGAGAACGCACGGAGGGACAGGTGTTCAAGGGGCTGACGCAGACCATACTTCCTCTCTATCTCAAAGACTGGATTAAGTCCGCCGGGATAACGAAGCACATCACGTTCCACGGGTTCAGGCACACATACGCGACCCTGCAACTCGCCGCAGGAACCGACCTCTACACTATATCGAAGATGCTCACGCACAGCAACGTGGGAACGACACAGGTCTATGCCGATGTCGTGAGCGATTTGAAACGCAAGGCATCGGAACAGATTACACTCAAACAGCAATAAACACACAACAGTATATGAACAACATAACATTTGAACAACTGCCGCAGGCGGTCTCCATGCTGATTGAAAAGGTTGGGCTGCTCACCGACAAGGTGGAGAAAGTGCTCGGCATGACACCGCAGCAGCATGGCGAGTGTCGCACACTGCTTACCCTTAATGAAGTCGCGGCACTTCTCGGCAAATCGGCATCCACCATCTATGCCATGACTTCCGACAAGCGTATCCCGTACCACAAGCGGGGCAACAAGCTCTATTTCTTCCAAAATGAAATCATCGCATGGATTGAACAGGGCGGGACTTCGGGAGTAGCCAGCGAGAGCGAGATTGAAAGACGGCTTGAGGAACTGCGCAACAGTAAGAAGCGCAAGCCGGGAGCGTTGACGGACGGCAACAGCCGGATGTCCGCAGTAGCACCATAATGTCACAGTCTATGAGCAACGAGATACAGAACATACACTACTGCACCATACTCTCATCCGGACAGTGGGATTTTCTTTTGGAAGGCAGGTTTTCCGCTCTCAGGCAGAAGTGCCTTTACCGACTGATGACCGATGCGGTACGGACAAGAACCGCCTATAAAATCAAGGGCATTGATATTGTCTTGGAGGTGGGACAGGCAGCGGCTTCCGATGTGGAAGTTGCGGAATTTTTGGGTTGCAACCGAAAGACGGTCGGCAAGCTCATCGACAGTTTCAACCGCCTCGGTATGCTGACCACCCGGACCAACAACCGCACTTCCGTTCATTCCCTGCATTTTCTCACAGGCTGGTATGTCGGAGGTGTCCTTATTACCAATCCCCATTATATCAGACCTTCGGCTGCCGCCAAAGGACAGACGGGCGAGGTGCGGACACCTGATTCCGACAGTCTGCCGTCAGAGGATGAACCGGGAGGCGCAGCCGTTGATTGCCACACAAAAGGGAAGAAAACGGACAGCTTGGCGACAGGCGCGGCATCCCTTTCTTCTTCCCTTCTTTTGTCAGGCAGTTCCAATTCGTCAGCCGATGTGCATGACGGCGGTAGCCATAATCCGCCCTCCGATATGTTCATGGCGGACACAGCCGCAAATTCGCATATCATAGACAGTGATGACATGGCATCCGGCGGGAACGGCACAGGAAGCCACAGCGAGGCGCAGGACGGCACGGACGGAGGCAGGGTAACTCCGGGCATAGGCTCGGCAGGTCGGGAAGTGCAGGGTGCGGTTTTGAGTGGTACTCAGTTGTCGTGGGGTGACTGACTGGGCTTGCCCAGATATAGCCCACTATAACTACACGCTTCGCTTCCGTAGTTGTGGGCTCTCCCGAGGGGCTGGGCTTTGCCCCGTCCCACTTATGGCTCTGCCCTAAGAACCCGGTCGGAGGCTGTCAGCCCCCAACACCCCTGACCAAAGAGTGACCCTCTCTTTGGAATCTCCGCTCAGAGGTCTCGACCCCTGAGAACCCCGAGCAGGAAGTGACCCTCTCCCTGCACCCTCCGATTAAGGCTCCGCCCTAATAACCCTTTCCCTATTGTAAATCTGTAAACATCATCATGCCTATGGCACAGAAGACATCAATCAACATCAAGCCCTGCAACATCGGAAGCAGCGAGGCGCACAACAGGCGGACAGCGGAATACCTCGCCCATATCGGCAAGGAAAAGTTCTATGTCCGCACCGACCTCATGGCGGCAAACGAGACATGGGTAGCACCTGATTTCGGCGGCACTTCGCTGTCGGAACGCTACAATCAGATAGCCGCGATGGTAAAGGAAAAGACAGGTCGGGCGATGCAGACCAAAGACCGGGAGCGTATGAACAAGAAGACCGGGAAGGTGACCATCGTGCGCGGCAGCACTCCGCTCAAAGAGGGTGTCGTGGTAATCAAGGATGATACCACGCTGGAGCAGTTGCAGCATTTCTGCGAGGTGTGTAAGGAGCGGTGGGGTATCACGGCTTTGCAAATCTTCATCCACCGTGACGAGGGACATTACGGCACTCCCGGAGATACCGCCACATGGAAGCCCAACCTTCACGCCCATATCGTATGGGACTGGATGAACCACGACACCGGGAAATCCTGCAAGCTGGACGAGAAAGCCATGAGCGATATGCAGACGCTATTGGCTGAGTGTCTTGACATGGAAAGGGGCAGCTCAAAGGAGCTGACGGGAAAGGAGCATCTTGAACGCGCTGACTTCATCATCGCCAAGCAGAAGCAGGAAGCCGAACAGGTAAAGGCGGAAAAGGAAGCAGCCGAAGCCGAAAGGGAT
>CAJUAT010000086.1 GCA_910584525.1 uncultured Muribaculaceae bacterium | reverse complement strand
ATTATATTAACGCTTTTGACTCAAATTTGTATTAAGGAAATCGGCGATTTTTTTAAACAGCTGTGTTCTTGCGTTGCACATGGGGAGGCTGTGTTCGAATCCTGTGAGTGCCATCATGTCGAAAACTTTCCCTTCATAGCTGAGTTTGGAGCTGTATTTCAGCGTGTTATAGAAATGCACGTTGTCATCGCTCGTACCCGACATTATCAGGAGTCGTCCATTCACATTCTGAGTTCTTGCCAATGCCGACGCGAGATTGTAGCCGCTTTCGTTCTGTTGCGGTGTTTGCATGTATCGCTCGGTATATATGGAGTCGTAGAAGCGCCAGTCGGTCACGGGAGCCATGGCCACTCCCGCCTTGAAGCGGCATGACGGGTCGCCAAGTTCCATCAGCGTCATATATCCGCCGTAACTCCATCCGAAACATGCCGTGTTTTCGGCGTCGATATAATTCTGGGCGCGCATCCAGTCGGCGGCTGCAAGCTGGTCTTTGGTCTCCAGCACGCCAAGCTGCCGGTATACGCAGTTGGCCCACTGCCGCGACCTGTTGCCGGTGCCTCGTCCGTCAGCCGCAGCTACAACATATCCCTGCGATGCCAGATAATAGATGCCCTCCATCTTCCAGCAGTTGAGCACTTCCTGGGAGTCGGGGCCGTTATACTGGGTCATCAGCAGCGGATAACGCTTAGTGGCGTCGAAATCCGCAGGCTTCAGGATAAAAGCGTTCATCATCTCCCCTTCCGCATTGGGTATCTGGACGAACTCCTTTTTGCCCACTCCGGCATATTTGGCAGCGTATTCCTCGTTTTTCTCCACTGTGACAAGCGTCTTTCCCTTGGCATCGCAGAGTGTATACACCGGCGGTGTCTGGGCATTGCTGTAATAGCGGAGGAAGTAGAGGCAGTTTTTGCTGAACCAGGCTCTTTCCGTGCCAGCCGCGGGATTGAGCATGGTGGTCTTGCCACGTTCCACCACGGCTATGTTCCTGTTGATGGCGCCATTCTGGGTGGTCTGCACGTATATTGCTCCAGTAGACGGATTGCGGCCATAATATGCGGTCACATTCCAGTCGCCCGAGGTGAGTGTGCGCAGCAGGTTGCCGTTATAGTCGTATTCGTACAGATGTCTGTAGCCCGACTTCTCGCTGCCTATCACGAATGAGTTGTCGCCATAGTCCACCATCTGGTATGCCGAGGGGCTGAGCCAAGCGTCGCTGCGCTCGCCGTATACCTGCCTCGCTACCGTAGAACCGGGATTAACCCTGTATACCTTGAGGTCGTTCTGGTCGCGGTTCAGAAGCATAACCATGATATTCTCGCCCTTGCCGTCGAAATCGATGGCCGGCACATAGTTCCCTTCAGTGGGGAGGTCCATGGTCTTGGTGGTCTGGTCGTTGACATTATAGGCCATCACCTTGACCTTCGAGTTGGGATATCCTGCCAACGGATACTTATAGGAATAAGCCTCCGGATATACGTCCGACAAAGGATTCTCCTCGCAATACGACTTATACTGGTCGAAACTGTATACGGGTACATCGGTCTCGTCGAAGCGAAGGAAGGCGAGCACATTGTCGTCGGCACTCCAGCGCAGGGCGGTAATCATTCCGAACTCCTCCTCATAGGCCCAGTCGGGCATGCCGTTGATCACCTTGTTGAGGGAGCCATCCTTCGTTATAGCCTTGTCGGTGCCGTAATCGAGATTGGAGATATAGATGTTGTTGTCGCGCATATAGGCCACCTGACGGCCGTCATGACACAACGTGGCACCTCGCTGCGCTCCTCCTTCCGACACGCGCTGAAGCGTTCCCCGGAAGGTGTCGAATACGTAATAGTCGGCGGTGAAGCTGTGCCGGTAGATCTTCTTGACATTATTCCACAGGAGTATCTTGCGGCCGTTGGCCGATATCTCATAGCCGTTGAAGGAGCTGATCTTGACATCTCCTTTCTGGGTGTCGAGCGAGAAGAGTGTCGCTATCTTCTTTCCTGTCTTGAAGCTGTACGACTCGATGCTTCTGCCGTCGTCGGAAATTGCGGCGTATGAAGTTCCGTCGGCCAACGGGCATGGAGTCTTCACGCCCTCTGGACGGGTGAGGTCGGGCTGACAATAGTCCTCCACCGTCAGTGCCTGCAGTCCCTGCGCTCCCATGCATGATGCGGCCGCCAGGACAATCCCTGCTATTCTATTAGTTTTCATGGCATTATCAATAAGATCTTGCGAAGAGCACGCGACGCTTCGACGGCTTGCCCGTGACCATGCATACGCCCGGTGTGGTATCCCCGTCCATGGGGATGCAGCGGATTGTTGCCTTGGTCTCTTCCTTTATGAGCGCTTCAGTCTCGGGAGTGCCGTCCCAGTGTGCCAAGATGAATACGCCCTCCTCGATTCTTTTCTTGAACTCGTCGTAGGTATCTACCGTAATCGTGCGTTCCTCACGGCGCTTGCGTGCTTTCTCCAGCAGACTTGCCTGCATGTCGTCGAGTTCCTTGACGATGTGTTCTTCGATACCTTCGAAAGGCAGCGTCTCCTTCTCCAGGGTGTCGCGGCGCATCAGTTCCACGGTACCGTTCGCGAGGTCTTTGGCTCCTATCGCCAGACGTACGGGAACACCCTTCACCTCATAGTCGGCAAACTTGAAGCCGGGGCGACGGTTGTCGGCGTCGTCATACTTGACGCTGAGGCCTTTGGCACGTAACGCGGCCACCAGCGGCTCTACTTTGGCCGATATCGCTTTGAGGTCATCCTCGTTCTTGTAGATGGGCACTATCACCACCTGTATCGGTGCCAGCTTGGGAGGAAGCACCAGTCCGTTGTCGTCGCTGTGGGTCATGATGAGGGCTCCCATCAGACGTGTGGAGACTCCCCACGACGATGCCCATACGTATTCCGGTTTGTTTTCCTTGTTCATGAATGTCACGTCGAAGGCCTTGGCGAAGTTCTGCCCCAGGAAATGGGATGTTCCCGACTGAAGGGCCTTGCCATCCTGCATCATGGCCTCTATGGTATATGTGTCGAGGGCGCCGGCAAATCTTTCCGTCTCTGTCTTGACTCCCTTCACCACCGGTATGGCCATGAAATTCTCGGCGAAGTCGGCGTAAACGTCAAGCATGCGTCGTGCCTCTGCCTCTGCCTCCTCGCGCGTGGCATGGGCAGTATGCCCCTCCTGCCATAGGAACTCTGCCGTACGAAGGAACATGCGTGTACGCATCTCCCAACGGAACACGTTGGCCCACTGGTTCACCAGCAACGGCAGGTCACGGTAAGAATGTATCCAGTTCTTGAAGGTGTTCCAGATGATGGTCTCGGAAGTAGGACGGATTATCAGCTCTTCCTCCAGCTTGGCTGCGGGGTCCACTACCACGCCGTTGCCTTCGGGGTCGTTCTTGAGCCTGTAGTGGGTCACTACGGCGCACTCCTTGGCGAAACCTTCCACATGGTCGGCTTCGCGGCTGAGAAACGATTTAGGTATCAGCAGCGGAAAATAGGCGTTCTGATGGCCGGTGGCCTTGAACATGTCGTCGAGCTGTCGCTGCATCTTCTCCCATATGGCATAGCCATACGGCTTTATTACCATGCAGCCGCGTACCGCCGACTGCTCTGCAAGGTCGGCCTTAGCTACAAGCTCGTTATACCACTGTGAATAATTATCTGATCTTTTGGTGAAGTTCTTGAGTTCTTTTGCCATGATTGTTTGAATGATTCAAGTTTGGGAAAATTGGAAGGGCTTTAAGGTCTTTAAGGGCTTTAAGGGCTCTAAGGTCTTTAATTACCTTATACGGTCGGCGGCGCGTAGCAGGCGGGCGTCAGCGCAGATTCTGTTGTAGGCGAAAACGTCGGCTACCAATGCCAAAAGCGGCGCCACTATCAGCGACGACCATTCCACCTGAGCCTCCGGAAACTGAAAATAGCCGTAACCGCAGCCGCAGCCCAGTATCGCTATCAGGAACAGCACCTCAACAAGACACAGTGTCTTCTGAAGCTTCAGCTTCTTATAGCAGAATATGGCGATGGCCGGGATTATGAAGCTCAGCAGCGACACTATAAAGAATGGCCATGTGTAGGCGGCATATCCTGTCGGTCCTCCATTCGTGGCCTCCCCTTCTATCTTGAAGCCCATTGTTGTGAAATCACACGTATAGTCGGGCAATTGTATCTGCCCAAGAGACATGAATGTGAAACATGCCATGACTGCCGCAGCTATCAGCAGCAATACTGTCTGCCATCTCTGTATTACCATCTTATCTTCTCTTTCTCTGTTTTCTTACGATTCCTTCGGTTGCTTCCTATATTTATCGCTCCCCCACCACTCCTATTATAATGCAAAATTAACATTTATATTCTTTTTAACAAAATATATTTATCGATTCTTGTCAGCATATATTTGGCGCAGAATTTGTTGTCATATTGAAACACGATTATAATTGTAAGTAGTTGCTGAAAATTAATGAACATATAAAACGCAGGGATTTTTGAGACAGTCCGGCTGCGGAAGAAAGGAGCATATAGGCATATGCGACTGACTGACAATGCCGGAATGGCCAAAAATACCAAGTTCAAGTTTCGCAAGTTCAACTTGCTGATTTCAGATTATAAAATTGAGCGATATG
>CAJUAT010000085.1 GCA_910584525.1 uncultured Muribaculaceae bacterium | reverse complement strand
GTTCGACTTATACCCCAAAATTTGATGTTTTCAAATTTTTGTCATCTACTTAAATGTGTGACATATTTTTGTATTGATTTTTTGTATTGTTTTTTTGTATCACAGAACTGAATCGGAACTGCACCGAGAGTTCACAGAACCTGGCCACACTAATTTACAGATGATTTCACAGAAGCGGCAAGTATATATGGCAGGTATATAGAATGCGTTTTTTATAGAATAAAAGTCAGGGAGTGAGGGTTAAGTCGCATGACTTATCCCTCACTCCCTGAGGTATTGTTATTGGATATTGCTGCTTACCGTAAGTTTTTGGCGACGGAGAGGATTGTTGCGCCGTCGGTGCGGGTGAATGTCGGTACAAATGCTCTGCCGGAACGTTTGTAGCTGATGTCGATGGTGATGTCCACCCCTTGCTCCTCCGTCTCGTAGACGATATGGAGCGTGGAGCCCTTGAAGCTTACCGTACCCCACTGGTCGCCATACCATTTGGGCACATTGATCTTGTTGCCTTTGATGTAATAAGGCGTGCCGTTGACCTTGCTTCCGGAGAAGTCGAGCACCATGTCGTAATAGTCGCTGATGCCGTTTTCGCCGGCATACTTGTCGAGGTCGGCGGCTGTCAGGGTCACCGACTGACCCATGGTCGACACATCCATCTGTACGAAGTTCCATGTACCTTGAAGCTGCTCTTCGAGGTCATCGCCTTCCGGCTCATCATTCTCATTGCCGCACGATACCATCATCGCCGACATCACGGCCACCATTGCTATGGCCAGCACATAACGAATTTTTTTCATTGTTCTGATTGTTTGTATGTTAGTTTAAGTTGTTTCCACAGTGGCATTGAGACTTCCCCCCAGACGAGTCAGAAGAGATGGAGAGCTACCGTAGGATACGGGAAGTCGCGGCGGGTATGCTGCTTGATTTTTTCCATGTCGTTGTATTTGAACACCACAAACTGAGGCTCGTCGGGGTCGCCGAAGAGGGCACTGAAATACCCTCCTCCGCCACCTTGGGAGAAATCCTCGGTAGACGACATCAAGTAGGCCGTCTTTATCTTTTGGGCGTCATGAGCCTTCATCTGGGCGTTGAACACCTTGAGCCATTTCACCTTCTTGCCCCTGAGCTTCTCGATGGGGCCATGGTAAACAGTCGTGGAATCGAGCAGACGGCACAGGTACTCCAGCTCGTCGATAGCGGGTACATACCAACCCTCGCCGAGACGCGCCAGATACTGCAATATGGGGAACATGCTGTCGGAGAATTCGGGGTGGCTCGTGCGGAAGGCGAGCAGCTTCTGCAGATTGGCGTATCCGTTAGTCACGTCGTTGGCACCCATCGGAATATCCCTCGGGCCTTTGAATATAGGGTCGCCGGTACCAGACTCGAAGCCTCCTTTACGATTGGAGAGGGGGCTCATGATCTTGCCGTGTCTGCCGCCGGGCTCCACTTCCACCACGATACCCTGCAGACCGTTTTCGTCAAACCAGTCGCCTATGGCATAAGAGCGCGAGACGGGCGCGAGCTGCGACCAGTCGGGGCGCGTGGCCACGTGCACATATCGGCCGTCGACTATGCATCCGTCGGGCGATGTATACCCGCCGGCCGAAGGAGAGGAAGGCGAAGAGGGAGAGACGTTGGTTGCTGTCGACTCCATTATCTCCTCGGTGCCGTTGTCGTACTTTATCTTGAACACCTTAGCCACGCTCACCTCCCGGTCGAAGCTCTCGGACGACTTGCGGAAAAGTATTTTGTCGGGGCGCACCTCGATCACTTTACCCTTCCAGCTGGAGGCGTCGCGCATCACCAGCTCGTCGGCAAGCGTCGACAGCGCGCCCATTCCCAGACAGCCGCACAATAGGGCGATACCTATACCCCTCATTTCTTCTTGATTTTACCGAGTCGTACGCCGACGGTACCGCCTACAGTTATGGTGGGACTCCATGACATACCGTCGCCCTTAAAGCCACTTGTAAAGTCAAAACCTACCTGAAGGCCTATGTCGAAAATGCCGAGACTGCAGCCGCCATATATTTTCCAGGGCGCACGGATTTCGTTAAGAGCATCCTTTACCTTTTTGCCATCCATTGATGTATGAATGAGAAAATCGATATTGATACCTGTTCCGAGCATAAAATACTCGCTTTTCCACCAGTACCATATAGGTATGCCCACATAAGTGGCGTTTAGCATGGGCCAATCTTTCTTGGATGGCTTTTTGCCTGAATAAGCTTTTATGTCACCTTGAAGCCAGGTGAAGCTGACACCTGCCGACCATGCCGAGGTACGTCCCATCGACATCATATACATGGCCGCTATCTCTGCATAAAGGCCTTCCCAGTCATAATTGATGCTGCCGCTTTCAGAACTTGTACCCTGATAACCCACGGTGACACGGGGCATGAATCCCATGTCCGGGAACATGTTGGGTTTACGGGCCTCCTCGTCAACCTCCATTCCGCCTGTCGTGTTCGTGAGGACACCCAAAAGGGTATTTCCTGAGGGAGTAGCCGTCGGGGAGGTCACCACGTTCTGCTGCTGCGAGGTCGTAGTGGTGCGATTGCCGTCCTGTGGCGTGACAACCTCTCGCTGACCGTTGTCGAACTCGATGTAGAACACCGTTTCGCTGGGCACCACATAGTTGGGGCCGTCGGGGTTGTCGGCTTTCTTGTAGGTGATTTCCTTTTCGCCTACGGTCACCACCTTGGCTTTGATTTCCTTGCCGGAAGTGAGACAGATCACATCGGCCATGGCTATGGCCGGAAGCATGAGCATACAGGCGGCCAAACACAGGTTAAGATATTTCATCATATAATCGGTTAGTGCCTTATCAGCTCCACTTCAGGCCGGTAAACAAAAAAAGCGTGAGGAGCTTTTCTCCGCTCGCTCCTGCCCTCTGAGGCCTTCGCATTGCCCGTAACTGCAGGAGCGAGCAACAGCAGAAGCCTCACGCCGATATGCCTATCATCCGTGACGCCATGACCCGGCACCGCTACGAAGAGCGGAGCCGCGACATGCCGTCACGACAATATACATACCTGTGAGCGTCACCGTTGCCCAGTCATCTTGACAGTTACCAAGGAAAGTTGCGAAGTTTCAAAGGGTCAAGAGAAAGAAGCGTCGATACACGCCTGGGCTGACCCACGCCGGACACGCCGGCAGCGGCTACATCCCTGAAATAAAAGCCGCAGACTCTTCTGCGACGTCCCGCCCTCGAAACCCTCAGCTTGTGGCTTCTGCTGTGAAAGCGGGGCCCGAGGGCTTGCCACTCGCACAGCTTTCCGGTCAGTTCCGGACGAGTTGACGGAATTGCTGCAAAATTAATAATTCTTCACTAACATGCAAAATAAATTTAACGGCGGCCGAAGAAGTGGTCGACGATAATGGCTATGGAGCCGTCGCCGGTGACATTGCAGGCGGTGCCGAAGGAGTCCATGGTGATGTAGAGTGCAATCATGAGGGCCTGTTCGGTCTGGCCGAAGCCGAGCATCGAGGCGAGCAGTCCCAGCGAGGCCATAATGGCACCGCCGGGCACTCCGGGCGCCGCCACTATCGAGATGCCCAGCATAAGTATGAAGCCCGAGAACATCCCGGGGTCATAGGGGAGACCTTCCATGATCATGATGGTAAGTGCGCAGGCCACAATCTTGAGGGCGCTGCCCGACATGTGTATCGTGGCGCACAGTGGCACCACGAAGCCGGCGATGTCTTTGCTGACGCCGAGGCTTACGGTCTGGCGCAGCGTCACGGGAATGGTTGCCGCCGACGACTGCGTGCCCAACGCCGTGAAATAGGCCGGCAGCATCCGCCACAGCAGCTTCAACGGGTTGTGCCGCGAAAAGAGCCCCGCGATGCAGAACTGGAACAGCAGCAGCACCAGACTCATGCCGAAGATTATGCCTATCACCGCCGCAAACGACCGGAGAACACGCCCAACCTCGCCGGCTACCGTCATGTTGAGGAATATGCCGAAGATATATATGGGAAGGAGAGGAATAATCACCCTGTTGATGGTAAGCGTGACGCAGTCGCGGAATTCCATGGCGAATCCGCGCAGCGTGTCGGTCTTGAGGTAAGCCATGCAGAGGCCTAAAAGGAAAGAGAGCACCAGAGCAGTCATCACCGACATGAGCGGCGGCATCTCCACGGTGAAATAAGGGAGCAAGTCGTGGGTGCCCATGCTTCCTGCCGACGCCGGACGGGTGCCGACAATATCGGGAAATACCCATGAGCCGAAAAAGAAGGAATAGAATCCCGACAGCGAAGTGAATATGTAGGCTATGGCGGCAGTGAGAAGGAGAATCTTGCCGGCCTTACGCCCCACCTCCGAGATGGCGGGCACCACAAAGCCCACGATTATCAGCGGTATCAGAAAACCCAGAAACTGCCCGAATATGGCATTGAAGGTCATAAACACCCTGCCGGCCCACACCGGGAATATATATCCGCACCCCACTCCGGCCAATATCGCCAGCAATATCCATACCAGCAGATTCACCTTTACCTCTTTCCTTCCTATACGCATCGCTTTTCTTTATTAGAGTTTTTCATATGCAGCTGACAAAAATACAAAACTCCAGCCCTCCGCGAATTCAAAGACGAAGTGCGAAGGCTGTGAGCTGAAATGCCCATCCTCTCT
>CAJUAT010000084.1 GCA_910584525.1 uncultured Muribaculaceae bacterium | reverse complement strand
TGTCGTTTTTTTATGCCCGTATCTCTGAAATTACATACTTGCGAAACTTAAATCACTAATCTTTTATCACTTATCACTGACTAAAATTTCGGCAAGCCGAAATTTTAGTCAAAAACCTTCCTGGTCGTAGCCGCTGCCCGACTCGGGGATTTCTTGCTCGGCGTTGCGCGGGCGTTTCCCTTTCATGTTGCCGAAGCTGTACTTGATGGTGAAGCGGAAGTTGCGGCCCCCGCGCCAACGCTCGGTATATTCCGAATAGTCGATGCCGTTGACGGTGTTCTTCCATTTGCGGGAGTCGAATATGTCGCGGACGTTGATAGCAAACGACCAGTTGCCCAGCACTTTCCTCAGGCCGGCGTCCACCGACCAGCCTCCCTGGTGGGAGCCGGTGGCCGTCTTGTGTTCCGAGGAATAGCGGCCCGTGGCCTGGAAGCTGATGTCCCAGGGGAGGCGTACGTTGGCCATGATGCGGGCGTCCCATGCGAAGCTGTCCTGCTTCTTGCCGCTCATGCTCACGGGCTTCCCCGACGGTGCCGTCATAGTATAGTCCCATGCGCCGATGTGGCTGTGGTAGAGGTTCACGGTGGTGGTCAGGTCAAGATGACTGCGGAACAGCGAGTTCTTGCCCACAATCTCCACGCCCGAGTTGATCTGGTCCGACACGTTGGCCCATGTGGAGTACATTATATCGCCATCCATGAAGCTCACGCGGTTCATGATGTTCGACGACTGGCGCATGTAGGCCGATACCGACAGCATGTGCCAGGTCCAGCTCTTGAGGTAGTTGAGCTCCAGGGAGTTGGAGTACTGGGGCTCCAGTGCCGGGTTACCGTAGGAGATGGAGGTGGGGTCGGAGATGTTCATGAAGCTGTTGAGCTGGCCGCCCCACGGGCGGCGTATGCGGCGCGTGTAGTTGAGCTGCAGCTCGTTGTCGCGGGGAAGTGCCAGCGACAGGTACACCGACGGGAAGAGGCTGAATTTGTTTTTCTTGTATGGGGCTACATCCTGTTCCGACTGGCCCCATACGAGGCTTCGGGCCCTTATCTGCCATGCTTCTGCGCGGAGTCCCGCCGAATAGCTGAAGATGCCCGTGCGGCCGCCGGCCGTCACGTAGAGCGCCGAGATGTTGTTGTCGTAGATGAAGCGGTTGTAAAGCTCCTCGGCAAGCGGGGCGTCGTCGTAGGAGGGGCCGCGCCAGGTGGTGTTGGGGGTGTTCTCGCGGCTGTAGTTGCCGTTGAAGCCTGCCTCAAGCTTAAGGTAATCGTTGAATTTGTTGGTATAGTCGAGTTTGGCTTCCCATGAGTTGACGTTCACGGGCATCTCCTGTTCGCGGTAGGAGGTGGCCGTGGAGTCGCCGGGCCATGTCTCGTTTTCGGCGTAGGAGTTCCAGTTGGGGCCGCCCCAGTGGTTGAAGCTGACGTTGGCGCTGAGGTTATGGTCGTCGCTCCATTTGTGGATGTATCCCAGCTCGGCATGGCCGCCGCGGTTGTCGCTGCGGTTGCGGCTCAGCTGGTCGTCGGTGAGCCATTGGCCCGGAATGGTCGATTCATACCATGTGTCGCTATGGCCGTAGCGGTGGCCGAACATGCCGAAGCCGCTCAGCGACAGCGCGTCGGCATCGGTGATGTTGTAGGTGGCTCCCAGGCGGAAGAAGATGTTGTTGCCATGGTTGCGGCTCTTGCCGCGGCTGTGCACATAGCTGCCGTCGAGGAAGTCGCGGTTCATCACCGAACCGCCCGTGTTGTGGCGCATGCGGAAGCCCACGCTCGCGAAGGTCTCCCATTTGCCGGTGTTCCAGTTGATGTTGACCGACGCGTTGCCGCCGCCACGTGTGTTGGCGCCAAGCTCCGCGCTGCCGAAGTAGCCGCTGCGGGTGTTCTTTTTCAGCACTATGTTGATGATGCCCGCCGTGCCTTCGGGATTGTATTTGGCACTCGGGTTGGTGATCACTTCTATACGGTCGATGTTCTCGGCGGGAATCTGCTCGAGGATCTGGCCCTGGTTGTCGGCGGTCAGGCCCGAGTCCTTGCCGTTGATCCATACGGTCACGGAGCTGTTGCCACGCAGTGACACAGCACCGTCCTGGTCCACCTCCACGCTCGGTATCGACTCCAGCAGCTCGCTGGCGCTCGACCCCGCCGAGGCTATGTTGCTGTCTACCTGGAAAATCTTCTTGTCGAGGTCGAAGCGCATCTGGCTGCGGATTCCTTCCACCACCACCTCTTTCAGCACCTTGGCATCGTCGGCAAGGCGGATGGTGCCCAGATCCACATCGCCGCCCGATATGCTTACCGGCCGCTCCTGATTCACGGAGCCGACATTGCTGATCTTCACCAGATATTTGCCGTCGGGGATGTTGTTGAGGGTGAATACGCCGTCATCGTCGGTGACGCCGCTGATTTGCAGCGGCTTGCCTGTGGCGGCGTTGAAAATCTGGACTGTCACGAAATCCATCGGCTCGCCGGTCACGCTGTTGGTGACCGTGCCGCTCACATTCCCTTTAGCTCCGCTCGACAGCACGCCGGCACTCACTGCCAGAGCTGTCATTATGCACCTTTTCATTATTTCCATATCTCTTAAGACTTCCGACCGTCTTTAAGGATTAAGTTAAAAATATCGAAAATTGCTAATGATTGTGAATAAAGGCTTAAATTTGCATCCCGGTGGCCCGGGCTGCATAAGGCCGCGCGTCAGGAAGGAGCGGCCGGGAGTTCGCTGTTGCGTCGGGGGCCGCAAGGCCGCCGATAGCCGCAGGTCGGCTGTTAAGTTTAGGATATGGATATAGAAGAGATATATGGCCGCTGGTATGGCGGCAATGAGGAGCTGGGCGAGCTGCTGCGCGTCCATAGCCGGTGTGTGGCGGCAAAAGCCCTCGAGTGCATAAGGCGCCGGGGGCTCGTGGTGGATGAGGATTTCGTCAGGGAGGCGGCAATGCTCCATGACATAGGGATTTTCCTCACCGATGCCCCGGGTATCCATTGCCATGGCTCCGAGCCTTACATCCGTCATGGCATGCTGGGGCGCGAGCTCCTCGATTCCATAGGGCTGCCGCGGCATGCCCTCGTCTGCGAGCGCCATACAGGCGCCGGAATCACCATCGCCGACATCCGCAGCCAGCAGCTCCCCCTACCGCTCCGCGATATGACCCCCCAATCCCCAGAGGAGAAAATCATTTGCTATGCCGACAAATTCTTCAGCAAGTCAGGCAACCCCCGGGAGGAAAAGAGCCTGGAGCGCATCATGGCCTCCATGGCAAAGCATGGCCCCGAGACGCTTGCGCGTTTCGAGGCCTTGCATAATGAATTTGGATGCTTATAATTTGGCAGCCCTATTTTAGCAGCCTTGATTTGGCTGAATTTGGCAGCCCTATTTTAGCCGCGGCCGTTCCGCGAGCGGGAGCTCGCGGTAAGCCCTGTTCCGTTTCTCAGTCGAATTCGATTATTTCGGTCCAGCCGTGCTTGTCTTCGATTTCGCCGTTCTGGATGCCGCGGATGGTGTCGTAGAGCTTCTGGGTTACAGGCCCTACCGTATCCATGCCATATTCGAATTTGGTGCCGTTGTCGATGTCGACAATCTCGCCGATAGGCGAGCAGACGGCGGCTGTGCCGCAGGCGCCAACTTCATCGAAGTCCTTGAGCTCGTCGTAGAGGATATGGCGCTCTTCCACGTTCATGCCCATGTCGCGGGCTATCTGGCGAAGGCTCTTGTTGGTGATCGAGGGGAGGATGGTCTCCGAGGCCGGCGTCACGTAGGTATTCCCCTTCACGCCGTAGAAGTTGGCGGCGCCGCACTCGTCAAGGTATTTCTTCTCCTTGGGATCAAGGTAGAGCATCACGCCATAGCCGAGCTGATGAGCCTTTTCGCCGGCCACGAGCGATGCGGCATAGTTGCCGCCGATCTTTATGGAGCCGGTGCCCTTGGGTGCCACACGGTCATACTCGCGGCTCAGACATACGCGCCCCGGCTTGAAGCCCGTCTTGAAATATGGTCCTACCGGCGTAACCAGCATGATTACCATATATTCCGACGAAGGGCTCACACCTACCTTCGGGCTTATGCCTATCTCCAGCGGGCGTATGTAGAGGCTGGCCCCCGTGCCGTAGGGAGGGATGATGTTTTCGTTGAGCTTCACCACCATGCGCACCATCTCGCAGAATTTCTCCACGGGCATCGGCTGCATGGCTATCCCTTCGGCACTGCGGATGAACCGCTTCGCATTCTCTTCCATGCGGAACACGCGCACCTTGCCATCCTTGCCGCGGAATGCCTTCAGGCCTTCAAACGACTCCTGGCCATAGTGCAGACATGAGGATGCTATGTGCAGCGACACATATTCCGAGTCGCTCACCTCTATCGGTCCCCATTCGCCGTCCTTGTAGGTGCAGCGTACGTTATAGTCGGCTTTTACATACCCGAACGGCAGTTCCGACCAGTTGATTTCTTTGCCTTTCATAATCCTTCGTGTTTTGGTATCAGAATAAGACAGTTGTTTTTGTTTGATTCAAGGGAGCAGGAGAATGATTGATGGTCAGACGGCTACCTTGCAGGTGATGTCGCCGGCCTTGACGATATATACGCCATGGGCGGGGACGGCAAACTGCATAGTGCCCTGCGGGAGGGTATCGCTGCTCACCAGCCGCCCAAGGATGGTGAAGATCTTAATCTGCACCGGCGTGCGGGTATGTACCTGTATGATGCCCGGTGCATTCTTGATCTCTATGTCGTTGTCGCGAACCACAAGCCGGATGTCGCTGCGCTCCGCCTTCACCGGCTCCCAGCCACGGCTGTTGCCGGCGAAAGCTATTGCCATCACCGCAAGCATCACTATCATGATTCGCTTTTTCATCTCTCCCTGTTTTGAATCTCAAAATTACAAAAACATTTTCAAAGAAGCAAAAGAAACAAAAAAGCACCCCGTCAAGGGTGCTTTTAATCAGATAAATCCTTTTATTCCTTCTGTTTCTTATTGAACTCATTTAAACTTTTGTGATTTGTGAATTTTTTTAAGGAAAACCAC
>CAJUAT010000083.1 GCA_910584525.1 uncultured Muribaculaceae bacterium | reverse complement strand
GTCCCGTCCCCCGTGTCTGCCCCGTAACCGGGACGGATGCCCCTCATGTCGTTGCTTTCGCACGATGTGGGAAAGGGTGAACTACGCCCTTTTGCCGACCCTGACTGGCCGGCAGCAACAACCGTCGGCTTTAGCGAAACATAGTCGACAGCCCTTCCTATGTCCTTTCGGGGACACGTCACCGCAGCCTTTTTCGTCGCCGGGGCTGCGGGTGATGCGAGTTACTTGGCGATATAACTCTTCAAATTCATACCCCTCATATGAAATTAAGTCTCTTTGAAATCCTTCAGGCGTCGGCACTCGACCCTGACTCCCCCGATATTCTCCTCAACGTCCGCCTCTCTGACCTCCATCAGCTTGTGGTGGACACAATCGAAGCCACCCGCGAGCGTCTGCTCCCCCTCTACATGGAGGCCGAGCAGGACAGGTCAATCACCAAGAAAGAGGTTGCCGAGCGGCTCGGCGTCTGCGAGACCACGGTCTACAACATGACCAAGGACGGCAGACTCCACCCCTTCAAGGTGAACGGAAGCACCCGCTACAGCCTGCGGGAAGTCAACTCCATTATCAACCCCTGTAACGATGACTGAGCCTATGGAAGACGTAACAGTTACACTCTCCGCCGATGACCGCTTTGAGCGCATCGGCACCACCTACTACAAGATTGTCCGCCAGCCCAACGCCGCCGGACAGCTCATCGAGCGCAGCATACCTTGGACTATCGAGGCAATCCGTCAGGACTACGGCAAGGACTTTCTCGCCAACGTGCCGAAATACGACGGCTTTTGCTGTGTTCCCTCCCATCTGGATTATCAGTCGGTAGTCGGCAGTTTCAAGAACAAGTATTCGCCGCTAAGCCATATCCCCGCAGAGGGAGAATGGCCGTGCATCGAATCGCTCGTGCGCCACATCTTCGGCGAGCAGTACGACCTCGGTCTTGACTACCTGCAAATCCTCTACACCATGCCGTTGCAGAAACTCCCGATTCTGCTTTTGGTGTCGGAGGAGCGCAACACCGGCAAATCCACCTTCCTCAATTTCCTCAAACTGCTCTTTGAGGCGAATGTCACGTTCAACACCAACGAGAACTTCCGCAGCCAGTTCAACGACGACTGGAACGGCAAACTCGTCATCGTGGTTGACGAGGTGCTGCTCAACAAGCGCGAGGACTCCGAGCGCCTGAAGAATCTCAGCACCACCTACAACTACAAGATGGAGGCAAAAGGACGCGACCGCGAGGAGGTGAGTTTCTTCGCCAAGTTCGTACTCTGCTCCAACAACGAGTATCTTCCCGTGGTCATCGACCCCGGCGAGACCCGCTACTGGGTACGGAAGGTTCCGAGGCTCACAACCGACGACACCACGTTTCTGGAGAAAATCCGCTATGAGATACCAGCCTTTCTCCATGCCCTGACCTACCGGCAGCTGTCAACCGCCGAGGAAAGCCGTATGTGGTTCAATCCCGCACTGCTCGAAACCGAGGCATTGCAGAGAATCATCCTAGCCAACCGCAACCGTGTGGAGCTGGAACTCGCCGAGCTGCTGACCGAGATAATGGACTCGCGCAAAATCGACGAGGTGGACTTCTGCTTCAACGACATCCTGAGCCTTTTCGGCTATCGTCAGGTCAAGGCCGACCGCAGCCAGCTCCGGAAGGTGGTACAGGACTGCTGGAAGCTCAGACCAGCCTCCAACTCGTTCTGCTACACGACCTACACCGTCGGAATGTTCCTCAACGAAGAAACATACGTCGAGACCCGCCGTTGCGGACGCTACTACACCGTCACCCGGCAGATGTTGGAGAATTTATAATTTTTTCTCGTTGAAATTTGATGAACTGATGAAAAGAGATACAGACTATTGTTTTTCAGTGTCTTTTCTTCTCATCGGTTATTCATCAACACTTCATCAAAGGATGAAAGGCAATGAAATATCGTGCAAATCGAACTCAATACCAAGCTTGCTTGAGTATTGATGAGATGCCGCCGATATTATGCAAAAAAGAAAATGTGTGGCACTGAGAGAAAACGCAATTTCTCTTTTCCATCGCCAAAATTTTCTTCTCACCGCCTGAAGAATAGTGATGAAGCAATGATGAATGGATAATATACTGATATAACTAAAGTTAACACTCCAATTCATCAGTTTATCAAATTCAACACTTCACCCGGTCGCCGGGATTATTCTCTCGGCGGCCACAATCCCCAGGAATATATGGATAAAAATAATTCAGGCCAGTTTGCCGAGCCTACAATTATCGGCACAGAGTCCGAGGCGCGTCAGTACGTCAATCGGACGGGTGCAACTCAGACTGCACCCAAGAGTGAATCAAGAGCTAATAAATTCGATGCTGAGAAATTTCTCCGACAAGGAGCGGAAAAATCCAAAGCGGAAGCAGAAAGACGCAAAAAAGAGGAGGCAGTCATCAAGGAATATTCTATACCTTGGGACTACCAGAGCAAGACCTCTCCGTTTCCCGGGTTAATATTAAATCCCGGCTCCGTCAGATGGGAACCGGCAAATCTCGAAGAGTTCATCCGCGAGCATGGCGAGGAGTTCAAACGATTCAAAGATGCCAAGCTGACTAATCAGTCAGGCAATCGAGACTCTGACCAATCAGAGCCTCAGCAATCCAAGGCATCAAGAACTCAAAAACCGAAAAATATGGTGGAACAGGAACACCAGTGTACCGATACAACGGTTACACCGCCGAAAAAGGCAAAGTCCCCATCGAGAACCGAAGCGAATGAGAGCCCGGAGGTCATGCCGAAGAATGCTCTGCCAAGCGACTCTGAGAGTGGACCCAAGACTGAATCCGAGGTCATGACAACCGGAAGCAACTCAGATACACCGATAGAGGCTGTGCAGACCGCCACTGTGGAACAATCAAAGAAATCGCGTATCAGTGCAAAAAAGGTGGATGCCGATTTCGATGAGTTAAGCCGCTCCTTTCTCCGCATCGTCAGCCTCGGCGAGAAGAAGCCCGTGTTTCTTCCACTTGAACTCCGCAATGCTCTGGAGACACTCGCACGGTTGAGTGGTGTACCAAATCTGGCTCCGTCCCATATCGTCATCAACATTCTCAAAGCATTCTTTGAGGATAACCGCGAACTTATCAACCGCAAGCTTTCAGGTGTGAAATTAAGCATCTGAAATCTATGTGATTCAGGGCGCGGCAGTATCCATCCACAAGGGTAACGGAGGGGCTAAGCGAGGTTAGATTTTTGTGACACAAAAATCGTCGCGACCCTGTCGCTCCCCTCGCCACCCTCCGTTACACCGGGTGGAGCGGTACACCGGTGTACCGAATCCGCCTTGCCCCTCCAATGTCAAACCCTCAATCCCCCCAGCCAATGAAACCCAAATCCCCGACCCGCAAGTCGAATATCAAGGAAGGACACCGCAACGGCCGTCCTTCCTTGCCCGAAGATGAGCGTCTGTCCTACGTCCGGCATACAAGATACAACGAGGCAGAAAACGCCCTGCTGCTTGCCAATGTCAAGCGCGCCGGAATGAAAAATGTCAGCGAATACATACGTTCGGTGACACTCAATCCCAACATTGTTCCACGGCTCAATGAGTCCGAAATGAGAATCGCCCGGAATCTCTCCGGCATGAGTAATAATTTCAACCAGCTCCTGCGCCTGTGTCATCAGCGCGGACTCGATGCCATGACCCGTGAAGTGCAGTATTACCTCAGTCAATTCCGCGAACTCTTCGCAAAATTAAGCTCTTAATTTCCAATGATAGCATACATAATAGGCGGCTCCGGTTTTGGCGGATGTGTTGATTATGTCACCCGCCGCAAGCTCGAAGAAAAGCTCTATAAGGAGCAATCGAAAGGGCTGAAAGCCGATGAGCGTAAATATGAGAGCAACAAAGGTGAGGATATAATCGACCATCTTTCCAAAGACTGGAAACTCATATCCTCGTCCGGTGACATAAGGATATACGAAGGCCGCAAGGCTATGGCTGATGATATCGCCCGACCGTCGCGACAGCGTAAACCTGTCAAAGACCCGGTCGGTCACATATCCCTCGACTTCCACCCAAGTGATGCTCCAAGAATGACAGACGAGCTAATGACCGAAGTGGCGCAGGATTATTTGAGGCAGATGGGGCTGACCAATACCCCGTACATAGTTGTGCGCCATTATGACAAGGCGCATCCGCATTGCCATATCGTTTTCAGCCGGGTTGACTATGACGGCAAAATACTGACTCAGACCACCAACTTCAAGAAGAATGAGCGCGTATGCAAGGCTCTCAATCTGAAACACCGTCTGATTCAGGGCAGGAGTAAGCTCAATACTGATGTTTCCAAACTGCGTGGCAAGGAGAAAGTCCGCTATCAGCTTGTCAATGACATTGCAAGGGTCTATCTCACTCCATCAGTCACCGACTGGGATTCATACGTTGACCTATTGCAAAAGAATGGCATATCCGTGAAAGAGAAAATAGGGAAGTCTGGGCGCGTCAACCTCTATTACGGAGTTGGCAAACAGGAATTCTGGTACAAGAAACTTGATCCCTTTCTCAGCCGCGAGAATCTTGAGTTGAAATTCAAGGAGCGCAGAGAAAAACAGCAGGAGGTAACGCCTGAACCTAAATGTGTACAGCAACCTGTCCGGAAACCGGCACCAAAGCGTGTGCCTCAAAAGTCCGAGACAACACGTCCATCTGTAACAAAGCCACAGGAGCAACCGAAACCGATTGTTATACCGCCATTGCCTGATGGGTATATGGGAGCGCGGATTGCGCCTCACGAACTTGCCCGCTACCAGAAAGGTGATGCCGTTTGTGCCTACATCTGCAAGCCTGATGAAATTGTCGGCAAACATTACTGGATATGGTATGATTTCAAGACAGCCAAGCCTCGATGTGAGCCTACGCCGCCACCCGCAGACCGCTATATCCCCGAGGCTTTCAAACGGCAGATGACAGCCTCTCAGTCTGCCTCCGTCAACAACTCACAAAGAGCCGGAATTACATTCTCATCTCCGTCTTTCGGAGGGGCTCCGATTCAGGACGAAGGCTTTGCACATGGTCTGGCACTTACCGATGATTTCAAATTGTGGTTAAGTCGCCATCCCGACCTTACCATTGAAGAGGCTCTTCACCGCTATCGCGAAGAGCAGAAAACAAAGCAACGCCGCCAAGGTCCCAAACTGCACTAAACAAAAAGTCCACCGAGAGAAAAAATCGCTTCTTTCGGTGGATTTATATTTACATCAGATGTTTTAACGCAAAGTTTATTATTTGGAAAAGCCGGGGGCGATTGACCCCTTGCGGCAAGTGCGATTGACCCCCGATGATAAAATAAGGTTAACCCCCTGCGTATAAATTAAAAATGACCCCTGTCAGCAGTAACCGACAGGGGAATTTTATGTAATTTAGTGACCCATCTTGGCCGGTGGAATAATCACTAAATTATGAACGCAAAATTAACAAATCTTCTGGGGCAGCACCAAACTTCCGTGGATAAACCATAGGCATGAGTAATAAAAAGGGA
>CAJUAT010000082.1 GCA_910584525.1 uncultured Muribaculaceae bacterium | reverse complement strand
AGTCAAGACGACACCCATTGACCCTGACCGCATTGACTGGGCTAAAATAGAGAAACAGTGGGGCATCACGCGCGACGACCTCGAAAAATCAGGGGCACTCAACCAGATGGTATATAACCACAAGTCGCCGCAGTTATTCACAGTAACGCCCCAGTTCGGCGACGAGAAATATTCGCTTGAAGCCAAGCTCTCGTTCCGCACCAACCCCGACGGCTCATATTCACTCGTGCCACACTTCGTCCGCAACGAGCCGCGACTCGACCAAGATTTCAAGGGGTATTCATTCACAAAGGAGGACAAGGCGGAACTCCGTCAGACCGGCAACCTCGGAAAGCCTGTCGAGCTTACCGACCCCAAGACCGGGGAAAAGGTCAAATGCCTCGTGAGCATCGACAAGCTCACCAACGAGATTGAGGCACTTCCGGTAGATAAGATATATATCAAGCCCAAAGTTGCAAACATCGACCTTGACATGAGAGCCATCGGAATACTCAAAAACGGAGGCTTGATAAGGGAGCAGCATGTGGAACTCCCCAACGGCGCGAAATTCACCGCCGACCTGCAATACAGCGCATCGAAGCGCGACATCGTGTTTGTCAATTCTGATAAATACCGTCAGGAGCAGACACAGGAGAACAAAAATCAGGAGCAGGTCAAGGACACATGGCACACAGCCGATGGTTCAATCAAGCGTCTTGAACACTGGTGCAAGCTGCCTCTCAACGAACAGCAGCAGGCGGATTATCTCGCCGGAAAGAAAGTGCTTGTCGGAGAGGGCAAAGACAGATTCGGCAATGACTGCACCATATATTTCCAGTACAATCCTGAGCTTCGCAAGCCCGAAACCACACGGGTGTATCCCGACCAAGACAAGGTTGTAGGTGTTGCGGAAGAAAGCAAGACGCAGTATGCCGTTAACAATCAGGGCAAGACCAACGAGGCCACAAAGAACATGAAAGAGCCTCTCCAGCGCGGACAGACTGCACCCAAAGACGACAGTCAGCAAAGGCAGCAACGTAAACCAAAGGGTCCGAAAGTCTGACGCGCTGCCGCCACCACTGATACTTATTCCACAGTCAAAGCCGACTGCGATTCAAACTGAACAGTATCCCCAAGGCAAGGGGATAGCACCCGCCGTCCCCGTGCCTTTCAATAAATCACCACAAATCCAGCTATGATTATCATCTTAGCACAAATCCAAACTAAATTATGATTTTAATTATCTGCGAAAACAATCGCACAACCAACACCGTGGCCCTCGCAATGGGTGCCAACCTCGAAATAAATCCCGGCATATTCGCCTCGAACACACTGACCGTCGCCACCGTACCTGAAAAATTCATCCGCCAGACACCTCTCTGCGAGATGGCTGAGGACCGCTATCCTTTCATTCCGGAGAAGTTCAAGATGGCAGTCACAATGAAGGATCTGGAGCGAGAACTCAAACCATTGTTCCGTGAAGCCGAGGAAGTGGTGTTCGCTTCAAACGGCGGTGCAGACGCTCAGGCGCGTTTCTTCAACATCTGCCGCCACTTCCGCGTGGGTTGCCCCACAAGCCGCATGTGGCTAACACGTCTCAGCTACGGCGCAATCCGTGGAGCGTTCCACTACCGTGAGAGTGGCCGACACCTCTACCGCCTCGCCCAGACGGGACTCGTGTCGAAGGGTATGGATATGCTCTTTGAGTACAATATCGGTCAGGCATTCACCCATATCGGACTGCCTTACGCCAAACTCACCCGTCAGGAGGCAGTCGCGTTGGAACATATCGGCAATATCGCCTGCGGCATTGATAGCCCCGATGAGTCCGGCTACTCAATCCGCATCAACGTGAACGGTCATAGCGAACTGGAGTCGCAAACCGTTTGGGAAGATGAGAAAGAGGCGGAGCAAGTTCTGAAGGCTCTCAATCTCGGCGATGAAATCCCGGCGACAATGACCGTGACAGAGACCACCGCATACAACCTCCGTTTCCATACGCTTCTCACTCTCCAGATGGACGCTTATAACAACCTCGGTTTTGCCCCGTCAAAGACTGCAAAGGTGGCGCAACGTTTGTATGAGAAAGGGTATATCTCATCGCCGCTGGCATCATGCCCACATCTTCCTGAGATACTGCGCGGCCACCTTGAAACCGTTTTCGGTGAAACCGCCGGGTACCCGTGGGGTGACAACAGGGCAACGCTCAACAACCACGCCATCATCACGCTCCGCAAAGCGGAGGCCGGCATGACGACAAGCGAGGTGCAGCTCTATCGTCTTATCTTCAACCGCATGAAGGCGGTTGTGGAGCAGCAGCCGACACACAAATACGCTACCGTGGAGTTTTCAGTCGGCGACAATGTTTTCTACCGCCAGTGGGAACTGACCGGCGAAGCATACGAAGTGACTGAGCCGGGAACATTCAACACAACCGTCAAAATCGGCGATGCCGCCGTCTATCCCTGCGATATGCCGGGAATGTCAGCCGTATTCACCGATGTGATGTGCAGCCTCACATCAAAGGTTGAGTATGTTGACGAAATGATGCACACCAATGTGCCTTTCACAAAATCAACCAACGACTACGGCAGCGTCTTCAGCTCTCTCATCAGCAAGGGGCTGGTCTGCATCGAGGGCAAGGAGATTGCCCTCACGCCAGAAGGTCAATACGTGTTCGATGAACTTGTCGGCAAGGAGTTCGGAGCCGCGCTCCTCACATGGCAGTTCGAGGCCAACGACCTATACGAAGGCGACCAGACCGGAAAGTCGGTAATGGACGGTTTCTGCAACACGCTCCAGCACATGGTGGAGATGATAGACACGGAAATCACCCTCCAGATAGCTCCCAAAGCCATTTCTACCGAAAAATAATCGGCTCTACATAGCTGAAAATCGGATAGAAATCGTTAACTTTGCCACTGAATCGCAGTCATAATTTTATTTTGATTGTGGATTTAGTGGTGAGGCAGCGGGAGGGATACCCGCTGCCTTTTTAACTGTCATCCACCCACCACTTTATCCACAAACTTTATGGAAGTATTACTAATTGAGAAGGATACCCTCGACTGTATCCTCGACGAGCATGAACTTCTCTGCAACATGGTTCTCGTTCTGGCTAATCGCTTGCGCCGAAAGGAAGCAGCGGACTTGATGACTTCTGATGAAGTCTGCGATTATCTCAGAATTGGCAAGACTACGCTTCAATCGCTGCGAAATAGCGGCAGGATTGGATATTACAGGATTGATGACGGCAGCGTCAGGTACCCTGTCACCGAAGTCATACGCTTCATGGAGCAGAACGGTATTCACACAAATTTGGATGCGTATGAGGAATGAAATTGTGACAAAATCGGATATGCGTATTCTCGCAGCCCGTTCTCAGACCCAAAAAGCATTTGAAGCCGTCGGCATAATCCGTGACAGCCACCACCCGGTTCTTGCCGGAGTCTGTTTCCTTGATGATAAGGAGGTAGCTGAACGCCTCCGGGTAACAAGGCGGACAGTGCAGAACTACCGTGACAAAGGCATTCTCTCATATTATATGATATGTGGCAAATGCCTGTATCCGGAGCATGAGATACAGCAGATGCTTGACGAGAATTATCACCCACCATACTACGATTAACGACAAGAAAGGCGACAGCCGAGGTTAAAACTCGATTGTCGCCTTTATATTTTAGGGTATTGGTTCGTTTACTTTGACTTTTTGGGTCGTCCGCGCTTAGGCTGAGGTGGACGCTCAAAAGTGGTCGGTTGTTCCGGAAGTGGTTTGATGTTGACTTTCAGACCATCGAACTTATCTCTCATGTGACCCATGTCAGCTGACACCGTTTGTTCCAGCATCGTAGCATAAATTTGGGTCGTGGTAATATCACGGTGTCCGAGCATCTTCGATACTGTTTCGATAGGCACATGATTGTTGAGCGACATTGTGGCGAAGGTATGACGGGCGATGTGAGTTGTCAGGTGCTTGGTGATTTCCGCTTTGCTTGCTATCTCATCAAGATATGAGTTCATGCGCTGGTTGGAGATTACCGGGATTACACCATCTTTTTCCACCACTCGCGGATGCCCCTTATATTTCTCCATGAGTTGACGGGGGATTTCAAGCATAGGTATCACACTCAACTCGTCTGTTTTTTCGCGGGTCTTGCGTATCCACATCTCGCCCTTGTCATCGGTGACGATGTGTTCACGTTTCAGTGTTGACACATCGGCGAAAGCCAGTCCGGTGAAGCAGCAGAACACGAATGTGTCGCGCACGAGGTCGAGGCGGGAAAGATTGCTCAGGTCAAGCTCGATGATGCGCTGGAGCTCTGCCTCGGTCAGTTTCTCGCGCTTGGGTTTTGTGCGGACATACTTCTTTCCGAGGAAAGGGTCGTCCTCAATCCACTTGTTGGCGATGCCGGTTCGTATCACGCTTTTAAGATAGCGGATATAGCGGACGGCAGCGTTGTTGGCACATCCTTTCTTAATGCGGAGGAAATGCTCGAAATCGTCCACCATACCGGAGGTGAGCTTCTTTATCGGAATGTCTTTCACATTCTGATTGTCAATTAGGAACTCCTCCAGATACTTCACGCATCGCTCCCAGCGGAGGCGCGTACCCTCGCAGATGTCGCCGCGCTCGTTCTTGTCCTTGACTTTCTTGTTGACCTCGCGGAACGCCTCGCAGAGCATCATCGGCTTCTGGAGCTTGCCGAGAAATGCCTTTTTCAGAGTGTCGGGATTCACCATCTCATCGCGCATGACGAGCTGGTTGTGAATCTCGCAGATTTTGGTGCGGATGGTGTCGAGGTAGCGGTTAAGCTCCAAGTCCTTCTTGGTCTTGCCTTTTGACTGGCCTTTGGCTGAGTCCCAGTTGTTGGGAGCGATGTAGCGGTTGGTGTAAACCTCCGCACGTTGCCCATTCATCGTGATGCGGAGGGCTATGGGCATTTCTCCCTCCTTGTTCATTCGCGCCTTCCTCGCTATGAAGTTGAGCGAGAAGTAGCTTTCGTTGGATAACTTCATTTGTCTCTTGTGGCTTTAATGGTTAATACTAAAGATACAAAATTTTTCTCGGTTTTACAATCTGTAAATCCGAAGGACAAATGAAATGTCTGGGTAGTGGGGGTACAATTTCAGCGGTTTTCGCCGGATTGAGGAAAATGTACCCTCGTTTTGTACCCTTTCTTAACACTTTTTAATAGCCGTCGCCTGCTAAAAAGTTCTTATAGGGCAATCAACGAAAGGTTTTTCGGCATCTGTGACCTCCTTAACCGCCACCTTGATTGCATTACTTCTGCACCCCTGCTGCAAGGTCTGAGGGTACAACCATAATCAATCTTATTTGTTGCAACATATTGAAAAATAACGAAATACAGCCTTGCGAGGGTACAATTCGCGATACAAATTGAGGTGTACCCTTTTTGCACACCGGCAGTTTCAATATTTTGCGCCGATTGGTGGTTGGGGCAAAAAGAAAAATCTCTGAAAACCAGCGATTTTCAGAGATTTGCTTCGGTCTGATAGACCCATCTGTGACCCCGGAGAGGCTCGAACTCTCGACCCA
>CAJUAT010000081.1 GCA_910584525.1 uncultured Muribaculaceae bacterium | reverse complement strand
TTTGTCAAGTATTTGCATGAACAATATCCGTTTAATTTTGTTACTCATGCTTTAATAGGCTGATTTTCAGCCGTATCAATAAATGTTAATATATGTATATTATTGTAATTTATGCTCTTAAACATCATTCTTGGGCACCAACGAAACACGAAAAAATTTCGAAATTCCTGCTTCCACCATCTAAAAATAATCTCAATCATGGGCCTTGAACCCCGAAATCGCGAAAAAATCCGGAGCAAAATCGCGAAAAATCATAAGATGGATTTGGAAAACTAAACAGAAATATCTAACTTTGCGTTGTAAAGGAAAGCGAGAGAGCTAAAGGCGATGGTAACACCATCCCTTACAAAGATATCCCACATCAAAGCATATTGGGAAACTCATCAATATAAAAAGAAATGCCGAGACAAGCTTGCCCGTTGATGGCGGGCCCCGCGCCGCAAGGCGTTGACTCCTCCGGGAGTCACGAGGTGGATTACAAAGATTGGCGAGCACTCAAATCCTGTCGTTCGGAGTTTCGTCACAATCCTTTGATGTGGATCTCACAACCGGTGAAGGCGTTTGCGTTCACCGGTTTTTTAATAGAGCGAGTTCCTTAACAGCGAGTTCCTTAAAAATGAGAAGAATAGCGTAAAGATATGAAAAGCGTAAAAGAGACATTGCTGGATCGCGTGAGCATCCGGCGCTACGAGCGAGAGGCGATACCTGCGGAGACAATGACACTGATACGGGAGGCTGTACGCAACACTCCCACCAGCTACAACGGCCAGCAGTTTTCGGTGATAGAAATCGATGACCAGCCGTTGAAAGAGGAGCTCTATGCCATCACCAACCAGAAGCAGCTCAAGACGTGCAACAGGTTGCTGATTTTCGTGAGCGACTACAACAAGATATCCCTTCTGGCCAAGGCGAAAAATCTACAGATGCCCTCCTTCACCGATACGATGGACGGCGTGACGATAGGCATCATCGATGCCTCGCTGGCCATGATGAGCGCGGTAGTTGCGGCAGAGTCGTGCGGACTGGGCTGCAACTGCATAGGCTACCTGCGCACAGCCGACCCGGCAAAAATCGCCGAGCTGCTGCATCTCCCCAAGGGAGTGTTTGTGGTATGCGGTCTGGCATTGGGTATTCCCCGCGAGCACCCCGACCTTAAACCCAAGCAGCCGGAGAGTCTGGTGTTCCATTCCAACAGATACCGCGGCGACACCGCCGAGATGACCGAGGAGCTGGCTGCCTACGACAACAGGGTCTCGGAATACAACAAGACACGTGCCGGAGGCACTTCCGACAACGACTGGTGCGCCCATATTATCGACTATTACGACCATGCCATGGGGTATGAGATACTCCAATATCTCAAAAACCAGGGATACGACGTAAAAAAATAAAAAAAATTATACCTGCGAATAAACTAAAACAGGATTTTTTACGTCTATAATATAGGTGATTGTCGCAGACATTGCCTTTAAAATAATAGAACAATGCACAAGCGACAAAACGGAGTCCGGGTCGAGGCCTGTGGCTCCGTTTTATTTTGTATCTGTTCCGAGGGTGCCGGACAAAATAAAGAGGCTGTTTCATAACGAAACAGTCTCTTGTAAGTTTGGGGTAATAAGTTAACGGTAGTCCTTAAGGATTTCGCGCAGGCGTTTACGGGTGAAGAATATATGGCTTTTGACAGTACCGACAGGCATGTCGAGAGCCTTGGATATTTCTTCATACTTGTAGCCGGCCATCAGCATGGAGAATGGTTTCCGGAAATCTGCGGGGAAACTTGCAAGGATTGACGTAATTTCCGTGGCACCATAAGCGCCTTCGGGGGTCGCGATTCCGGATTCCTGCGTGGCATTGAGATAATAAAGGCTTTCCGTGCTGTCGATTACTGTGTTTTCTCGCACTTCCCGCCGATAATTGTTGATAAAGATATTGCGCATAATCGTCAGAATCCACCCCTTGAAGTTGGCATTGTCAACGAATTTGTCTTCGTTGTCAAGCGCTTTCAGGCATGTATCCTGCACCAGATCATGAGCCTCCTCCTTATTGGTGGTCAGCTTCAGTGCAAAAGCCATGAGATTCCCTTGCATTCCTATTACCGAGGACTTGAAGGTATTGCTCTTGTTCATTAAACTAAGATTTGTGTGTTTTTTTGCCTTGTTGTTTCAATGCTGTGAAGTAGGGCAACTGAAGTGTCTTACGCTTCCATCACTGAACTTCGCCACAAAGTTAGCTATTTTTTTCAAATATAAAAACCAAATCTGTCTGTCGCAAAAAAAATTTCGACGAATGACGATCCGTTCCCCGGAATCATTCCTCATCGGGGAGCCGTTCCACTTTCAGAAGTTCTATCTTGGTGCTGGTCATCTTGAGGACCGTAAACCTCAGCCGGCCAATCACAAAAGTTTCGTCAGGCATCGGGAGGGCCTCATTGTTGGTGAGAATATATCCGGCCAGGGTATGGTATTCCTCTTCGTTTTCGCGGATGTCAAGATGAAACTCCTCGTTCAGCTGGCTCACCTCTACGCGGCCCGAACACTCATAGACATCGGGGGCTATCTGCCGGCATATGATTTTCTGTTTATCGTGTTCGTCCTCTATCTCGCCGCATATTTCCTCCACGAGGTCCTCGAGGGTTACGAGGCCGGCGGTACCGCCAAACTCGTCAACCACCACCGCGAGCGATTTCTTCTCGTTAAGCATGCGGCGCATCATCTTGTTGGCGAGCATGGTCTCGGGAGTGAAGAGCACCGGCTTCAGCCGGCGTCGCCAGTCGTTGTCGCTGTTGAAGAGTTCCGACACATGCAGGTAGCCCACAACATCGTCGATGTCCTCACGGTACACTATCACCTTTGACCTGCCTGTGGAGATGAATATCTTGAGCAGATCCTTGCGCGATGTTCCCTCCATAGGCACGGAGATAATCTCGTTGCGTGGAATCATGCACTCCCCGATCTGGGTATCCTTGAAATCTATGGCGTTACGGAAAATCTTGACTTCATTCTCCACGGTCTGTCGGTCCTGCTGGCGCTCCATCGACTGCTGAATATAATTGTCGAGCTGGTCCATTGTCAGGCGCGATTCGGCCTGCCGCTCGTCGCCGAGGCCGAAGAGCCGCATTAGGCCTTTGGATATCGCCGACACGAACCACGACACCGGATAGAGCACCAGATATATCAGATAGAGAGGCAACGCCAGCACCCGCATCATGAAGTTGGGATTGATGCGGAAGGTGGTCTTGGGCAGAAACTCCCCGGCAATAAGTATCAGACCGGTAGAGAGCAGGGTGTTGCATATCAGCACGAGCGCCTCGCTATGGTTGAACCATTCCTCCAGGAAGGGATTTATGATGGCCGAGAAAGAGATACCGTAGATTACGAGCACCACGTTGTTGCCTACGAGCAGAGTGGATATGAACATGTCCTCATGACGCGAGAACATCCTGATGATACGGTCCACCCAGCCGCCGCGAGTGGCGTCGATTTCCATGCGTACCTTGCTCGACTGCACGAAGGCTATCTCCGTACCGGAGAAAAGGCCGGAGAAGGCCACGGCTATGATGGTGATAATGATGGCGAGAGCCAATGGAAGTTCCATAACTTATACTATTGTTGAGATGCCTGAGCATCATCGGGGACATGGCTGTCGGGAGGCACCGGCGCCGGCACGGGGCCGGGAGGTGTGGCCGATGGGTTGCCGGCGGCGAAGTCCTCACGCTTTACCGGGAAGATGCCCTGCGGCTTCATCACCGAATAATTGGTTAACCTGTCGTCGGAACGGAAGCCTATCCCTTCGAGCACATGTGTCTCTGTTTCTATATGAATGAACGAGTCGCTGTAAATCTGATGCCGGGCTTCGTCCCAGAAGAGCTGTTGCGACAGGAACAGATCCTTCGGGGCTTTGGTGAGCTCCACATTTCCATCGAGACGCCACAGGCGGCGGTCCTTGAAATAGCGGGCCGAATCGGCTGCCACTGTGGCTATCACATGAAAATAGGCATCATACTTCTGCAGATACAATCCCTTGGGGAAAGTCCAGTATGGCGTGTCGACCTGGTCGTAGACACGCCATAACGGCGACACTATCTTATACTGAATAACGCCGGAGTCGGATATAAGGGTCGACACATTGATGGTGGTCATGGTGGGCATCAGTGCCGGATTCAACCGTGAGGCCACGTCGATTTTCTTCTCGTCGCGACATGACGGCAGCACTATGGACAGCATACATAAAGCCGCCAACGCCATTCCCGCGCCTCGCATATGTGCTCCCACCATGCCCAATATCAACGGATTTTACGCTTGAAGAACCATACCTCGTTGAAGTTGACGCCGAGCGTGATATTGAAATAATTCTCGCCGATCAGCTTTACCGGAGTGGCATACCGATGTTTCCACTCGAGGCCGAGATTGATTACCGTCCTGCCCTCGGGCGTGGGAAATCCGAAACCGCAGGTAACGCCATACTCCTTGACATTGCTGTTGCCGATGCGGAGGTAGTCGTTGCTGTAATATCCGCCGATACGGTAAGCTATTTTCTGGAGATATCCGCCGCGCAACTTAGGCACGAACTCGGCGCCTACGGCATAGCGGGTACGGTCGTTGAAAGTCATGCCGTCGAACACCACCTTGCCTGTCTTGTCGGCATACATGGGCGAATATTTGCAGTCGCTCCATCCCTGCCACAGAAAATCGGCCTCTACGGTGAACTTCGATGACTTAGAGTAGGTATAGCTTATGCCGGCACCCACCATATTGGGGGTATAATAATTGTTCTTGAGCTTCATAGTAGCCACCGTGTCGGGCTGTGCATCCTGGCTCATTTCCTGGGTAGTGGCGCGCGATGTGCCCAGAAGGGTCTTCTTGGGGCTGTAGGTAAGGCCGAGCACCATGCTGTTGAAGCGGTCGATCTTAAGCTTGTACTGAGCGCCTATGAGGATATTCCAGTCGCGCACCTCCATGACATGCTCGAATTTGGAACGGCCGCTTCCCGATGGCGTGGAATATACATCGTTGATGATGTTTCCGAAGTTGTAGCTGATATTGAAACCGAGGGAGAAGCCGGCCACGGATCCCGCCAGGCCAAGATAAAGCTCATTGATGCCGCCGGTGCCCTGGTTCTCCATGGTGCCGTGCATGATATCGTTGCCGAACGAATAGCCGACGGAGCTGTAAGGGAGCAGACCTATGGATCCGCCGAAATGCTTGCTGATGGGGAACTGCATGGTTACGTAATCCACGCCGCCTCCCACATTGAAACCCTTGGCGCTGTTTTCCTGCGACCACAGCATCGTGAGGTCGGCGCCGAGGTCGAAGAGAAACGTCAGCGAGTCAGTGGCGGCGTATGATGCCGGGTTCATCACGTTGACCTGACGGCCGGAGTTCATGGCCACGCCTACGGAACCCATCTGACGCTGCATAGAGGTGGCGCGGTCGCCAAGTATGCCGTAGCCATACATGGAGTAAGGCGTTGTGGTGCCCTGAGCCTGCGCCGTGACAGCCACGGCCAGCATTACAGCCGCCGCACTCAGTTCAGCTACCGCTTTTAGCTTGCTTATTATATTCATCGGAAATCATTGTTGTTAGAGCGCGTTCCTTAAAATTTCGAGGCCATAGGGGTCGCAGACTTTAGGCGATTTCAGTCGGTTGCTGAAGGAGCATACCGAGGTATGTGACTGACAGCAA
>CAJUAT010000080.1 GCA_910584525.1 uncultured Muribaculaceae bacterium | reverse complement strand
TCCGAGTTAGGCAAAGGCCGCAACCTCATGGCATCCAAACTTGAAGGCACATGGAAAAAGTTGCATGACACACAGAATCAGCAAACAAAGATTGACAGAAGGGAATCCGATATTCGACCGGATTATACCGCTTACAGACCCGATACACGACGTGTTGAGTTTGAGTATGAGGGCAAATTCTATTCCTGTTTTATTCCCGAACAGGTCATGCGCGTATTTGATGACGAGTTTGACTTCCGTGAGATTGAGAACTGGGCCGACCTTATCAACGAGGCGTGTTATCACTTTGCGGTGGCTATGAGCTTCATGTCGTTCCTCAACACGCCCACATACGTTTCCGGGGGCGGTGGGGCATCGAACAACGACCTTCCGAGGAAGCGTGACGACATCGAGGAAGAGATAGCCCGCGCCCGTCGTTGTGCCGCCGCTGCCCGGTCAAAGATAGGAATTGTAAAACGAAAAGGAATCAGAAGATAACCGATTTTATCATGGCACTCAAAAAGATTGATGTCTCTGGAATAGACAGCGCGATAGCCGAGACGAGAGACGACGAGCTGCGGCAGAAAGAGATCGAGGCGCAGAGCGACCTCGCCCTGCAAATCCGGCTCTTCATGAGGGAGGCTCCCTATATAATCAATGAAATCCGGGAAGCCGCCTCCCCGATGGACGCACAGAAATTCTCAGCGGCAGTCAGCGGCAATCTCCAAAAGTCCGCAACCGAAATGGCAAAGACATTCAACGCCAATGTCAAGCCTACGGTCGATAAGATGGAGACCGCAAGGAACTGCGTCATCGTCCCGGCTCTCGCCGCCTACATAATCCTCTTTTCCCTGATATGGCTGCTCGTATTTCTCGCATTGGTGATTTTTGCAAATTTTCATGCTGTGCATTCCGAAGAGATAAATTCACTCGTTTCCCTGATAATATTCTTTTGGGTGGTCACAGTTGCCCTCATCACCTATCTCACCCGAAAATTCAAATGGTACTGAAACATAAATTCTCAAAAATGTTACCCGGTCAATCTCTCCATTCCGATACATTCCGGAAAATGCTGATAAAACACCTCCGGCGTGGCTATTTTGTTACCCATCCTAAAATATGTATTTATTACCCGTTGATAATCAATGCAAAACGCAAGTGTATTGAAAATTTCCACCAGTATTTTTTCAACCTTCCGCCTGACAACGACTATATAAAATGGACTGTCGGCAAGGCTATGTATATGGCCGACGGCACCGCGCTCAAACAAAAGCAGGCACTTGATGAAAACGGATTCTATTCGGACATCATATCGTCATCGGCCGTATGCACCATCATCTGCGACTCGATACAGTTCGACGAGCATACGCGCAGGTTCAACTACTTCGGCACCCAGATAATCAAGCGGCGTACACGTGACCTTAAACGCTCCATGCTGACGACAGGCTCTGTCGAGAACGTGCCGAGGACGCAGAACAATCCCCACGGACTTATGATAACCAACTGGCGCACACTTGAAAACAAGGACCTCGACTATTGACCCTTTATAAAGAAAATGATTATGAAATCTTTGCGTAAAACAATCCTCGACGGCAGAAACAGTGTCGGAAACGCCCTCGGCTCATGGCTTCGCCCAAGAATGGGAGCCATAGGCACACGCTGCCGGCTCGCGGCAAGAGTCCGCAAAGCCAATGCCTGGGCCTCACGGCATCCGCGACGCACTTTCGGCTATGTGGTGGCTACACTGGCAATGATACTCGTGTGCGACATCATTATGACCGGGGCGCGCATGGAATCGAAAGACCCCGATTTGCAGACCATCGCCAAAGTGGAGCCTATCTTCAGCGGATTCCGCACCATCCAGGCCAACAAAGAGGCGCAGCGCAGCAGGCTTCTGGAGATTGCGGGCGACGGGCAGGCCGTGAAGCACGAGCTGGACTCACTGATAGCCGTTCGACACAAGACGCATGCCGATTCCATAGGGATAATAAGGCGTTACCGGCAGCTTGAACAGATTGTAAAATCACTCAAACAATATGACAACAATGAAAAAGATTAATTTCAGACAGCCGAAATATATCTTTCCGGCGGTGATATTCATTCCGCTGTGCTTCCTGATATATTTCGTCATGCAGATGTTCGGAGGTGGCGGCGATGATGAAAAGACAGTCGCCACCGACCGGATAAACGCGACGCTTCCGGAGGCCAATGCCGAGGCCCCGGGTGACAAGATGTTCGAGATGTCGCGACGCTTCGGCGACGAGGACGCATTTACCGCCGTCGGCGCGCTCGGTGAGGAAACGCAGGAGCGCGAGGCTCTGGAACACGGATATTCCGATGACGAGCTTGACCGCATCGACGCAGCCGAGGCGGAGCGCATGCGCCAGCAGCAGGAGCTTGAGGAACTGGAACGCTCGCTTGCAGAGTCACGCCGGCACATCAATTCATATGCCTACGGCGACGGATACAACCCGGCGGACCATGAGCCGGCGGCTGATCCGAGGAGCGAGTATGCCCGCGACCTCGAAGCTATACAGCAGCGGAGCTATGAGCGTCAGAAGGCTATCGAGGCCGGGCTGGGTATCGGACAACCGGACCCGGAGGAGGCACTGCGCAGGCAGCGTGCGGATTCGATAGCAAAGGCAAGGGAGGCCGAGCGAGAGAAAAACCGCCCACTCCTGGTGCTTAAGTCGCGCGATACCAACGCGGAGAAGTTCAACACCGTGTCGGGAGAATCAGGGAGCGCGGACGCTCCGCTCATACGCGCCATGATTGACAAGACCACCAAGGCGCACGAAGGCACGAGGCTTCGCTTCAAACTTCTCGACGATGTTTCCATACACGATGTGCGCCTTCCGAAAGGCACATATCTCTACGGCACCGTCACAGGCTTCGGACAACAGCGCGTCCGCGCCGCCATAACATCAATACTCGTGGGTGGAAAATTCCTGAAAGTCAACCTGTCGGTTTTCGACAACGACGGCATGGAGGGCTTCTATGTGCCCGAATCCGCCTTCCGCGACTTTATGAAGGAGGCCGGGGCAAGCACCGTGCAGCAGAACATCAGCTTTGAGTCCGAAAGCGGCTACGGCTCGGGAATATCGGGAGAGGCAATAGCCCTTCAAGCCCTGCAGAACATGTATAACTCAGCCACTTCCGCCGTGTCTGCCAACCTGCGTAAGAACAAGGCTAAAATCAAATACAACACAATAGTTTATCTCATCAACTCAGACGAGGCATATTAACCGACAATACTCCATATATGAACAACAGAACCATTATCGCGGCTCTCACGCTGTGCGCTGTCGCGCTCCAGGCTCCGGCCAAAGAAAAAATCTATGTCAACTCCGAGGTGACTACCCATATAGTCATGCCGGAGAACATAAAGATGGTGGACCTATCCACAGCGAAAATCATCGGTAACCAGTGCGCTGACAACATAGTGCGCGTAAAGCCCTTCATAGAATCCGACTCCCTTCCATGCACATACCGCGAAGGCGAGCTGATGGGTACGCTGACGCTTATCGGGGAGCGTCACCTCGCGCAGTACGACATGGTATATACCGCCGCCCCTTCCCGCGCCGCCTCGATACACAGGGTGCCGTACTCCGGCATGGACTCCTATATAAACCCGGAGGTGTCTATGCCGCAATCGGAGATGGCCCGCTATGCCTGGGCCGTTTACGGGAGCGGACGGAAGTACAACCAGGTTGTGTCAAAGGCTCACGGCATTAAGGCGACAGTCAACAACATCTATGCTGTCGGCGACTACTTCTTCATCGACTACTCCCTTCAGAACAGGACAAAGATTCCATACGACATCGCGGAGGTGCGTGTCAAGCTCACCGACAAAAAGGAGGTCAAGGCCACCAACTCGCAGACCGTGGAGCTGACGCCGGCTTACTCGCTGAATCTTGCGGGAAAGTTCAGGAAGAACTACCGCAACGTGCTTGTGCTTGACAAGCTCACTTTCCCTGAAGAAAAGGTGCTGAGAATCGAAATATCCGAGAATCAGATAAGCGGGCGCGTCATAACGCTCACTATCGAGTATGACGACATACTCAACGCTGACGGCTTCGACTCCGACATTCTGAGGAATCTGCCGTTTTCTTATACTCCCCACATATATAAATAACCGGACCCCGCTATGAAAAAGATATTGCTGTCAATGATACTTGCCGTGGCCGCTCTCGGAGCGTCGGCACAGGATAACAAGCTCGCCGTCAACGCCGGGGTTCTGTTCCCTTCGACGCTCAATGCCACGGTGGGCTATGAACGTTCCTTTACCTACGGCAACGCCGTGGAGGTCTACGCAGAGATCGGCAACCACTGGAAATCCGGAACCGGACAGTTCTGGAAAGGGTATTACTGGGACGGAGGGCTGATATACAAGCACAGACTCCACCGGTATAAGAACGGCAGTTTCCGGTTACGTTTCGGCCCGCAGTTCGGAGCCGTGGAACGAAAGTTCTTCATAGGGATAGAAGGCGGCTTTGAGTACAATTATGTATTTCAGAACGGCTGCGAGTTCTCGATAATCCAGAAAAACAACGTGAATTTCCTGCATGGCGACACCTTCCGCAACGGCCTCATGCTCGGATTCAAGATACCTTTCTGATAACTTCCGCCCATGGCATTTGAAGAAACCAGGGAACAGCAACAGATGTATAACTACTTCCGTAGCTGCATATATATCTTCCTGATAATCGAGATAGTGATGAATCTGCCGATAACGGCGGACAACCGCGTCACGCAGTTCATTCTTGACCTGCTCGGACGCTTCAAGGTGTTCAGCTCCGTGGCCGGATGCAAGGTGGCCGAGCTGGTATGTATCTGCGTGGTATGTATCGGCACCAAGGCGAAAAAGGCGTTGAAGTTCAATGTCAGGACTATGGTGATATACCCGGTGCTTGCCGGGCTTACGCTCGTGGCGTTGTGCTTCATTTTCCACCACGGCACATGGGGCATGTCGTTGTTCGGTTTTCCGGCCAACCGGATCCTCTATGCCTTCTGCTCCGTAATCGGCACAATGCTCGTCCACCAGGGGCTTGACGGAATAGCCAAATACTACAACCACAAGGTCGGCGAGGACCGCTTCAACTTCGAGAACGAATCGTTCCAGCAGTCGGAGAAAATTGCAGAAACTCCCTATTCTGTCAATATCCCGATGATATATTATTATAGGCGCAGGATGCACGACGGCTGGATCAATATCATCAATCCGTTCCGTGGCACAATCGTTCTGGGAACACCCGGCTCCGGCAAGTCTTTCGGAATCATAGACCCGTTCATCCGGCAGCACTCGAAAAAGGGGTTTGCCATGATGGTGTATGATTACAAGTTCCCGACGCTTGCCAAGACCCTTTTCTATCAGTATTGCAAGAATTTACATTACGGCAGACTGCCGCAGGGCTGCGGATTCCGCATTGTGAATTTTACAGATGTGGAGTATTCAAACCGGATAAACCCGATACAGCGCAAGTACATACCGGACCTCGCGGCGGCATCGGAAACGGCAGCCACACTTCTTGCCTCGCTCAACAAGGGTGGCGGAGAGAAGAAAGGCGGCTCGGAGGCGTTCTTTACCAACTCGGCCGAGAACTTCCTGGCGGCGATCATCTATTTCTTTGTCAATTTCCACCCGACGGGGTTCCTCAAAGGGAAGAAGCTGAAACGCTTTATCTCCCATGAGGGGAAGAAACTTGAAATAGTG
>CAJUAT010000079.1 GCA_910584525.1 uncultured Muribaculaceae bacterium | reverse complement strand
TCTTTTGATATTATTTCACTTCCTCGAAGTCGACGTCGGAAACTTCCTTGTCGTCGTTGGGGTTGGAGGCAGGACCCTGCTGCGGGCCGGCCTGTGCTCCTGCCTGGTTCTGGGCATTGTATATGTCCTGGGCGGCAGCCTGGAATGCATCCGTCACAGCCTTGACGGCAGAATCAACATCCTCCACGAGCTGCTGTTTGTGAACATCTTTAAGGCGCTGGAGGGCACTTTCAACGTTGGCCTTCTTGTCGGCGGGAATCTTGTCGCCGAGTTCGGCGAGCTGCTTCTCGGTCTGGAATATCACGGAGTCGGCGTGATTGAGTTTGTCGGCACGTTCCTTAGCCTGCTTGTCGGCGGCCTCGTTGGCCTTTGCCTCGTCGCGCATACGCTGTATTTCGGCGTCGCTGAGACCGCTGGAAGCCTCGATACGTATCGACTGCTCCTTGCCTGTAGCCTTATCCTTGGCGGTAACGTTGAGGATACCGTTGGCATCCACCTCGAAGGTCACCTCGATCTGGGGCACGCCACGGGGTGCGGGAGCTATGCCGCCGAGGTTGAACTCGCCGAGGAGCTTGTCGTCGGCAGCCATCGGGCGCTCACCCTGGAGAACACGGATGGTAACCTCGGGCTGATTGTCGGCAGCCGTGGAGAACGTCTCGCTCTTACGGGTAGGTATCGTGGTGTTGGCGTCGATAAGCTTGGTCATCACGCCGCCCATGGTTTCTATACCTATCGACAGAGGCACAACGTCGAGAAGAAGCACATCCTTGACATCGCCGCTGAGCACGCCACCCTGGATAGCAGCACCTATGGCCACAACCTCATCGGGGTTCACGCCCTTGTTGGGAGCCTTGCCGAAGATCTGCTTTACTTTCTCCTGTATTGCGGGGATACGAGTGGAGCCGCCCACGAGGATAACCTCGTCGATTTCGTTGGCGGTAAGGCCGGCATCCTGAAGAGCCTTCTGGCAGGGAGCTGCCACAGCGTCAATAAGGCTGGAGGCAAGCTGCTCGAATTTGGCGCGTGTAAGCGTCTTCACGAGGTGCTTCGGGCCTGAGGCGGTTGCCGTGATATAGGGGAGGTTGATCTCTGTGGATGTGGAGTTGGAGAGCTCTATCTTGGCCTTTTCGGCAGCTTCCTTGAGACGCTGCATGGCCATGGGATCCTGACGGAGGTCAACGCCCTCGTCGTTCTTGAACTCATTGGCCAGCCAGTCGATGATCACATGGTCGAAGTCGTCGCCGCCCAGGTGGGTATCGCCGTTGGTCGACTTAACCTCGAACACGCCGTCGCCAAGCTCAAGGATGGAGATATCGAACGTACCGCCACCGAGGTCGAACACGGCGATTTTCTGTTCCTTCTGCGATTTGTCGAGACCATAGGCAAGGGCGGCAGCCGTAGGCTCGTTGATGATGCGCATCACCTTGAGGCCTGCGATTTCGCCGGCATCCTTGGTGGCCTGACGCTGCGAATCGTCAAAGTAGGCCGGAACGGTGATGATGGCCTCAGTAACAGGCTGTCCCAGGTAATCCTCGGCAGTCTTCTTCATCTTCTGGAGAATCATTGCCGAAATCTCCTGCGGAGTATAGTTGCGGCCATCTATGTCAACCTTCGGCATGTCGTTCTGACATACCACTTTATAAGGTACGCGCTTTATTTCATCGGTCACCTGGTCGCATTTCTCGCCCATGAAGCGCTTGATGGAGTATACTGTCCTTGTAGGGTTGGTGATAGCCTGCCTTTTGGCCGGATCGCCTACCTTACGCTCGCCACCATCGGTGAATGCTACTACCGACGGGGTAGTGTTTCGTCCTTCATTGTTGGGTATCACTACAGGATCCTTGCCTTCCAGAACTGCCACGCATGAATTCGTGGTGCCCAGGTCTATACCAATAATCTTTGCCATGATTTTATAATTTTATGTATTTGTTTCTTTTATTATCCAGTCGGTTCATGAGCCATGCGGAATAATATTATCCGCGATTTATTCTCATGTCCCACATCTTATTAACAAATAACATGCAAAAACGATTAAATAAGGCTAAAAAAAGGAGTGTGGATTATAACGTACTGATTATCAGTATAATATATTCTCGCAGGCTGCGATGGAAGCCATTGACAGAAATGGCACTGTAATTAAAAATGGCACAATCTTAGGTATATGTTATTGAAAATTAGTAACTTTGCAGGAAAAACAGAGCAATCGCAGAGCCGATTCCCCTATAGAACAAATATGAAACCTTTACAAGAGAAGTTATCAGCATACGATGCGCCGCAGAAGGCGAAGGCAGCGGGAGTATATCCATATTTCCGGGCGATATCGAGCGAGCAGGACACGGAAGTCATGATGAACGGCAAGAAGGTCCTGATGTTCGGGTCGAACAGTTATATGGGTCTTACTAACCATCCCAAGGTGATAGAGGCAGCCGTGGAGGCCACTAAGAAATATGGCACAGGCATGGCCGGTTCGCCATTCCTAAACGGTACCCTTACCATCCACAAGGATCTTGAAGCGCGTCTCGCCGACTATGTGGGCAAGGAAGATGCCATGATATATTCCACCGGTTTCGGAGTGAACTTAGGTGTGGTTTCCACCCTTACAGGCCGCGAGGACTACATCATTCTTGACGAGCAGGACCATGCCTCGATCATAGAGGGACGTCGTCTGAGCTTCTCCAATTATCTCAAGTACAAGCACAACGACATGGAGAGTCTGGAGGCACAGCTCAAGAAGTGCGAGCCTGACAAGGTGAAGCTGATAGTCAGCGACAGCGTCTTCTCCATGGAAGGAGATGTGGCGCATGTCGACAAGATAGTGGAGCTTGCCAAGAAGTACAATGCCGCTGTCATGATCGACGAGGCTCATGGTATCGGCGTGTTCGGCGATGGAGGGCGCGGAGTCTGCAACCATATGGGTGTCACCAAGGATGTAGACCTCATCATGGGCACCTTCAGCAAGTCACTGGCATCGCTGGGTGGATTCATAGCCACCGACAAGGTTGTCACCAACTTCCTGCGCCACCACTCGCGTTCCTATATATTCACGGCTTCGATCACTCCGGCATCCACGGCAGCAGTGAACGCCGCCCTCGACATCATAATAGCGGAGCCGGAACGCCAGCAGCATCTCTGGGACATAACCCATTATGCTCTCGACAGCCTCCGCAACATGGGCTGCGAGATAGGCCACACTTCCACGCCTATCATACCGCTCTTCATACGCGACGATTACAAGACCTTCCATGTAACACGCGACCTCCTCGACGAAGGTGTGTTCGTAAATCCTGTCGTCACTCCGGCAGTGGCTCCCCAGGATACGTTGATACGCTACTCCCTGATGGCCACGCATACCAAAGACCAGGTGACTCGCTCGCTGGAAGCAATTGAGAAGGTATTCAAGAAATACGATCTGCTGAAGAAGTAGGGATGGATTTCAGACTAACGGCGACCGCACCCGATAGCGCGGCACGCGCCGGCATTGTCACCACTGACCATGGTGAGGTGCCGACGCCTATATTTATGCCCGTAGGCACTGTGGGCTCCGTCAAGGGTGTGCACGCCCATGAACTCAAGGTGGACATAGACGCTCGCATCATCCTTGGAAACACCTACCATCTCTACCTGCGGCCGGGACTCGACGTGCTGCGTCAGGCCGGCGGCCTGCATAAGTTCAACAGCTGGGACCGTCCCATCCTCACAGATTCCGGCGGTTTCCAGGTCTTTTCGCTCACCGACATCCGCAAGATCAAGGAAGACGGAGTATGGTTCCGCAGCCATATCGACGGCAGCAAGCACCTGTTTACCCCTGAGAATGTGGTGGACACGCAAAGGGTGATAGGCGCCGACATAATGATGGCGCTCGACGAGTGCACGCCCGGAACAGCTGATTACACCTATGCCCGCGACTCCCTACGCATGACCCAGAGATGGCTCGAAAGAGGCTGGAAAAGATATAAGGAGACCGAAGGCCTCTACGGATACCGTCAGGCCTATTTCCCGATAGTCCAGGGGTGTACCTATAAGGATCTGCGTCAGGAGGCTGCCAAGCATATCGCCGACTTGGGGGCCGACGGCAATGCCATAGGTGGGCTGGCCGTTGGTGAACCCACCGAGGTGATGTACGAGATGATTGAAGTGGTCAACGATATCCTGCCCTCCGACAAACCGAGGTATCTTATGGGCGTGGGTACTCCCGCCAACATCCTTGAGGCCATCGACAGAGGAGTGGACATGATGGACTGTGTGATGCCTACCCGCAACGGGCGCAACGGCATGATTTTCACCCGTCACGGCATTCTCAATATCAAGAACAAGAAATGGGAGAATGATTTCTCGCCGCTCGACGAGGGTGGTCCCTCGCGTGTCGACGAAGAATATTCTCGCGCCTACCTGCGTCATCTCTTCTCCGCCCACGAGCTACTCGGAATGCAGATAGCATCTATACACAACCTTGCCTTCTACCTCTGGCTTGTAAGAGAGGCACGCCTCCATATAGAGGCCGGCGATTTCAAGGCATGGAAAGAGGAGATGGTGGTAAACGTCACCCGGCGGCTCTGATGAAATTGTCGGTGAAGAGGATACGCAGGGCCCGGAGGCTCGCAATGTTGCGCCGAAAGCGCAGAAACCGCGACAGAAAATTCTCGGAGTCGCGGTTCCGTGGCATCCTCGGCCTGAAGACTATCGACATTTATATCCTTAAAAAATTTCTCGGCACCTATTTTTTCGCCACGATGCTCATACTGGCGGTAATAGCCATGTTTGACATCACCGAGAAACTGGATGCCTTTCTGAAAGCTCCGCTGCAGGCCACGATATTCGATTATTTCATGTCGTTCCTGCCATATTTCGCCATTCAGCTGGCCCCGCTGTTCACCTTCATATCGGTGATATTCTTCACCACCAAGCTCGCCGACCATTCGGAAATCATAGCCATGCTATCGAGCGGTATAAGCTTTAACAGGCTTATGCGCCCGTATATGATAGGAGCTGCCGTGATTGCCGCCCTTACTTTCGTTCTCAGCAATTATCTGATTCCTCCCACCAACCAGAAAAGGCTTGACTACACCAATACGTATGTCAAGAACAAGAAGGTGAGCACCGGCATGGATGTGCAGCTGATGGCCGCGCCCGGGACGGTGTTCTATATCGGAAGGTTCGAGAACTCCACCAAGACAGGGTATCGTTTTACTCTCGACAAGTTCGATGGCAAACAGCTTGTGTCGAAACTATCGGCGCAGACCATCACCTACGATTCCACGAAGATGTACCACTGGACCGTGCACAACTACATGATCCGGAAATTCGACGGAATGACGGAGAAGGTGGAGAGTGGCAACAAGAAGGATACCGTGATACCGATAGAGCCGCGCGACTTCCTGATATCCGTCAACGACCAGGAGACACTGACCACTCCGCAGCTTACCGAGTTCATCGAGAAACAGAAGCGCCGCGGCGTGGCCAATATCAAAGCATTTGAGATTGAGAAAGAGAAACGTTATGCCTCCACAGCCGCCGCATTCATCCTCACGCTGATAGGACTCTCTTTGTCGGCGAAGAAGGTCAAGGGGGGCATGGGCATCAACATCGGTATCGGACTGGCGCTCAGTTTCAGCTATATCCTCTTTTCATCGTTGACAAGCCAGTTCGCCATTTCGGGGATGACGTCGCCATGGATTGCCATGGAGATTCCCAACATAGTATATCTCCTGATAGGCCTTATTCTCTACTTCCGTGCACGTAATTTTTAATTGGCACGTTTATAAGGCTCTGTTCCTTAAAAATTGTTCACGCAGGGGTCGCAGGCTTTAGACGATT
>CAJUAT010000078.1 GCA_910584525.1 uncultured Muribaculaceae bacterium | reverse complement strand
AAAGTTAACAACTTTTTAAAATATTTATGATACGTAAATTAGTTTAGACAACTTCCTGCTATAAACTATAAATGTATGGCTACTATAAATGAAAAAGAGCGGCAGATGCTGCCGCTGGTGACACTTCTCCGCGGCAACCAGCTGACAGCCGCTCAGAAAGCCGGCGTATGGTTCGGCATCATTCTCACAGGCTGCGCAATAGGCGTGTTCATATGGCTTATCGTCAGGGCTGCCAAATATGGCGACTCCCGTGGTATTGTCATGGCATCCTCCTTCATACTCTTCGCCGTGGGATTCCTATATTTTTTCCTTGCGAGAATCAACAATCCTAAACGGGCCTGGATATTCCTGTACGTCACGATACCTCTGGCTGTGGGAGCCTTCGTCATAAGCCTCTACCTCAACGGGGGCGCCAATGCCCCCTATGAGGACATGCAGAACGCCGAACTCATTCAGAACACTTACGACGCCTCCGACGGCACCGTGGTGCAAAACGACGGCAACCTCGACTGAAAGGCACATTCTCAAAATAGCATACGGCGCCGAGGTAGACGACGAGCATCATCGTACGGGTGAGATATAGCACCCATCCCGTGAAACAGATGTCGAGCGCCATACCGGCGGCATACAGCACGCCCGCGAACAGCACGTACAGCGCCAGCCTCCCGATATGGTACGGTATGGGATAATACCGGCGTCCCACGAACCAGCTCAGCACCATCACGGCAAAATAGCTTATCAGCGCCGCCCAGGCTGAACCCATGTAACCGCCCGGTATTCCTATGGCCGGCACAAGCCATATGTTCAGCACCAGCATCAGCACGAAGCATATCAGCGACATGTACATGCCCCATTGCGTCCTGTCGGTAAGCTTATACCATACCGACAGATTGAAGAATATGCCGAAACACAGCTCCGCAGCCATCATCACGGGCACCACCGACAATCCCGCCCAATAACCCGGAGATACAAAATACTTTATAGCCGGCAGATAGAACATCACGGCCAGGAAAATCAGCAGACCGAAGATCACGAAGAATTTCATGGCATCGGCATAAGCGGCGGTACGCGGTTCGCCGTCGCCCTTGGCCTGCGCGAAGATAAAAGGCTCATAGGCATAGCGGAAAGCCTGCGTGAACATCACCATCACTATGGCGATCTTTATGTTCGCGCCATAAATACCCACCATGGCCCTCGCAGCTTCCTCCTGACCGATAAAGAGATATGGTATGATCATCTGCCCCATGTTCTGGCTCAGTATTCCGGCCACGCCCAGAATCAGCAGCGGCCACGAATAAGAGAGCATCTTACGGAGCAGCCGCGCGTCGAAGCGCCAGCTCACCCGCGTGATTTCCGGCAGCAGACATGCCATGACCGCCAGCGTGGATATCATGTTGGCCACGAATATCCATCCTATGCCGAAAGCCTCGCCACCCAACGGCTCGTAGAACCAGCTCACAAGCCAGCTCCAGCTCCCCTTCATCAATGCCGGACAGCAGAGGATGAAGAGCAGGTTGAGGCCTATGTTCAGACCCACGTTGAAAAGCTTTATGCCGGCAAAGCGATAAGCCTTCTTACGGAAACGCAGATAAGCGAAAGGAAGATTGGAGAAGGCATCTATGGCCACAATCGCCCCCAACAGCCACACATACGACGCATTGTCGGCCATAAGCATCAGCTCCGACACCGGCACTATGAAGATGCTCAGCAGCAGCACGAAAAGCATCGACGTGAACCCCACCGACCATAATGCCGTGGTATAGACGCGGTCCGGATCGTCCGTCTTGTTGGCAAACCGGAAAAAACCCGTCTCCATGCCGTAATTGAGCACCACCAGCGCCACCGCCGTGAAGGAATACAGATAGCTCACTATGCCGTATTCCTCAGCCGGAAACATATATACGTACAGCGGTACCAGGCACCAGTTGAGGAACCGTCCCACAATACTCGACAGCCCGTAAACCGCCGTCTCCTTGGCCAAAGCTTTTATTCCTGCCATAGAAGTCGTTTTAGAACACGTTTAACAATAGTCATTCATCGAAGAGGCCGCCCTGCACGGTATTGTTTCTGCGGCCAAGATGTGTATATGCGAGGTCTGTTACTTCGCGGCCACGGGGAGTGCGCTGCATGAATCCCTCTTTTATGAGGAAAGGCTCGTACACCTCCTCGATGGTGCCGGGGTCCTCGCCTATGGCCGTGGCTATGGTGTTGAGCCCCACGGGACCACCCTTGAACTTGTCGATGATTGTGGTCAAAATCTTGTTGTCGATTTCATCGAGGCCATACCTGTCGATATGAAGAGCCTCGAGGGCATGTCGGGCAATGGGGAGGTCGATACTTCCGGTACCGATCACTTGCGCGAAGTCGCGCACGCGCCGCAGCAGAGCGTTGGCCACACGTGGCGTGCCGCGGCTGCGCAGCGCTATCTCATGAGCCGCTGCGCCCTCGATGCCCGTGCGCAGCAGACGCGCCGACCGCTCCACGATACGCTGCAGCAGCTCATGGTCGTAATATTCCAGATGGCACTGTATGCCGAAACGCGCACGCAGCGGTGCCGTCAGCGACCCGCTACGCGTCGTGGCCCCTATCAGCGTGAACGGAGATATCGACAGCTGTACGCTCTTGGCCCCGGGCCCCTTGTCGAGAAGTATGTCTATGCGGTAATCCTCCATGGCCGAGTAGAGATATTCCTCCACCACGGGATGCAGACGGTGAATCTCGTCGATGAAGAGCACATCGTGCGGCTCGAGCGACATGAGGATGCCGGCGAGGTCGCCCGGCTTGTCGAGCACCGGGCCGGAGGTCGTCTTGAAGCCGACGCCCAGCTCATTGGCTATGATGTTGGAGAGGGTTGTCTTGCCGAGGCCCGGAGGACCGTGGAGCAGCGTATGGTCGAGGCTCTCGCCGCGCATCTTGGCGGCGCTCACGAACACCCGCAGATTCTCGATGATGCCCGCCTGCCCGCGGAAATCGTCGAAACGCAGAGGCCGCAACGCCCGCTCTATGTCCATCTCGCCACCCTCAGGCTTCTCAACGCCCTCGCGGATATCGAACTCGTCAGTTTCCATAACGCAAATTTACTGATTACGATTCAATAATGCAACCTTTGAAAGAGCGGCGGTGCAGTGGCGTAAGGCCGAGCCGCGCTATTGCCCCGCGGTGTTCCGCCGTAGGATAACCCATGTTGCGCTCCCAGCCGTAACCGGGATATTCCCCGGCATAGCGAAGCATCATCTCGTCGCGGTGTGTCTTCGCCAATATGGAGGCCGCGGCTATCGACATATATTTGCCGTCGCCCTTGACCACCGTGTCGGCGGCGGTCTCCATCATCGTCGTAGGGTCAGTGTAGGGTTTGAACTTGTTGCCGTCCACTATGATGTGCGCAGGTCGTGCCGACAGAGCGTCCAGCGCCCTGTGCATGCCGGCTATCGACGCGTTGAGGATGTTTATCCTGTCGATTTCCTCGGCATCTACCATCACCACCGCCCATGCCAGAGCCTCACGCTCTATGATTGCGCGCAATTCCTCGCGACGGGTGGCTGTAAGCTGCTTGGAATCGTTGAGACCCGGGTCTTCGAAGCCGGGCGGCAATATCACGGCCGCGCAGCTCACCGGCCCGCACAGACAGCCCCGGCCAGCCTCGTCGCAGCCAGCCTCCAAGATCCCCTCGTACATGTACGGTTTTAGTTTCACCTGTCCCGACTGATGATATAGTCGAAGATGTCGCGGAACGACTGCCGCGACTCCGACTCGGGAAACTGCAGGATAATATCGTCGGCCTGTCGCCGCAGAGAGTCCATGATGTCGTAGGCATCGTCTATCCCCTTGTATTCGCGGGCAAACTCCACGAGGCGTTCAATGTCGGCGGCCGTCAGGTCGCCACGGCATATCAGCTCCTTCATGCGGCGGCTCTCATCCTCGGGAGCCGTCTGCAACGCGCATAGCAGCGGTAGCGTCACCTTTCCCTCCCGCAGGTCGTTGCCGGTAGGCTTACCGATCTGGGGATTAGGGTAATAATCGAAAATATCGTCCTTGATCTGGAAGCAGAGGCCCAGCAGCTCGGCGTATCGCACCATAGGAGCCGTCACATCGGCGGGAGCGCCTCCCACCTCCATGCCCATACGCACACAACTCATGAACAGCGACGCCGTCTTCTGCCGTATCACCTCGAAATAACTCTCCTTGTCGAAATGATGTTCACGCGCAGTGGTGATCTGGTCTATTTCTCCCAGGGAAAGTTCCGTGCCGAGACTCGACAAGGCGGCAACCACCTCCATGCTTCCCGAGTCTATGCCCACCGACAGGGAACGGGACACAAAAAAGTCGCCGACGAGCACCGCAATCTGGTTGCCCATCGTGGCGTTGATTGTGGGACACCCGCGTCTGAGGCCGGTCTCGTCAACGATATCGTCGTGAATCAGCGAGGCATTGTGGAGCATCTCCATAGCGGCGCCGGCACACAGCACCGACCGGTTGACCTCCCCGAACATCTTGGCGCCGAGAATCACCAGAATCGGTCTGATCTGCTTCCCCTTGGTGCTGAGATACTTCCGCACCACAGCATTCATCACCGCGTTCTGCGTGCTCAGACTGCTGTCGATTATCCGGTTCATCGCTGTCAGCTCCGGTTCCAGACGTCGCAATATTTCCTTGAAAGCCTCCATTACAAGCCACAAAATTAGAAAAAATCCCCCTAACCAGCAAATAGCGGATTCCCTTTTTTCAGCTGTTCCACGATGAGGAGAGCAGCCTGTTCGGAGGCTACTGAGGTGCCGAGGCGGCGCTGCATGTTGCGGTATCCCTGCTGCTGGAAAGTGAGGCGCGGGCTTGGCTGCAGCAACGGCGACAGCTCACGCGCTATGCTCGCCGCGGTGCACCTGTCGAGAAGAAGCTCCGAAACTATCGAATTGTTGACGATAAGATTGGGCAGCGACACATACCTCACCTTCAGGAGCCGTGCCATGATGTTGTACGACAGGCGGCTGCCGTTTGCCCGGTATACCACCACCTGTGGCGTGCCTATGAGAGCCGTCTCGAGAGTGGCCGTTCCCGACACCACCACCGCCGCCCGCGAATACTTCAGCAGCGTGTGCGTGCAGCCGAACACCACCTTGAGCCCCGGATCCTGAGCCACTTCCCTGTAAAACTTCTCAGGCACCGACGGCGCAGCCCCCACCACATACTGGAACTCCGGAAAGCGTTTGGCAGCCTCCACCATCAGCGGCAGGTTGTTGCGTATCTCACCCTTCCGCGAGCCGGGCAACAACGCGATGATAGGCCGCTCGTCGCCAAGTCCCTGACGCTCCATGAAATGCTTCTTGGGAGGCAGATGACCCATGCTCCACGCTATCTCCTCCACCGACGGATTCCCCACATAGTCCACCTTATAGCCGTGACGGGCATAGAACTCCTCCTCGAACGGCAATATGGAGTACATCCTGTCGACTGTCTTCTTGATTTTGCGCACGCGGTATTCCTTCCAGGCCCATACCTTCGGCGATATGAAGTAATGCACGGGGATGCCCAGTTTTTTTGCGAAGCCTGCCAGAGCGAGGTTGAAACCGGGATAGTCCACGAGCACGAGCACATCGGGACGCCACGACCGTATCAGAGCGCGGGCCTGACGCATGTTGCGCCACAGACGCGGCAACGCCCGCAGCACCTCGCTGAAACCCATCACGTTCATCTCCCGATAGTGCAGCTCCGGATTTCGCCGCGCAGCCTTCGTCATCAGGTCTCCGCCGAAAAACCGGAACTCCGCTTCCGGATCATCTGTCCTTATATTCTCCATAAGCCGCGAGGCGTGCAGGTCGCCCGACGCCTCTCCGGCTATAACCATATACTTCATAACGTGCAACAATCAGCCGCCGACGGCGTTTTCTCTATAGGCTCTGTTCCTTAAAAATTGTTTACGCAGGGGCGGTGGATTTTCGCGGAAAT
>CAJUAT010000077.1 GCA_910584525.1 uncultured Muribaculaceae bacterium | reverse complement strand
CTGAAGGTCGTACAACTGGATACCTATTTCTCAACCGTTTCGGTGAGAGGATTACCACCAGAGGTATCTCACAGCAACTGAAGAACTATGCCAAGAAATCTGGCCTCAACGAAAAAGTAATCTATCCACACACGTTCCGACACCGCTTCGCAAAGAATTTCCTTGAGAAATTCAACGACATTTCACTGCTCGCAGACCTCATGGGACATGAGAGCATCGAAACGACACGCATATACCTCCGTCGCACTTCCTCTGAACAACAAGACATTGTAGATAAGATTATCACATGGTAATCAAGCAGGAGATAAACACTAATCATGTTTATCTCCTGCTTTCATTAATATTAATCCGACCTAAGATGCCCAAAATATTGATAAAGATTGGCTCCCATACGGGCGCCGAGCTAAAGGTTGTCATAAAGTGTAACATTTTTTACGATTAATTATCAAACGCAAATTGGTCAAAACAACTTCAATGACAGTCTGATAGTTCAACAACGATTATTGGCGTGAAGCTGCCGGCATGAGGCGTTTCATGCGGTGCCATGCCGACTGGAAGAGGCGCTCGACCTTCGGATTGAGCCATGGCTCGATATACCGGCTGCGTGCTATGTCCACCAATGCGCACACCATGAATATGGCCGCCACACATCCTGCGGAATACAGCAACATCATCCCCGCCCCCAGGGCATGATAATGTCCGGTCATGTCGATGGTGTCGAACCATAGCCACTGCCGCATGGTGTCGCTGTGGGCATGTATCAGCAACACGCCGAAGGTGGCTCCCCCCAACAGATTGATGATGCGGCTCTGGCGTATGTCAAGGTCCTTGAACCACATGAACGTCGTGAAGCCTATCAGCAGCGCGAATATCTGATTGCTGTCGGCCACGAAATAGAATGGCTCGCAGCGCGCCGCATCACGGCTCAGCCATGCATAGGTGCAGACTATCACCGACATTGCCCCGGCCAAGATCGACAGTCCCGACAACGTTCCCCACTGTCGGTGACTGACCCTTGCGAATGACTCCGGATAGAAGCGCACATACGATGATATGAAGTAGAGAATCGAGAACCATCCCACATAATCCATGGCCACATTATAACGGAGGTCGACCGACATAACTGACCAGAAGAAGACCGACAGGATTATCAGCAGCCGGTGCTGCCTCTTGTCGAGATGCTGCACAAGAATGTTCAGAAAGGGTATGAAGAGCCAGAACACCAGAAAACAGGATGTGAAATTATCCGACGTCAGCGAATACACCGGTATCAGCGAACGCACAAAACCGTATGCCGTCCTGAAGTCGGGGTGCGTGTATCCCGCGACGAGGAAGATGACGCTGATTACTACGGAATAGAAGAAAATCTGGGTATAGAGCTTGACAAACTTCCGCAGCGTGATTTGCGACCGGCACATGAAATAGCCCGTAATGAATACGAAACAGTTTATTCCAGTCTTGCCCCACGCGCCGAACATCAGCATGGCATATGTGGATACCGACGATATTTTCTCGCTGCTGATGGCACCGAAGAGACCCGAATTTACCACCGAATGATGCGCCACAATCAGCAGCATCACAATTATCCTGTATAATTCCAGATTAGAGTTACGGGTTTTACCTTCCCCCCCCCGATTTTGTATATTTCCTGCATACTTACTTTACAAATAGACTTTGCCCTATACACTCTATCAACTTCCCATACCTCAATTTATTATATCCACTTTTTTGGAATCACATACAGTGTTTTTTTGAATCACAGAACCGGACCTGAACTGCACCGATTTGAATTTGAATCTGAATATTGAATGATGAATATCAGCCCCTTCTGTGAACGCTGCCTCGGAAAGGCTAAACGTATGAGAATCCGCAGGTTTCGAATAGCATGATACTTATTATCTGACATTGTGCATGGTCTCCTACACTGTCTTCCATATACCGCTCTATAACCCTGATTATATTTTACCCGTTAAAAATATTTGGTAGTTTGGATAAAAAGTTGTAACTTTGCATCGCGTTTGGGGGAAACCTCAACGGAGATGGTGAAATTAGCTCAGTTGGTTAGAGCGTCGGATTGTGGTTCCGAAGGTCGTGGGTTCGATCCCCACATTTCACCCATAAGGACGGTGACAAGCCGTCCTTTTTTGTTCTATATTTCTTAATGGAGTTTCATGGGAAGGATAATGGCAATAGACTGCGGGCGCAAGCGCTGCGGAGTGGCGGTGAGCGACGTGTTGCGGATAGCGGCCGGAGGGCTGCCGACAGTGCGCACCTGCGACCTTGAGGCTTTCGTTACCGACTACTGCTCGCGTGAGCCGGTGGACCGTATCATCATAGGCCATCCCCTCACGCTGCGCGGCGAGGACTCCGAATCGATGCGCTATATCCGTCCGCTGGTGAACCGCCTCCGCAAGCTGCTTCCCGACATGGAGTTCGAGGAAGTCGACGAGCGTTTCACCTCCGCGCAGGCTCATCGCGACATGATTACTGCCGGATTCAAGAAGAGCGACAGACAACGCAAAGACCTTGCCGACGAGATGGCCGCCGTGCTCATTCTCAACCTCTGGCTCGAAACTCATTGACAACTCACTGACATGGATGGCAACAGGACAATCAGCAAGGTAGAGCAGCAGGCCCGGGTGATACTGGGCGACGTGCGGCATGTGGTGTTGGGTTTCAGCGGAGGCGCCGACTCAACGGCTCTTCTCCGTCTGCTGCTGCGTTGTGGCGTCGCTGTGGAGGCTGTGCATTGCAATTTCCATCTGCGAGGCCTGGAGTCGGACCGCGACATGGAGTTCTGCCGGCAGCTATGCCATAACTTAGGGTTGCCTCTCGACGTGGTGCATTTCGATGTCCCGGCTTACCAGGCCGAGCATAACGTGGGGACAGAAGTGGCCTGCCGCGAGCTTCGCTACGATTATTTCTGCGGCAAGATGTCGTCAACGGGTGCCGAACGCATCGCCGTGGCCCATCATGCCGACGACAATATCGAGACCCTTCTGCTCAATCTGTTCCGGGGCGCCGGCGTGGCCGGTCTAAAAGGTATGCTCCCTGACGCCAACGGCATAATCCGCCCGCTGCTGACAACATCCCGTAGAGAGATTGCAGAGTATCTTGAGGAGTTAGGCCAGGATTACATCGTAGACAGCACGAATCTTGACAGCGACTATCGCCGCAATTTCATACGCAACGAGCTATTGCCGGCCATAGAGAGTCGCTGGACAGGAGTGCGCAAGACCCTTGTCAACACCATCGCCAACCTGCAGGCCGACAACGAGGCTCTTGAAGCCTATGGCGCTAAAGTGTCGGCCTCATTACCCGATGCCGACACTCTCCCCTACCGCACGCTCCGCGAGTCGGGCAGCTGCGAATGGATACTGCACAGATGGCTTGCCGGACATGGTGCCAAAGCGAATGTGGCACGCGAGATTGGCGCGATGATGCGCCGCGGCCGTCCCGCCAACGGCAAGAAATGGATCACTCACTCCGGTACCATCACCGCTTCGCGCACAGCCCTACACTTCTCTGCCACTGAATAATCGCGTAGCAGCGATTCCTAAGAGCTGCCATATAAACAGCATGCCATATAAACAGAGCCGTGGGCACCTTCTGAAGATTGCCCACGGCTTCTTTATTATGAATCGGATTCCTCTTTTATAGAGCTGTCAGTTGTTTATCGAGCTATCAGTTTCTCCGACTTGTTGCCGGTCATCTTTATTACAAGCTGACCCTTGACAGGGGCTGCAATCTCCATACCCTGGAGGTTGAAGTAGCGCACCTGCTGCGCGTCGTCAGCGGAGATACCGTCGATACCGGTGGCATCCACCATGATGGTCACGAACTCCTTCCAACCCGTTGCCTCGGAATAAGCCGTCTTGGCTTCCTCGGAGGGCACATAAAGAGTGGCAGTGGCCGAGAAATCCTTGAAAATCTTCTCAGCACCTACTGTGGGAGGCGTAACGGCACGGCTGGTGAATTTCTTGATATTCCTGCAAAGGCCGAAAGGTGTGGAACCGAGTGTGGTCACTGTGGAGGGGAGTACCAGCTCTTCAAGACCGAGACAGTTATAGAATGCCGAGTTGTCAATCGACTTCAGGCCTTCGTTGAGGGTAACCTTCGTAAGAGCCTTGCATCCTGAGAAGGCACTGTTTCCGATTGCCGATATTGAGGCGGGGACGGCAATTTCAGTCAGGCCGCTGCAGTTATAGAATGCAGAACCAAGAGTCTCTGTTCCCTCGGGGATAACCATCGTCTTGATATCATAGCAATTGTAGAAAGCCTGATCACCAAGATTCTTGAGGGTTGAGGGAAGGGTTACATTGACAAGAGTCTTGAAGCCGGCGAAGCTGCGTACAATACTTGTGATGCCTTCGGGAACCTCAAGGTCGGTAGTCACGAGCTTGTTGTTGAAGTATACCTTACCCCACTTTGTCTTGTCGGAATTGTAGTGAGCGTAATAGATGGGGCTCGCGTTGTAGTTAGGAATCGGGATAGCGCACCAGGCCTTCATGTCGGCAATCTTCACTTCCTGTATTGCCGTAGCATTCAGGAAAGCTTGGTTGGCTATGCTCTTTATGGTAGCCGGTATGGATACCTGCGTAATGGTCTTCATGTTATAGAAGGCTTTCTCGCCGATACCTGTCACGGTATATGTCTCACCCTCATATTCCACCGTCTCGGGGATAATCGCAGCCGTGGTACCAACTTTGCAGCCTATGACAGTAGCGGTGTTGGTCACCTTGTCGAAGCTAAATTTCAGATCTCCGACTTCAGCCGATGCAGCAGGAGTCTTATAAATGTTGAAATACATGCTTATCTCAAAAGGCCGCAATATCCAGCCGCTCCAGCCTGTGGACCCGGCTTTCTGGTACCCCTCGAAGATAATCTTCTCACTGGTGATGGTCGAGGTGTCGCCTGCCGCTATTGTAAACACAGGATTGGTGTACACTGTATTCACTGCGTCATCCTTTCTATAACGCATGAACACGGCGCGGACATCGTTACCGCTTTTATACCAGTCGATAGAGTCGGTGCTCAACACTTTTGCCTGATTGGTACTCTCGGTGATTGTGAAAGGCACCTTGTAGTTGTGTCCGTAGAGCCAGTTGGCCAGACCCTGCACCTGAATCTTGTTATCGCTGACCTTGGTGATGTACAACGGATATTCATACGCTTTATCCGGCGCCAATGTGGCATATACGAGCTGAGTCGTCTTAAGGGAGCCGTTGGCTTCTATACCCTTGATATTCTGCATACGTACATACGCGCTTTTGCCTGCTGTGGCATAAAAACCGTCGGTGAAAGTCACTTTATCGCCGGAGAATGTTCCGACCACAGGCGTGTCGTTATACTGGCCGTAACCTGTAGAGGCGAGAAGGTTATGGGCAACGATTTCCACGCCGGCAGTAGTTTTGCCTACGACTACGCCGGTAGGTATAGTAATCTGGCCGGTAGTGGCGTCGTACTTACCTTTGAGCGAATAGCCGTCGGCTATATTGACGAGGTTTACGCTGTCGCCGGCAGCCTCTACTGAAAACCAACCTGCGGCCTCGCCATAGTAGGTGAAGCCGTCGTAGAAGGTGACGAACTTCTTGCCCACGATAGATGCCGGAGCCGTTCCGGCCTTGGCTGCTGCTGTTGCTGTTGGCGCCGCCGACGGCGCCTGCTGTACTGTCGCATACTGTACCTCACGTTGCGGCATCGGCAAGATCTCTATCTCCTGCGCCTGTGCCGAAGGTACGCTCAACGCCATCAAGGCCGCTGCTGCTGAAAAGTAGAATTTCTTCATACCTGTTTGTTGTTATCCGTATAAGACATTCTGCATACTGTCTATCACGGTGATTTGTAATTAAGTTGTATGTGTTCGCGAATTATGTCAGTGTTTTGCTTTATATACTCCCCAATTATACGCATCAAAACTTACATTATGCAATATTTTACTCGCCTGATATGGAATTTTCACACCCACATCGCACGCCACAAAATTAGTAAATAGATTAAGTAGATGACAAAAATTTGAAAACATCAAATTTTGGGGTATAAGTCGAACG
>CAJUAT010000076.1 GCA_910584525.1 uncultured Muribaculaceae bacterium | reverse complement strand
TAGCACAGATGTACTGTGTCAACGGCAAGTATTTCGCCGATCTGTACCGCAATAATCCGCTGATCCGAACACAGGGGGGTGCCAGTGGCGGCAGAAACGAGTTGGCGCGGAGTTGTGTTCAGATTTGTGTTCAAAGCAAAAGAAAAAGCAGCTACGATTTGGTTCGTAACTGCTTGATTTCTAAGGAGTGGTCCCACTAGGGCTTGAACCTAGGACTCCCTGATTATGAGTCAGGTGCTCTAACCAACTGAGCTATGGGACCTAACCTTGGTTTGTGATTATGACGGAAGTGCCGTTTAATCATGCGCAAAGGGCGTTTCGCGCCTTTCACTCTGCAAAATTAATAAAAATTTCCGACACCGCAATATTTTTCCACAATTTATTATGGTTAAGACCGGTTAAGGCGGTCAGAAACGGCGGATGAAACGGTCATATACGGCGGCAGGAACTGTCAGAAACGGCGGATGAAACGGTCATATACGGCGGTCAGAACGGCGGATGAAACGGTCATATGCGACGGCAGGAACTGTCAGAAACGACGACAGGAACGGTCATATACGGCCGGCTTCGCAGTGCGTCACGCTTTGGAAGGGGTGTTTATATAGGAGTCTTTGAAGCCAAGGAAGTAAAGGACGCCGTCGATTCCAATTGTGGAGATTGACTGTCCGGCTTCGGCCTTTACCTTGGGTTTGGCATGAAAAGCGATTCCGAGACCGGCTTCGGCAATCATCGGCAGGTCGTTGGCGCCGTCGCCCACGGCTATGGTCTGCGCTATGTCGATACCTTCCACCTGGGCCAGCAGCCGCAAAAGGTCACGCTTGCGCACGCCATCCACTATATCACCGGTGAACCGTCCCGTGAGCCGCCCGTCGGGTCCAACCTCAAGATCGTTGGCATACACATAGTCAAAGCCGAAACGATGCTTCAGATAGTTGCCGAAAAAAGTGAAGCCACCCGACAGGATTGCTGTCTTGTAACCCGACCGCTTGAGTACCTGCATCATCCTCTCGAGGCCTTCGGTGAAAGGAAGATGTTCGGCTATATCCTTCATCACAGCCACATCGAGACCTTTGAGAAGAGCCACGCGACGCTTGAAACTCTCCTTGAAGTCAATCTCGCCACGCATAGCCGACTCGGTTATGGCCCTCACCTGGGGTCCTACGCCGGCGCGGTCGGCGAGCTCGTCGATCACCTCGGTACGTATCAGCGTGGAGTCCATATCGAAGCATATAAGGCGGCGGCACCGACGATATATGGTGTCCTCCTGTACGGATATGTCGAAATTGAGTTCGGCGGCGATGGCCAGCAGTTCCTGCTTCATCTTCACAGAGTCGCGGGGCGTGCCGCGCACCGAGAACTCAATGCAAGCCTTAGCGGCAGGCTGTTGCCGGGCATCGAGAGGCATACGGCCCGTTAGGCGCGTGATGCTGTCGATATTGAGGTTCTGTTCGGTGATGATGCGGGTGGTCTCCGCGATCTGCCGGGCCGTAATTTCGCGCCCGAGAATCGTGATGATATGGCGGTTGCGACCCTGCATGCCTACCCACCGGTCGTAATCCTCACGGGAAATTATGTTGAACTGTACCTGCACTTTCAGCGAAGCCGTCTTGAACAACAGTTCCTTGAGGATATCGCCGCTGCGGCGGCTGTCGGTCTTGAAGAGTATGCCGAGAGCAAGATTATGATGGATATCGGCCTGGCCTATATCCAGGATTGCGGCGTCATGCCGGGCCAGAATGTCGGTGAGCTGAGTGGTTACTCCCGCCCTGTCGGGGCCGGATATGTTTATCAGAATCAATTCCATCCGGGCTTCCGGAGTCTGTGTTGAGTCGTTGTGTGTCATGTCTTTCAATGTTTAGATGGAGCGTTTCTTAAATTCTCTCATAAATTTAAACAGTTTCTTAGAATGATACGCACGCCTGCACGGCCAGACGGTTGTTGGAGAGACGTTCATGACCGAAAGTGTTTTTCTGCGCATACAGGTATTCTACGCCGAGCTGCAGCAACCTGTTGAATCTCCAGATTACGTTAGCAAGCGCGTACTGTCCATAGCGCAGCTGGTCGTCATACACAATGCCGGAAGAGGCATTTGAGAAAGGGTCCATATAATTGCGCATGAAGCTGTATACCACTGTCGAGTAGAGATTATGGCGCCAGTTATATTGAAGGCCGAGAATGCAACCCCAGGAGAAAGGTCTTGTCAGCTGTCCGGGGCGGTTCATGTCGGGCACGAGGTCGAGGCCGAGGTTACGGTTTTCCTGTATATAGCTGGAAATGCCCTTTCCTCCCTGAACCATACCATATATCACCGACTTGCCGAAAGTTGCGGCGCCAGTAAGCTTCAGACCCCAGCCGAACACGTTATGGTTGCGGTTTTGTACATAATCGCGGTATGTCAGCACACGCCCTATGGCGGAGAGGCGTACATGGTCGGAAGAATTGAACGAATAGTTCACATACAGCGGTACATCGGGCACACGCTGGCTCACATTCCCCTTGAACTCGTCGTCGGGCATACCGTCGGGCAGATATGTGGAGAAATCGCGCGTCGGGCCCTCCACGCTGATGCCAAGCCGCAGATGTTTCGTCACGAACTTCTGATAACTTATCAACACATTGTTGTGGCCACCCGAAGCTATCGGTCCATGACCGTCAATGGTATAGGGGTCGGCGGCCTTGTCGTTGTAAAGGCTTGAGGTGTATCCTAGTGTAAAGCCGCGATAGCGCAGATATACATTGTCGGCATGCACCTTATATGAGTTTCCCGGCTCACCGTCGAGCGACAGCGAGAAGAAGAGGCCTGTCTGATTGGCCGAATTGGGAAAGCCGATGATATTGAAATATATATTGCTGCTTTGGGCGGTCATCTGAAAGGCCTGAGAGTTGCCCGGGAGAGCCTTCTTCATTTCAGCCACGGAAACACCCTGAGGGTTGTCGGAAGGATTGCCCCAGTCGTAGCATAGGCCCAGCTTGAGGTTGGCTCCCACGCTGAAATAGAAATAGCGGTGACGGCCCACGATGGCGAATATCGGGTCGTTGAGAAAATCGTTATCCTGGGGTATATTCTCATACAGCAGTTTGTAAGCGTTAACGCTGTCGGTAATGTTTACCTCCGTACCTATCACGTATTTGAGCTTATTGGCGCCATGCCTGTTGGGATGCTGCTGAGCCGCAGCCGGCAGGCAGACCATGATGCCCGCAAGGATAGCGATTATGGATAGAGTCCTGTTCATTGATATCGCTGTTTCAATCACCTTAAGATAATTTGACATTGATATTCTTATTTCCTGCAAATTTAATAAATTTTCAGAACTGCACAGCTTCTCGAAATATTTTTTTTAATTTTGTGTCTGATATAACTTAACACACGCTTATGAAAAGAATCAACGCAATTGCTGCGGGTATACTGATGGTGACGATTCCGCTGTCCGCCGCCCGGTTCAGCACCAACGCCACAGACGCGCACCTACACACACTAAAGAGAGCCATGATGGAATCGCCCGTCAATGCCGCCGCAAGCTCGTTCACACAAGGGAATGTGACGTATACCGTGCTCCAGCCCGGCTTCGTGGAGGCCACCAAAGTCACGCCGGCAGCCGGCGATACGGAAGTATCCATACCCACCTCCGTCACCAACGCCGGCACCAGCTACTATGTGGCCAGCATCGGCGTGCAGTGCTTCTCCCAGGACTCCACATTGACAAAAGTCACCCTTCCTGAGACATTGATGATTATCCAGCCGCTGGCCTTTCAGGAATGCAAGCAGCTGGCCACCGTCAACATTCCGTCCAACCTGCAGTTTCTGGGCGCCGGCGCCTTCTGGGACTGCCATTCGCTACAAGAGGCCAATATTCCGGCAGGCGTGACAAAGCTGCAGCCATACACCTTCATGGAATGCCATAGCCTTGCCAAGGTGACGTATACCGAGAACACCGACAGCATCGGCGAGTTCTGCTTCGCCCGCTGCCACAAACTGACCGATGTGACAGTAAAGCCTACGGTAAAAGACATTGGGGCAGGCGTGTTCCGCGAATGTTCGTCGCTGAAGTCCATGGTCATACCGGCCACCATCACCGATATCCCCGAGCAGCTCTTCTTCTACTGCACATCGCTTGAATCGGCCGCTCTGCCACCGGTAATCCACAACGTTGGCGCCGCCGCTTTCGCCGGCTGCCAGGTCCTGGCCGAAATAAGCCTACCCGACATGGTCAAAAGCATCGGCATGGGTTGCTTCGACCACTGCGAGGCCATCAAAAGGTTCGATGTTCCTCCCCTGGTGACCCGGCTTGACGAGTTAACCTTCCGCAGCACATATTCCATGACCACGATAACGATGCCGAAAAAACTGGAATACCTCGGCAAGGGAGTTTTCGACAACTCCAGAGCCGTGGAGCAGATCGAACTTGCACCCACGCTGACATACATAGGAGAAATATGCTTCCGCGGATGCAAAGCGCTGAAAACGATATCCGTTCCCGCCAAAATAGATACCATACACGCTTATACCTTCGACGGCTGCAAGGCTTTGGCGTCATGTACTATGCCGGAAGGCTTGAAATGCATCGGCAACGGCGTTTTCCGCGGATCAGGCGTTGAGTCGATAATCATACCCAACTCCGTAGATTCCATCGGGTCGTATCTATTCGACGGGGCCGCCAACATGAAGAAATGCCGACTGTCGGACAATCTCACATCCCTGCCACAGGGTATATTTCGTGGTTGCGACGCCCTGGAATCACTGGTACTTCCCAAGAAAGTCACGGAACTCTCCACTTATATGTTCGACGGCTGCGACCGGCTCAGAAGCGTGGAGCTGCCCGAGGGACTCAAGGAAATCCCCACCGGCCTGTTCCGCGGCTGCGTGTCGCTGAAATATGTGAACATCCCCTCCAATGTAACCACAATCAACGACAACGCATTCTACAAATGCCAGGCACTCGACACCATCGGCATCCCGGAAAGCGTCAGGAAGATAGGCGACAGGGTGTTCTACACCTCAGGTCTGAAATCCGTGGTGATTCCGGCCACTGTCACCGCTCTCGGCAACAACAGCTTCTATGGCTGCCCCAACCTTGAAAGCGCCGAACTAAGATGCCCTATCGACACGCTCGAAGACAGAATGTTCTACAACTGCACGTCATTGTCGAAGGTCGTGCTGCCCGAAGGTCTCACCACCTTGGGCCGCAGTGTCTTTGAGAAGAGCACAAGTCTTAAATCCATCACCTTCCCATCGACTATCACAGAAATCGGCCAGTATAGTTTTGCCGGCAGCGGTCTGGAGAGTATCATGATTCCTGAATCCGTGACTGTGCTGGGCCAGCGTGCCTTCCGAGGCTGCAAGGCTCTTGCCGACGTGGAGCTGAACACAACTCTCTCAGCCCTTGACAGTTATGTGTTTGACGGCTGCCAGGCACTCACTTCCTTCACGGTGCCTGCCAATATAAAGAGCATTGCCGCCGGATGTTTCGCCAATTGCGATTCGATCAAGACATTCTATTCCCTGGCAAGTAGCGTGCCGACAGCCTTGGCCACCACTTTCAGCAAGAAAATGACGCCCAAAGCCATTCTTTATGTGCCTGGCGGCAGCAAATCGTCATATGCCGCAGCCACAGGATGGAGCGCCTTCTCCCAGATTCAGTAAAGAACATCGGTGGCCGTAAGCGTGATTTTCAACGGCGGCAACGGTTCCGCCATAATCAACGGAGTGGAAGGCAACACCGCCAATGTGGATTACGGCAAGCCCTTGTCGGTGAAATTCATTCCGGATGCCGGCAATATGATCACATCGGTAACCCTCAACGGCAAAGACATAACCGCCGGAATCTCCGAAGATACCAACAGCCACAGGTTCGCGTCAGGCGACTGCCATTATGTGGTGGAGCTTGCCCCGACAGTTGGCATCGACGGAATATCCTCCGACCAGGAAAATGAAGCCGACATATGGTACAACCTGCAGGGTCACCGCATAGAGCACCCCGCGCTTCCCGGAATCTACATCCGAAATGGCCGTAAGCTCGTTATAAGATAAGAATGAGGGAGCAACCCCGCATAATAATCTCGCGTTTCGTGCCGAAGAGGTTCTGTGTGAATCTTTTCGGCACGATATGGACGCGCGACGCTTCATGGATAGACCGTTATGTGGTGAACCATGAACGCATCCATACCGCCCAGCAACGCGAGTTGCTGTGGATTCCATTCTACATCATCTACTTTTTTGAATGGCTCTTCCGTCTTGTGCAGAAGCGCCGATGGTACGCGGCCTATCAGGCGATATCCTTCGAGCGCGAGGCTTACAGCCACGACCACGACCTGACATACCTCAGTCACCGCCGCCATTTCGCACAGTGGCGCCGATGCGCAGATTCCGTTTAAAAAGCGTTCCTTAAGAGCGCGTTCCTTAAAATTTCGGGGCCGTAGGGGCGGCTCTTTTCGAGCAGATTTTCCGAGTCGAGGAGGGAGCGATGCGGGCATCGTGACCGACGAGACCTCGGAAAAGAT
>CAJUAT010000075.1 GCA_910584525.1 uncultured Muribaculaceae bacterium | reverse complement strand
GAGAGGATGGGCATTTCAGCTCACAGCCTTCGCACTTCGTCTTTGAATTCGCGGTCAGCTCTTTGAATCACTGAACTGAACCGTATTTTTGTATCACAGAACTGAACCGGAACTGCACCGAGAGTTCACAGAACTATTGCCACACTAATGCAAATACAACATATCCATTAGTGCAGGGTCATCCGACCCTGCTGTCTATATGCAGTCTAAGCACCCCACCTAACTCGCTGTGCCGCCGGCTGGCGCCGTCGTTCCAGCTCGTAAAGGTGGGGTTAACCATGTTATGCCTCTTCGAGGCAGTTAGTGTGGCCATGTTCTGTGGACTCTCGGTGCAGTTCCGGTTCAGTTCTGTGATTCCCCTAAAAATAACGTTTGTTGGCAGGTGGGTGCAGATGATTTGCAGCGTGGCGGGGTAATTTAGCGGTCATGGAACGGAAATCATTCATCGGCGGCTGTGCCACGGCTGCCGCGGTGCTCGCCGCCACCGCTTTATTATTACGCGGCTGCCAAAAGGACTTGCCCCCGACTTCGCAGAAAGTCACAGTAGAAACCGTCACCGATACCGTGGAGGTGCTGGTGCGCACTCCTTTGCCCGTAGACAGTATCGTGCACAGATATGTCACTGTCAGAGTACCCGTGGCCGATACGGTATATGTTGCCGCCGCTTCGCAGACCCAAACCCCTCACGCCGCCGACAGCGTCAACGTCAGCTTACCGCTGACACAGAAGGTATACAGCGACTCCACATATCAGGCATGGGTGAGCGGCTATATGCCGGCTCTCGACAGCATCAGAATCATGCAACCCGTCACCACCGTGACCCGCACCGTCACCAATACCGAGACCCGTTACCGCACAAGACGCTGGGGACTCGGCATACAGGCCGGCGTAGGCCTCACTCCTCACAAGCCACAGCCTTACATCGGCATAGGAATACAATACAACATCCTCAGCTGGTGAAACGTGCGTTAACTTTTGTTTATAGGTGAGTGCAAACAATTTGCAGCAGACGAATCTAATTTTGCGGATATGAAACGCAAAGGCTCCACATCGGATTTCATACCCCAGCGGAACCGGGAACTGACAGCCCGGTTCCGGGAGTTGCTGGCCACGGCCGAGGGTGTGCCCTTGCGCGACATGTTCGGTATGGCGGCGCGTCAGCCCTGCAGCCGTTTCTGGGTGGCCGAGGAACGGGCTGCCGAAGTGGTTTCGGCGATACTCCGAGGCGGCGACACCTCCTCCTTCCTGCCTCAGAAGAAAAGAATGTACGAGGAGATATGCCGACGCGTCGAGGCATACCGTCGCCGACATCCCGAGGCCACGTTGGCCGACGCCGCCCACGCCGTAGTTAACGGCGGTGCGCCCGAGTTCTACCTCACCCCCGACAGCGCCATGGTCATCATATACAAATCCCGCAGAAAAAAACCGAGTGTGTAATGGCCGGGATGGCAGGAATGGCAGGAATAGCTATAATTACCAATCACAATGCATCACGATAGCCATCTTATAGAAGAAGTCGTCGTCGAGAATCGGCGGCGCCGGGCGGCGATAAGCCGCGAGTTCGACCCCGTTAGCGGCCTCAACTCCACAGGCATGCGTTTCGAGTATGAATACGTAATCGGCGGCGAGTCGCGGCGGGTTTGGCTCCCCGAGAGCATGCGCGGCAGCCGGGCACTTGCCGATGCCGACGAAGAGGCCATAGACCGCGAGCGCCTCCTCCACGACTTTCCCTACTGGGCGTCCACCCGCGCATATATCAAATGCAAGGGAGGCGGCGAGGATGTGCTCTTCCGCCTCAACCGGGCCCAGCGGCGACTCGTGGAGGCCCTCGAGGCCATGCGCCAGGCCGATATCCCCATACGCCTCATCCTCCTGAAGGCCCGCCAATGGGGTGGCTCTACATGCATACAACTCTATATGGCATGGCTGCAGCTCGTGCACCGCACAGGCCTCAACTCGCTGATTATCGCCCACCAGGGAGCCGCCACCGACGAGATCAAGGATATGTTCGACAGGCTTGTCAACGGTCTTTGCGACGCCGACCTTCCCGGCGGCAAGCAGGAACTGCACATAGAGAACGTGGGGCGCAGCCGCAGCATCTTCCGCGTGGTGGAGCGCAACGCCAAGGTTAAGGTGGGCACCGCCGAGCGTCCCGACTCGTGCCGTGGCGGCGACTACAGTCTCGTGCACTGCTCGGAGGTGGGCGTATGGAAAACGACCGTCGGCAAGACCCCGGAGCAGATGATACGCTCGGCATGTTCGGGCGTGCTGTTGCAGCCCCTCACCATGATAGTCTATGAGTCGACGGCCAACGGCACCGGCAATTTCTTCCACCGCGAATACGAGGCGGCCAAGCGCGGCGAGTCGCAGTTCCGGCCCCTCTTCGTGCCATGGTATGAGATCGACCAGTATTCGATGCCTCTCGACGACGAGTACGAGTTCGCCCGGCAGCTTGTGGAGGGTAAGGATATGGAGTCGACGGTGAGCGACCGCCGGCAGCCGGGGAGCTATCTATGGTGGCTCTGGGAGAAAGGTGCCACGCTGGAGGCCATCAACTGGTATGTGGGCGAGCGCAGCAAGTATGGGGAGCATGGCCTTATGGCCGCAGAATATCCCAGCGACGATGTGGAGGCCTTCGTGCATTCGGGTGCGCGGGTGTTCGACAAATACAAGGTAGAGGCGTTGCGCGGGGGATGCCGAGAGCTGGCACGACGCGGGGAGCTGTACATACCGGCCGTGAACGGTATACCCTTCGACTATGGGCACAGCGACGCCATGGGACAGCGCAGGGCGTTGGAGCGTGTGGCCTTCCGGGCTGCCGAGGCCGGCGACTGGCAGATATGGCGTATGCCTGAGGATGGCAGCGGCGGCATATACCACAGCGACAGGTATGTGGTGTCGGTGGATGTAGGGGGTCGGTCGGCGAAGGCCGACTGGAGCGTGGTTGTGGTGTTCGACAGGTTGCCGCTGCTGCGTGGGGGCGGCCCGGAGGTGGTGGCGCAATGGCGCGGACATACCGACTTCGACCTGCTGGCGTGGCGTGCCGCCATGGCCGCGAAGTTCTATGGCAATGCCCTGCTCGTGATTGAGAGCAACACGCTGGAGAGCCGCGACCCGGCAGTGTGGACCGACGGCGACCAGAGCTGCTATATCCTCGACAGGCTCAAGGAGGTCTACGGCAATCTGTACGCTCGGCGGGGCGGCGGCGACGACATAAACCCCGGGTTACCCACGCGCTATGGTTTTCATACCAATGCGGCCACGAAGCCTATGGTAATAGCCACGCTGGTGAGGGTGATACGCGAGGGACTTTACGTGGAGCGCGACCCTATGTGTCTCGACGAGTTTCTGAGCTATGAGCGGCGGCAGAACGGTTCTTTCGGGGCGATAGCGGGGAGTCACGACGACTTGCTGATGACGCGTGCCATAGGGTTGCACATAGCCTTGCACGAGATGCCTCGGCCAGTGGTTCGGCATCGTGGCGACAACATACGCCGACGGCCAAAGGCTTCCGGTTTCGCCGCCTGGTGATTTTGCCTGATTGTGCTATTTGTGGATTGATTAGCGAGTATTTTGGCCGTTTTCTGACTTATTTGTAACTTTGCATCCGGAAAAGAGTCAAAATAATAATTATAACAGTAACAACACAATGGCTGGAAACAGTAACAGCCATAAAGTCATAAGGATGGCGCAAAACACAACAACAACAATGAAAACAACTTTCAAAACAGTACTCGTAACGGTGATATGCCTTCTTGGCTTTGCCATAGAGTCTGCTGCAAAGACTTACGTCAAGGTGGAGGTATGCACCAGCCTGCCGGGGTCATGTTACGCGGCAGTGTCAAAAGATCCGACTAACAATCCTGAATATGTTCTTCTCAATGACGACAATAACCGTCATCAGTTCAAATTGGAGTACAATGAGACATGGACTCTGAAAAAGAAGACGGTTTATGTCTACTTCAAGATGAAGGAAGACATGGCTGACAATTACAGGTTTATCGATTGGCAGATGAAAAATTCCAGTCTGGCAACAGGAGGATATTCCCATAAAACATATGACCAGAGTTTTGCTCTTGAAGTCAAGACAAATACAAACCTGCTGGCCGGAACGGCGGGATACAGGTATCACCTTCAGGCTGTGGTTCGCCAGGTCGGTGCTTTTGTCAGCTACGACGACAGCAATATCGGCGAGGCGAAGCCTACGGTATCGATAGCCAATCCCGACAACAACTTCACCGGCGAGAGCATCACGGTGAAAGCCGAGCTGCCGAAGTATACCGACGGGCTGGGCGCGGTGCTCGACAATCCCCACTACTCCTTCAACGGCTGGTACGAGGGCACCGAGATGGTGTCGGATCTCCCGGAGTATACCTTCACGCCCGAGGCTACAAAACGTCTTGTGGCCAAATACGACTTCAAGCCCGGCTTTGCCGGCAAGGGTTATTACCGCATACGCACGGCACGCAACGGCGTCAACGAATATGTGAAGCTTGTGGGCGCAGTGCCCTATGAGTCGGCGGCTATCGGCAGCAACGCTTATACCACCGCCAACCTTGTGCTGGCGGGCTACAAGACGGATGCCGGCGACTTCGCCTATACCTATGATCCTTCCGACCCGGCCACCATCTTCTGGTTTGACGGCACGGCCAACGATGCCGCCAAGGATGCCAAAAACCTTACCTTCGGCGCGAGCTTCAGCGCCGACGGCGTGTTCCGCAGCCAGAATGCGGGCACCGACAACATCTTCGGCAATCTGGTGATAGCCTCGGGAGCCTATGCCGGTTCGGTGGCGATACGCCCCGCCGGTGCCTCCAAGTGGCTCTCGCGTGTAGATGCCGACGTGGTATACGGCGGCCTCGCCCTCAACGGCAACGCCGACATCAACTCCACCTTCGAGCTGGAGCCTGTAACCGACTTCGGCGCCAAGCCGCTCGACAAGAGCCTCTACGACGGCTCATACTGGACAGTCATGTACACCCCCTTCCCCTATGCCTGCTCATCGGGCGTGGAGCCTTATTATCTCACGGATTTCGCGGTAGATACCGAGAAGAGCGATCCCAACGGCGATTATGTGCTGACCTACGAGAGGACTCTCGTCACAAGCCGCGACATGGAAAACCGCATCGTGGTGCCTGCCAACACGGCTGTGGTGCTCAAGTGTTCGTCGGTAGAGAGCGCCGAGAATATCCTCACCCCGCTTGACCCGTCGACCAAGATTGAGGAAACAGCCGGCAATTATCTGACCGGCGTATATCAGCTCAACAGGACCACCCGCAGCGGCGATGACTATGCCAAAGCCGTAGACTATCACTTCACAGCCAACATGACGCACTCCGACTATGAGCAGATTGACAAGCTGAAATATGTGTTCCGGGTGCTTACTGCCGAGGATCTGCCTCAGACCACGGGCGCACGCATATTGGCCGAGGAGTCTCAGTCATGCCCGGTATCGTTCGACGCACCGGTGCTCGGCGAGGATGTGCTGGGCAATAACAGTGTCTACCTCAACGGCAGCAAGATTGCCGCCGACCTCAATCTCGACAAGACGAGGATGCCCGACGCTTTCTCTATCGACAACAAGGCCATACCTACCGGCATTGTGGGCATTGACGGAGAAAACGAAGCAGTCCCCGGGTATTACAACCTTCAGGGACTGCGTGTTGAGAAGCCTGTGACCGGCGGTGTCTACATCGAGGTCAAGGGCGGAAAGAGCCGAAAAGTCATCTACTGAGTCGCATGAGCATATTCCCCTGCGCATCGTAGAATCCGAGGGAATTGTCGGCGAGACGCCCGTATGATACCACCTGTGGCAGCAACTGCGACAGAGACTGCTCCACCGACATGTCGGGGCAGGACATACGGGTGCTCAGCACGTCGCCGAACCGGATGTCGGTATACCCTGTCTTGAAATTGCCTGACAGGTTGTTGCAGCCGGTTTCGCAGAAGAATTTACCGCTGGAGTCGAAGGTCATGGTGTATACAGCATCGGCCGTAGGCTTCAGCGGTTTGTCGTTTAGTTCGGCGATGTTCCATTTTCCTGCGAGGGTGTTGATGGAGAAATCGGGAGCTGTACGGCGCAGCACCAACACTTTTTTCTTGCCGGAGGTAAGGGCAATCTCGTTGTTGCCGGCTTTGGAGAAACCGGTGGTATTGGCGAGAGCAGCGGTGATTGACTGTTCGAGCGTCATGTCGGGGCAAGCCATCATGGTTGTGCCTATGCGTGAGAGGTCTATTTTGCCGGCGGGCTGGTTCAGGGGGAAGGTGCCGGTGATGCTGTTGCATCCGGCGTTTCCGCTGACATGGCCGTTCACCACGTCAAAAGCCAGGTAAGGGGCCTTCTCGGAGGCTCCCGGCGTCACGGCTTTCCCGTCGACGCTGACTATGTTCCATTTTCCTTCCAGGGCCGTCACGGCCAGCGGCTTCACCGATGTGCAGCCGCTCATCAGCAGCACTGCCGCCATTATCGGTATGATATGCTTTTTCATCTTGGTTAAGGTTGGTTTCTTAGAATATACAAACGCCTCACACCAATAGTTTATTCCCTCAATCCCTTTTTATCCTTATCCTCTTTTGTATCCTCCCATATTTTTTTGTATCACTCCGTATTTTTTGTATCACAGAACTTACCAGATTTCTTTGATAGAAAAGTCGAGATAAGCCAAATGAGCTAATTGCACTTGTTATCAAAGAGATAGCCGTTGTATATATTGCGGTAATTTTCCTGCTTTTGCCCCGATTTTCTCAAAAAGTACACCTTTTGTACCCTCGATTATAGACTGTAGTCATAGGGTAACTGTTAAGGTCTGTAAACGGCGATTTTCAGATTATTGTACCTCGGATTATCTTTGCGCAAAATTATAATTGTATG
>CAJUAT010000074.1 GCA_910584525.1 uncultured Muribaculaceae bacterium | reverse complement strand
CGAGCTTCAGCATGTAGATCACGCCCACGGTGGCCGGCTGGTCGAAACGGTCGCCGGTACCGCCGTCGTAGAGGTAGGTCTTGCCGTAGCGCGGAAGACCTGCCTTGTCGGTCCATTCGTTGAGGTCGTCGAGACTCGCGCCGTCGAAAATCGGAGTGGCGAATTTCTCGCCCAGCTCGCGTCCCGCCCAGCCAAGTACTGTCTCGAAAATCTGTCCCAGGTTCATTCGTGAAGGCACACCCAGAGGGTTGAGCACTATGTCCACAGGAGTTCCGTCCTCAAGGAAAGGCATATCCTCCTGACGTACCACGCGGCTCACGATACCTTTGTTGCCGTGACGGCCGGCCATCTTGTCGCCAACGCCTATCTTACGCTTCTTGGCGATGTACACCTTGGCCATCTGCATGATGCCCGAAGGAAGCTCGTCGCCTATCGTGATGTCGAACTTCTTGCGCCTCAGCTCCGAATCGATTTCCTTCGACTTGCGCATATAGTTGGTGATAAGCTCGCCAACCATCTTGTTGATACGCTCGTCGCCCGTCCAGTTGGACACGTGGATGGTCTCGTAATCGAGGTCCTTGAAGTTGACATTGTCGAATGTGGAGCCAGCGGGCACGAGGTCCACGCCGAGATAATCCTGCACTCCTGCCGACACCTGACCCTTGAGCAGCGTCTTCATCTTGCTGACCATCAGGTCAAGAAGCTCAGCCTGCTTGTCCTCGTACTCCTCGTCGAGGAGAGGGAGCTGGGCATTGGCGCTGTTCTTGTTGTTCTTCTTCTTAGTGGCCTTTGAGAAGAGGCTCGTGCCTATCACGACACCCTTCAGCGAAGGAGTGGCCTTCAGCGAGGCATCCTTCACATCGCCGGCCTTGTCGCCGAATATGGCGCGGAGGAGTTTCTCCTCGGGCGTCGGGTCAGACTCTCCCTTGGGAGTGATCTTACCTATCATTATGTCGCCGGGCACCACATATGCGCCCACGCGGATGATACCGCGCTTGTCGAGGTCCTTGGTGGCATCCTCACTCACGTTGGGAATGTCGGAGGTAAGTTCCTCGAGACCGCGCTTGGTCTCGCGCACGTCGAGACTGTACTCGTCGACATGCACGGAGGTGAGGATATCCTCACGTACCATACGCTCGTTGAGCACGATGGCATCCTCATAGTTGTAACCCTTCCAGGGCATGAAAGCCACCTTGAGGTTACGTCCCAAAGCGAGCTCGCCGCGCTCCGTACTGTAGCCTTCCGTGAGGATATCGCCCTTGTGCACGCGCTGTCCCTTGTCGCAGATAGGCCGCAGGTCTATCGTGGTGCTCTGGTTGGTGCGGCGGAATTTGGGCATCTTGTATTCCTTGGTTGCCGGCTCGAACTGCACGAACTCCTCGTCTTCGGTACGGTCGTAACGAATCACGATTCTCTCGGCGTCGACATATTCAATCACGCCGTCGCCCTCGGCCATTATCTGCGTACGCGAGTCGCGTATGAGCTGGCCTTCGATGCCCGTGCCGACAATAGGAGCCTCGCTGCGGAGCAGAGGCACTGCCTGGCGCATCATGTTGGAGCCCATCAGCGCACGGTTGGCGTCGTCATGCTCCAGGAAGGGGATGAGCGATGCAGCTATGGAGGCTATCTGCAGCGGCGACACATCCATGAGGTCGAGCTGGTCGGGTGCCACTATAGGGAAGTCGGCATCCTCGCGGGCCTTCACACGGTTGCGGATAAAGGTACCGTCGTCGTTCACCGGTGCGTTACCCTGGGCTATAACCTTGCCTTCCTCTACCTCGGCGGTCATGTATACAACATCGTCGTTGTTGAGGTCGACCACGCCGTTGGTCACCTTGCGGTAAGGAGTCTCTATGAAGCCGAGATTGTTGATCTTGGCGTATACGCAGAGGCTTGAAATCAGACCGATGTTGGGACCTTCAGGGGTCTCGATCGGGCAGAGACGGCCATAATGGGTATAATGCACGTCTCGGACCTCGAAGCCGGCTCGCTCACGGCTAAGACCGCCGGGGCCGAGAGCCGACATACGGCGCTTGTGGGTGATCTCGGCAAGCGGGTTGGTCTGGTCCATGAACTGCGACAACGCATTGGTGCCGAAGAACGTGTTGATTACCGCCGAGATGGTCTTGGCATTGATGAGGTCGATGGGCTTGAACACCTCGTTGTCGCGCACGTTCATCTTCTCGCGGATAGAACGGGCGATACGTGCCAGACCCACGCCGAACTGGTTGTAGAGCTGCTCACCTACCGTACGCACGCGACGGTTGCTCAGGTGGTCGATATCGTCCACATCGCTCTTGGCGTTGATAAGCTCTATGAGATATTTTATGATAGCAATGATATCCTCGCGGGTGAGAACCTTCACATCCATCGAAGTGTCGAGACCCAGTTTTTTATTGATACGGTAACGGCCTACTTCACCAAGGTCATAACGCTTCTCGGAGAAGAAGAGGCTCTGTATCACCTCGCGGGCAGAAGCGGCATCCGGTGGATCTGCGTTGCGCAGCTGTCGATAGATGTAGGTCACGGCCTCCTGCTCGGAGTTCGACATGTCGCGCTGCAGGGTGTTGAAGATAATGCTGTAGTCCACGGAGGCCACGCCCTCCTTCTCGAGCAGGATGGTCTTGACGCCGCTCTCGAGGATGGCGTCGATGTTGTCCTCGGTGATCTCGTTGCCGCGCTCCACGATGAGCAGGTTGCGCTCCACGGTGGATACCTCGCCGGTATCGGCATCGTAGAAATCCTCGTGACTTGTCTTTACCACGCGGCCGGCAAGCTTACGGCCTATCACCTTCTTGAGGTTGGTCTCGTTGACCTCGATTTCCTCGGCAAGGTCGAATATCTCAACAATCTCGCGGTCCGTCTCGAAACCGATAGCACGCAACAGAGTGGTGACCGGAAGTTTCTTCTTACGGTCGATGTAAGCGTACATCACATTGTTGATGTCGGTAGCGAACTCGATCCACGATCCGCGGAAAGGAATTATGCGGGCGGAATAGAGTTTGGTGCCGTTGGCATGGATACTGTTACCGAAAAACACGCCGGGACTTCTGTGCAGCTGAGACACCACCACACGCTCGGCACCGTTGATCACGAAGGTGCCCTGCTCGGTCATGTATGGGATAGTGCCCAGATATACATCCTGGATAGTAGTGTCGAAGTCCTCATGGTCTGGGTCAGTGCAGTAGAGCTTCAGCTTGGCCTTCAGAGGCACGCTGTATGTAAGGCCGCGACGGAGACATTCGTCGATGCTGTAGCGCGGAGGATCTATGTAGTAGTCGAGAAACTCGAGCACGAAGTTGTTGCGGGTGTCGGCGATGGGGAAGTTCTCGGCAAACACCTTGTATAATCCCTGGTTCTTGCGCTGCTCCGGAGGGGTGTCCAGCTGCAGGAAGTCGCGGAACGACTTCAGCTGGATGTCCAGAAAGTCCGGAAAAGGCAGTGGATTTTTAATCGACGCGAAGTTTACACGCGGTTTTTCGGTTAAATTTACTGACATTGGTTGGGATTTAAATCTTAACGGCCGACTCTATGGAAGGTAAATGTTCTATCGTTTTAAAAAACTTGAAAAGCTTCCGGTGAGCCGGAAAATGGGAAGGCGAGAGGGAAAAACGGGGGGCCAATCATGCGTAATCATCGGTCTCCCCGGGAGCCGATGACAGGAAACAATAGGTTAAGAACGCTAACATATGTGGAGCGTTCCTAACCTATCTGTAGTTATAGAGTGAGGTTATTTGAGTTCAACCTCGGCACCAGCCTCTTCGAGCTGCTTCTTGAGACCTTCAGCCTCAGCCTTGGGAAGGCCTTCCTTGATGTTGCTGGGAGCGTTGTCCACGAGCTCCTTAGCCTCTTTCAGGCCAAGACCTGTGAGCTCTTTGACGAGCTTAACAACTGCAAGCTTGGATGCACCGGGTGCCTTCAGAACAACGTCGAAGTTGCTCTTCTCCTCAGCGGCGGCTTCGCCACCTGCTGCACCCCCTGCAGCAACTGCCACTGCAGCAGCGGCGGGCTCGATGCCGTACTCGTTCTTCAGAATCTCAGCGAGTTCGTTCACTTCCTTCACGGTAAGGTTAACAAGCTGCTCTGCAAATGCTTTCAAATCTGCCATTTTCGTATTTGTTTTTTAATTTTTTACTTGGTTGGATTAGTCTTCTTTTTTGGAGATGGTTTCCAGGATGCCGTGGATTTTTGTAGCACCGCTCTGGAGAGCCGAGATCACATTCTTTGCCGGCGACTGCAGCAGAGCCACAACATCGGCGATGAGCTCGTTCTTGCTCTTGATGTTGGCGAGAGTCTCCAGGCTCTCTTCACCTACATATACAGTTTCCTCCACATAGGCGCCCTTCAGGATGGGAAGGGTCTCCTTCTTGTCGCGGAACTTCTTGATGAGCTTGGCGGGAGCGTTGCCCGTGTTGCTCAGAAGAAGCGTGGTTTCGCCGTGGAGAAGGTCATACAGTTCCGAATAGTCGGTCTCACTTGCCTCGAACGCCTTCTTCAGAAGGGTGTTCTTTACGCACAACATCTTGATGCCGTCGCCGAAGCAGGCACGACGCAGCGCGCTCGTCTTCTCGGCGTTCAGTCCCGATGTCTGAGCAAGGTATACGCAGCTGTACTGCGACAGCTGTTCGCCTATCTGCTCTATGATTATCGCTTTATCTTCCTTTTTCATTTTCTTCGTTGGTTATAAAGATTACTCAGCTACCGACTTCGGCTCAACCTTGACGCCGGGGCCCATGGTGCTTGAAAGATAAATGCTCTTGATGTATGTGCCTTTAGAAGTGGCCGGTTTCAGCTTTATGAGAGTGTTGATGAACTCGCGGGCATTCTCGCGCATAGCCTCGGGAGTGAAGCTCACCTTGCCTATCGACGCGTGAACGATACCAGTCTTGTCTACCTTGAAGTCGATCTTACCCTGCTTAACCTCCTTGACAGCCTTGGCGACATCCATTGTCACCGTGCCGCTCTTGGGGTTAGGCATAAGGCCGCGGGGACCCAGGATACGGCCCAACGGACCGAGCTTGCCCATAACCGAAGGCTGAGTGATAATCACGTCAACATCGGTCCAGCCATCCTTGATCTTCTGGATGTACTCGTCGAGGCCTACATAATCGGCACCGGCTTCCTTGGCGGCAGCCTCTGCATCAGGACCGCACATAACCAATACGCGTACCTCCTTACCTGTTCCGTTTGGCAGCGATACAACACCGCGTACCATCTGGTCGGCTTTGCGGGGGTCTACCCCAAGACGAACATCTATGTCGAACGACGCGTCGAATTTCTCGAACGACGTCTCCTTCACCTTCTCGGCAGCCTCTGCCAAAGTGTACGACTTACCCTGCTCAATCTTCGAAAGCGCCAGCTTCTGATTTTTTGTCAATTTTGCCATTTTCTTGAAGATTTAGTTATTCTCAGGGAATGCCCCTTTGACGGTTATACCCATGCTGCGGGCCGTACCTGCAACCATGCGCATGGCTGACTCAATGGTGAAACAGTTCAAATCAGGCATCTTGTCCTGTGCAATTGTCTTGACCTGCTCCCAGGTTATCTCAGCCACCTTGTTACGGTTAGGCTGGGCTGAACCGCTTTTGAGCTTGGCTACTTCCTTCAGCTGTACAGCTACAGGAGGAGTCTTGACTACAAAGTCAAAGCTCTTGTCGGTGTAATACGTGATTACTACCGGAAGAACCTTGCCGGCCTTGTCCTGGGTACGGGCATTGAATTGCTTGCAAAATTCCATGATATTGATACCCTTCGAACCCAGTGCGGGTCCGACTGGCGGTGACGGGTTTGCAGCGCCACCCTTGATCTGCAATTTGATCTGTCCAGCAATTTCTTTTGCCATTGTCCTATTTGTTAATTTAATTTATGTGAAGTCCGTTCAACCCTGAATGCGTAACATCATCCCCGGTCAAATTTTCTCCACCTGGGATACCTCCAACGTCAGATCATTGCCGCGGCCGAAAATCTTGACCTCGACGATAATCTTCTTGCGTTCGGAATTAATCTCCTTGATAGTGCCGGTGAAACCGGAGAAAGGACCGAAGGTCACCTTCACCGATTCGCCCACGGTGTATACATCGGCCACATCGGCCACCTCCGTGCGCATATCGTCGGCTGTACCAAGCATCCGCTTCACCTCCGATTCCCTCAGGGGCATTGGCTCCGAGGTCTTCGACCGTCCACGAAGAAAGTCAATGACATTCGTCGTATTGCGGAGCTCATATATCACTTCCCCGGACAGATGTGCCTCTATGAACACATACCCGGGGTAGAGATTACGCTCCTTCAACACCTTCTTGCCATTGCGCGTGGTGTAAACCTTCTGTGTCGGAATCAACACCTGCGACACACTTTTGCCTAGGTCAGTGTTCTTGATAGACGCATCAAGAACTTCCTTGACCTTAGCCTCTTTTCCGGAAACAGCACGCAGCACGTACCACTCCTTTTTGACTTCAGCCATTGAAATTCCGTTCGTTTAAAGGTGATTAAAAGCTGATGCTGTAGACTAATTCCATCAGCAGCGAGAACACCTCGTCCACTGCCCAGATAAACACCGCCAGTATGATGGAAGCTATCAGTACCAGCACTGAGCTGTTGATGAGTTGTTTCTGTGTCGGCCAGGAAACCTTATAGACCAACTCGTCGTAAGATTCCTTGATATCCTTGAATAATTTCATTTCTTCTTAAATTGGCACGGGAAGAAAGACTCGAACTCTCGACCCTTGGTTTTGGAGACCAATGCTCTACCAACTGAGCTATTCCCGTGTATGAGGGGTCTTCCTTTCAGGGGGAAGACCCCTTTTATTGTCTTGTTATCGAATTGTCGATTAATCGTCGATAAGGCCTGTGATCTGACCCGAACCTACCGTGCGGCCACCCTCGCGGATTGCGAAACGAAGACCCTGGTCCATGGCTACCGGAGTGATAAGCTTAACGTCGATCTCTACGTTGTCGCCAGGCATTACCATCTCTACACCCTCCGGGAGTTTGATCTCACCGGTCACGTCCATCGTACGGATGTAGAACTGAGGACGGTATTTGTTGTGGAACGGTGTGTGACGGCCACCCTCTTCCTTCTTAAGGATATAGACCTGAGCCTTGAAGTGGTCGTGAGGCTTAACCTGTCCGGGATGGCAGATTACCATACCACGCTTGATTTCGTCTTTGTCGATACCGCGGAGGAGCAGACCTACGTTGTCGCCGGCTTCACCCTCGTCGAGGATCTTGCGGAACATCTCGACACCTGTAACAACCGACTTCTTGTCGGCACCCAGACCGAGAATCTGAACCTCGTCGCCAACTTTCACGCGACCGGCCTCGATACGACCTGTGGCAACAGTACCACGACCTGTGATAGAGAACACGTCCTCAACAGGCATAAGGAAGGGTTTGTCCACGTCACGGGGAGGCAGCGGAATCCAGTTGTCGACAGCATCCATGAGCTCCATGACTTTCTCAACCCACTTGGGATCACCTTCGAGGGCACCGAGAGCGGAACCGCGAATCACGGGTGTGTTGTCGCCATCGTACTCATACTGCGACAGAAGGTCGCGCATGTCCATTTCTACGAGCTCGAGCATTTCCTCGTCATCAACCTGGTCGCACTTGTTCATAAACACAACCAGCTGAGGCACGTTCACCTGACGGGCGAGCAGGATGTGCTCACGAGTCTGGGGCATCGGGCCGTCAGTGGCGGCTACCACGATGATGGCACCATCCATCTGGGCTGCACCAGTTACCATGTTCTTCACATAGTCGGCGTGTCCCGGGCAGTCTACGTGAGCGTAGTGACGGTTGGCTGTCTCGTACTCTACGTGGGCTGTATTGATGGTTATACCGCGCTCCTTCTCCTCGGGAGCGTTGTCAATCGAGTCGAACGAGCGAAGCTCGGAAAGTCCTTTCTCGGCAAGAACCTTGGTGATGGCAGCCGTAAGAGTGGTCTTGCCATGATCCACGTGACCAATCGTACCGATGTTCACGTGCGGTTTGGTTCTTTCGAAATGTTCTTTAGCCATAGTTATTGCTATATTTTAAATTTATTTTTCCTCGTGAATGCGAGGAGAGATTGATGATTGGAGCCGATGGCGGGATTTGAACCCGCGACCTCTTCCTTACCAAGGAAGTGCTC
>CAJUAT010000073.1 GCA_910584525.1 uncultured Muribaculaceae bacterium | reverse complement strand
ATTTTTATATCTTAAAAGACTTTTTATGTTTTTGAAATAAGTTTAAATCACTTCGTTATCCGAAGCCCGATAATTTTCCAAAAAAATTATTTTGTGAAGTTTTCAGTTTTGGAAAATGTTGTTCCTGGAATATGTTCCGTAAGAATCGGCACGGTTTATTTTGCCGTTGGAGTCGATATTCTGCCGGCGGGATGCGGAAGGATTGTAATATACGATAAGTTCGATGTCAAGCGACTGCGGCCTTTGGTAGCAGTTCTGGCGAGCCACATAAGCTCCTGTCACGCGTCGGGTGACGGCGAGGGAGAGGTAGGTCTCGGCATCATCGAGCATCAGGCTTCCCGTCTGTACTCCCCGGGAGTATACCGCCACGCAGTCCATGTCGCCTATACGGTATTTCTGAAGAATTAGTCTGTCGCCGGGAAGCAGCATGTGAAGCACGTGCGAGGATATGTCGTTGCAGCAGGATGCCGTCATACGGAAAAGTACGCAGCGGTCATGACTGTGGCGTGCCGTAAGCTCGTCGACGCGCTTTACCATCGCATCGTACGATTCCTGCCCGATCAGCATTGCCGTGCTGTTGTCTTCTTTTTCATCGCTCATGTCGGCTCTGTCTGTGCCGCCGCATATCCTGTAAGGTATCAGACCCGAAGAGTGAAATATCAAATATTGCAGCAACAGGATTGCCCAGAATGCCGTGATGTAGCCAAGCATATTCATAGTATAAATCCAAATTAAGGTTAAGATATAAGTACGGTTTCGGCGCTCATAGCCGTAAATTCATTCTATAAAGTAATAACAAACGGTTCTTATGTCGGTTTCATTCCCGATTCGTATTCCATAGAACGTGCTGCATGGCGTGCAATAAAATATGCTTAAGGAAAGTTAAGAAAGTGAACCAACGAAAGAAATATGCTTACCGGATATCATTACAACCTGGACCTGCCCGACGAGCTGTCGAAGATATTGTCGGAAGATTTCTGGATGACGGAGAACGTAGACCGCACGATGCTCCAGGAGCTGCGGGAGCCGGTAAAATTTGAGGCTTCCACATGGATAATCGTGACGCAGGGAACGGCCAAGGCGGAGATAAACCTTGTGTCGTACGACATAAAGGCGCCGGCGCTGGTGATAATGCGTGGGGCGCAGATCATGCAGCCTACGTATATAAGTCCCGATTTCAAGGCATCGGTGATCGTGATGTCGAAACGGTTCCGCGACAACATATTCCTGTTTCTCAACAATACGCCGCTGTATTCGCTCACCACGCGTCATCCGGTGGTTGATATTCCCCCGGAATCCTTCCCGAAATATATGGAGTTTTCCAAGACTCTTCAGGAACTTCTTCACAGCACATCGAATCCATATGCGTCGCAGGCACTGCTGTTTGAAGTGGTGGGGTTCATTTTCAAAACGGTATACAGCTGTTATGAGCCGTACAGCCGTGAGATAGTGTCGAAGCAGGGGAGAATGTCCGACAGATTCATACGTCTGGCACAGGAGAATTTCCGCGACCAGCGATTCCTCGACTTCTACGCCGAGAAGATGGAAGTAACCCCCAAGCATCTGTCGCGTACCGTGAAGAAGCAGACCGGATATACCGCCGTGGAATGGATAGAGCGGTTTGTGATTCTCGAGGCTAAGGTGCTTCTGAAATCATCCAACCTTAATATCCAGCAGATTTCCGACGAACTGAACTTCAGGTCGCAGAGCTTCTTCGGCAAATATTTCAAGAAATTTACGGGCATGAGTCCCAAGGAGTTCAGAAACTCATAGGGATGCAAGTCTTCGCAAAAAAAATAACAGGAGCCGCAGAATAGACCATGCTTTCTGCGGCTCCTGAAATATTTGTTAAGACTCGCGGGATGTCAGAGATCATCCTCTACCGGCGCAAAGTCCTCTTTGCCCACGCCACATACCGGGCATACCCAGTCGGAGGGTATATCCTCGAACGGCGTCCCCGGTGCTATTCCGTTGTCTGGGTCTCCGATTGCCGGATCATATATCCAGTCGCATACTTCACATCTGTATTTCATGTCTTTCAAGTTTTATGGTTAATACCAAGAAGTCAGAAGCCGATAGAGCCGGCTCTAAAGTTTCAACAACTTTTTAAGGAAAATGTTGCTCAGGTTTTCGGCATCTGAAAAGTTTTCGTTAACTTTGCAAAGGAGAGCGGCTGCGGCCACTCCCGGTTTACAGACACCTAAAACAGGAGGTGGTACCATGAAACTAAAAGCACTGTCAAAGAATAAATATGTAGTTGCGCTGTCGCATATCGGGGCGCTGCTGACGGTTATAGCGTGGGGAACATCGTTTCTGAGCACCAAGACACTGATGGTGCAGGGAGGCTTCACGCCCGTGGAGATGTATGAATACCGCTTTTTCGCGGCATATCTGATTCTGCTGCTCATAACCGGCCGCAAGCTTTTCGCCAACAACTGGCGCGACGAGGCTACCCTCGCTTTAGGCGGCATATGTTCGGGCTCTCTCTATTTCATTACGGAGAATTTCGCTCTCCAGATGACCACGACGGCCAACGTGTCGTTGCTCTCGTCGGTATCGCCCATATTTGTGACTTTCCTCATGGCGATAGTGTTCGGGCAGAAGCTCAAGGCGCCCACACTCATTGGCTCGGCAATAGCCTTCGCGGGTGTGGCATGCGTGATTTTCAGTCATGGCGAGGGTATAGAGATAAATCCCGCCGGCGACCTCCTTGCCCTCTCGGCCTCACTCTGCTGGGCCATTTACGCCATATGCATCAAGAGGGTGCTCCCGTTCTATTCCTCGATGTTCATATCGCGTAAGCTCTTCTTCTATGGCGTGCTTACCGGTGCCCCTCTGCTCCTTCTCAGCCATGGCCCGATTCATATCACCCAACTATGGAACTTCCAGCACCCGGAATATATAATGAACTTCCTCTTCCTCGTGCTTGTATGTTCGCTGGGAGCTTATCTGGTATGGAACGAGGTGATGAAATATCTCGGACCGATCACTGCCAACAACTACCTGTACCTGCAGCCGCTGGTGACAATGGTGTTCGGCTATCTTCTGCTCGGCGAGCAGATATATTTCCTGGGATATCTGGGGTGCGTCCTCATTATCGGAGGCCTCATCATCAGCGACAAGGTGAAAAGCCTCAGTCTGCGCAGCCTAAGGCGTCAATGATTTGGAAATGTCGCCCGGCGTGATTAAATTTGCAATGAAGTTGGAAATCACCTTGCTTCATAATCAATAACAAGTGCAAACCTTAAACCTCAAACGAAACAACAGAGGAATAAAGCAGTAAATCTAAAACCATGGCAAGAGTAAAACCGTTCAAGGGCGTAAGGCCGCCCAGAGAGCTCGTGGAGGAAGTGGCGAGCCGCCCCTATGATGTTCTCAACAGTGAAGAGGCCCGCAAGGAAGCAGGCGACAATGAGAAGAGCCTCTATCATATCATCAAGCCTGAGATTGATTTCGAACCCGGTTTCGATGAGCACGACCCCGCCGTCTATGACAAGGCTGTGGAGAATTTCAACAAATTCCAGCGTGAGGGCTGGCTGCGTCAGGACTCCAAGGAGTGCTATTACATCTACGCGCAGACCATGGATGGCCGCACGCAGTATGGCTTCGTGGTTGGCGCCTGGGTGCCCGATTACATGGAGGGCCGCATCAAGAAACATGAGCTTACGCGCCGCGACAAGGAGGAAGACCGCATGAAGCATGTACGCTGCAACAATGCCAACATAGAGCCGGTATTCTTCGCCTTCCCCGACAACGAAGCCCTGCAGAACATCATCGACGAGGTCACTGCCAGCAAGCCTGAATACGACTTCGTGGCTCCCGACGGTTTCGGCCACACGCTCTGGGTTATTGACAACGACGACATGATAGCCCGCGTCACCGAAGAGTTCGCCAAGATTCCGGCCATGTACATCGCCGACGGTCATCACCGCTCGGCTGCCGCTGCGCTCGTTGGTGCCGAAAAAGCTAAAAACAACCCCAACCACAAAGGGGATGAAGAATACAACTACTTCATGGCGGTGGCATTCCCCGCTTCCCATCTGAAGATTATCGACTACAACCGCGTGGTAAAGGACCTCAACGGCATGACCCCCGTAGAGTTTATAGACCGTCTTCGCGACAACTTCGATGTCAAGGATATGGGCACGCAGACCTACCATCCGTCAGGACTTCATAATTTCTCACTGTATCTCGACGGCCGGTGGTTCTCGCTGACAGCCAAGGAGGGAACCTACAACGACAGCGACCCCATAGGGGTGCTCGACGTGACGGTAAGTTCCGACCTTATCCTGCGCGATATGCTGGGCATCACCGATCTGCGGTCGGACAAACGCATCGACTTCGTGGGCGGTATCCGCGGCCTTGAAGAGCTCAAGCGTAGGGTAGACTCCGGAGAAATGGCCATGGCCCTCGCTCTCTACCCCGTGACCATGAAGCAGCTCATGGACATTGCCGACTCCGGCAATATCATGCCTCCGAAGACCACCTGGTTCGAGCCTAAGCTGCGCTCCGGCCTCGTGATACACAAACTCGACTGATATTGAAGAAGATTTCAGGAATCACAAAAATAATGCTGATGCTGGCGGCCCTTGTAACGGTGCCGCCGGCATCTGCTTGTACATCGGCCATTGTCGGTGCCTCACGTAATCCCTCGGGTCGCCCCATACTCTGGAAACACCGCGACACCAGCACCATCGACAACAAGGTGGAATATGTGGCCCCGAAGGATGGCCATTTCGGGTATACAGCCCTTTTCAATGCCGCCGACAGCAAGCTCCGCGAGGCCTGGATGGGCATGAACGATGCCGGTTTCGCCGTGATGAATACCGCTTCCTACAACATCAAGGACGACAAAGTGCCCGCCAAAAAGATGGACAAGGAAGGAATACTGATGACCCGGGCGTTGCAGACATGCCGTACCGTCGACGACTTCGCACGTCTGCTCGACAGCTATCCGCGACCGATGGGCGTCGAAGCAAATTTCGGGGTTATAGACGCAACCGGGAATGGGGCTTTTTTCGAGACCAACAACCATTCCTACCGTCGTTATGACCTTGACGATGCCCCCGACGGGGTGCTGGTGCGCACAAATTACAGTCATCACGGACGGAAGGGAGAGGGATATGGTTTTGTGCGCGAGGCTGACGCCGAATGTATACTACAGCCTTACATCGACGAGCGCGCAGTGACGCCCGAAGTGCTTACGGAAGTAGTGAGCCGTACGTTCTATCATGACGGCCGCAAGCACGACTCCGGCTATGACCGCGAGGATCAGGTGCTCGATGAGGATTTCATTCCCAGGTATAAGTCAACGGCCACAGTGGCCATAGAAGGGTGCGTGCCGATAGCCTCGGCTGATGAAGCCACGCCCGAGTTCGTTGCCGACCAATATATCATGTGGACAGGACTCGGTTATCCTCCGGTATCGTTGATACAGGCAGTGCGTAACCGCGCCGACGGAGTGCCGGAGGGGTTGCGCGGAACGCTCCCTGACGGTCATGCTCCTCTGGGAGACGAGGCAAAGAAAATACGCGACGAGGTGTTTGCTCCCGCCTCCTCGGCGAAAAGGAAGATGATTGACATGGGCAAGCTCTTCAATAATGATGGTACCGGCTATGTGCAGCAGCGCAGAAGAGTGAACGGCGACACCTATCGGCGTGAGAGCGGAATACGCGACAAGGGATGCCGCTGACGGGCCATATCCACCGGATGGCGTCCGGCGCCTTCGCAAGGGAAATGTTGCGCCGTTTCACTCCTGGGTGGGTGTGGGCCGGTGTGGCTCTGGCCGCCATAGCTGTTGTCGCCGGGATGTTTGTCGATTACAGATGGTCGGTAATCGGGCTCTTCGTAATCCTCGTTCTCATGCCTCCCGTGGTGGCTTTCGCTTATTATTCCCATGCCTTGTGTCGTGAATGTTTCGTAAATACCACTCCTCACACCACCGGCGCCGACCACAGGGGACTTGTGGTTACACTGTATATTGCGGAATCAGAAGAAGAGGCGGATGAAGAAGTTACTGAAAGTGACGCCGCGAACATTGATGCCCCGGCGGAGGTTTTAAAGGATAAAAGGGAGCATGCTATGACATACCGGAAACTCAGGGAGGAGATATTTGCGCCGTCGCAGATCAGCGGCTGGTATCTGACCGGCAGCGGGGGAGTGGTCGATATCACCGGCCCTCACCGGGGATTTGTGTGGGTGCCTTTCGACGCCTTCGCCAGTCAGGAAGCTTTCGCCCGTTTTGCAGAAACCATGCGGAATCATGTCCGGCTCAACCGGAATTCCGCCATATCATCGGACTATGAGAATACTCAAAGACTCTAAAAAGAAATATTGCTTCATAATGGATATGGAGGTTCGTGATTATGAACTGGATTGCGAGCAGATAGTCAACAATGCCAATTACCTGCATTATATGGAGCATACGAGGCATAAATTCTGCAGCGATGTTGGACTGTCGTTCATCGACATGCATAATGCGGGCATGGATGTCGTGGTGCGCAAGATTGAGATAGAGTATATGACGAGTCTGAAAGGTGGCGACACGTTCATGAGTTGTCTGCGTCTGGAGCGCAAGGGAGCACGATTCATATTTCATCAGGATATCCTTAAGCACAACGGGGAGATGTGCGCCACGGCGGTGGTGACGGTTGTGGTGCTCAAGGATGGCAAGCTGTCGCGAGGCGATGAGCTCGTGGCTGTGTTCGGAAAATACATCAGGTAGAATGAACGTGGACAGCGAGGTAGGATATAAGGTGGCCTTGTCGATGGTGCCCGGTATGACTGCTCAGACGGCAAGGGCATTCATCGACGCGGATATCTCTTTCGACGAGTTTTTCAGTCTTGATTCCGTAACATTGTCGCGGCGTCTCGGCATTACGGGGTCGTTTGTGTTTCCAATGGCCGAAAGGCAGGAGGCACTGCGGCGGGGTATGGAGGAGAGTGTCTTCATGCGCGACCATCATATCCGCTGCATTTTTCTTGGCGACGAATCCTATCCGTCGCTGCTCGACGAGATGGTCAATGCTCCGGTGGCGCTGTATGTTCTTGGCGATACCGATCTGGATGCGCGGCACATGCTCGCACTTGTAGGCACACGCAAATGCACTGCCTATGGATCGGAGTTCACCCGGCGTCTCGTGGCCGACCTTGCGCCATATTATCCCGACATGGCAGTGGTAAGCGGCCTTGCGCTGGGCATAGATGCCGCCGCACATGGCGCCGCTCTGGAGAATGGCCTTGCCACGATTGCCGTGGTGGCCCATGGCCTCGACATGATATACCCTGCCGTCCATCGCGGCCTTGCCCGTAAGATTATCGAAAGCGGCGGAGCCATAGTGTCGGAATATCCGCGTGGCACCCGTCCTTTCCAACGCAATTTCCTCGAGCGCAACCGGATAGTGGCGGCGTTGTGCAGCGTCACGTTTGTGGTGGAGTCGGAGGTGCGTGGCGGAGCCATGAGCACTGCCTCCCAGGCATTCCACAACAACAGGGAGGTGATGGCATTGCCGGGCAGAGCCTCCGACCCCATGAGTGCCGGATGCAATTTCTTAATACACAGTGAGCGGGCGCACCTTGTGACATCGGCGGCCCAGTTTGTGGAGCTCTCGGGATGGGTGCCGCAGCATGCTGCCGCCGCACCTCGTCAGCTCAATCTTTTTCCAGAGCTTGACGGCGTGCCGAAGCTCATCTACGACACCCTCCGCAAGGAGGCTGCCGCAGTGAGCCTCGATAGACTGTTCCAGCTCACAAACCTCGGCATGAAAGACCTTATGGTGGCGCTCACGGAGATGGAGTTCGACGGTATTGTCCACAAACTTCCAGGTGCGCGCTATGAGCTGGCCTGACCGGTTGCTCAGAACTCTGCGAATCTGTCGAGCACGGTTCTGATCAGTTCGTTGACGCGCGGTTTATAATCAGTGTTGGCTTTCGACTCCCGGCGTGCTGCTATAATGCAGCATACAGTCATTGCCCGGTGTCCGAGGAGCCGCGCCATACCTTGCAGACATGCCGACTCCATCTCGAAATTGGTTACGGGGCGTCCGTCATAGCGGAACGACTCTATCTTGGCGTTCAGGTTCGGGTCTTTGAGCGCCAGGCGTACCTGACGGCCCTGGGGGGCGTAAAAGCCAACGGCAGCTATGGTGAATCCGCGGTGCATGTCGTCGCGGCCTATCGCCTGCATGAGCTTCTCGTCGGCATTGACTACGTAGGGCGACGCCCATGATGAATCCCACCCTGTGTGGGCCTTGAACTCCCGTTCGAAAGCCAGGTCGCATACCTTGTCGCGGTCGGCGTAGAAATTGAGGATGCCGTCGAAACCTATTCCTTTCTCCGCTATCACGAAGTCGCCGAGGTGAAGATCAGTCTGTATGGAGCCTGATGTACCCACTCGCACGATGTTGAGCGTACGGTGTTCTTCCTTCACCTTGCGGGTCTTGAAATCTATGTTGGCGAGGGCATCGAGCTCCGTAACCACAATCTCGATGTTGTCGGGGCCTATGCCGTGGCTTATGCACATCACGGGCTTGCCATGGTACGTGCCGCCTATGGCGTGAAACTCCCGCGACTGTACGTCATAGTCGATGCTGTCGAAGTGTGACGCAACCATGTCTACTCTTCCCGGGTCGCCCACGAAGATGATGTTGTCGCGAAGCTGCTCTGGCCTCAGATGGATGTGAAACGCGCTCCCGTCATCGTTGATGATGAGCTCCGAAGCCGGTATTATTCGCTGTGTGTCCATTATGGTATCTGTTTTTAGGTTTTGTTTCAGGTTTCGCTCTTAGGCTCTGTTCCTTATATAATTTAAGTTTCGCAAGTATGTAATTTCAGAGATACGGGCATAAAAAAACGAC
>CAJUAT010000072.1 GCA_910584525.1 uncultured Muribaculaceae bacterium | reverse complement strand
CGCAAATTTAACACTTTCTCGGAAAATCCATGCACCGTAATTTCGGCTTGTGCCCAAAAAGCTTGGAAATCATATAATAAAGAAAAGGCACGAATATCTAACGCTCAATTTGAATGTATTGACCGTAAGAGGGGACAACAATAAAAAGCTAAGGACATGAAACATTATGTGTTTTTGATATTGTTGACGGCAGGATGTCTCAACATGTTCGGGATAAAAAACCGGGGAGGTAAAGAGTCATCTCAGTTTTTCATTGACTATGCTACCGGGAAGGTTTCGTACTTCAGCTGCGAAAGCTTTGAGGAAATGAATGCCATATCAGAAGAAACTCTGATCTCGGAGATAATATATGAAAACGATGAATGCGGCAGTACGGTGGAGCTGCGTGTAAAAAACGCATTGTTCCGGAATTTTACAATGGGAGGTGATGTGATACATATTTTTGACAATCCAAATAAATATTATTGGAGTGTCAAAAATGGAAACCAACCTTATCCGACCGATGGCAAAGCACCATATGATGCAGATTACAATGATGTCTTGTTGCCTTGTTCTGTGGATAAATTCAATCTGTGCCATGGAGCAACTGTTGATGATGTCAGTATAGAAATCCTGGAAATGGAAAGTGTGGATATTGGTTCATATGAGCTTTTTACATACATATATGATCAATTTGACGGTTGTCCGCGACTTGAGGAATCTTCAGCTGGTTATACGCCACAAAAATTGTGCATACCATATTGGAAGTATAATATCCTGTCAGTATTCACCTATTTAGGTCAATATGAAACCGGGTCGTGGAATCTGAGAGCTATAACCCGGTTGAAATATCGCGTCAACAATGCTGTATACCGGCCTGAAAACTCTTCTGTACAGAATATTGAATGTGATAACCCTTTACAGAATGAGAAAAAGTATGACTTGTCAGGCAGGGAATTAAACACTCCAGCCAAAGGAAAAATCTATATAACCAGAGGCAGGAAAATAATTGGCAGATAATATGGAGTTTGCTTTAAATACAAAAATAATCAGAAATTATAAGGAACGCGCTCTAAGATAGGAGAAGGAGGGGAAGTTAAGCTCAAAGCTGGTAAAATTATCCAGAATCCCACAATGAGGATTGAGAATGGTGGTTAAAAAAAATAGAATGTGATAAAAAAATAGAATGTGATGAAAATATTTAAGGTTGTAATTGTTCTCTTGAATTGTGTAGTCTCTGTTTTTGCAGGGGTGCAGTTGACGCCGGAGGAAATATGGCGGGAGGGAGCGTCGTGGAGTGAAGTGTATAGCCTCCGGGATGACAGAATATGGTTCTATGATTATAAGCTCGACGGGACGTTGGAATACGATGGCAACACGTATCTTAGGGTTGTACGGAATGGGAAGCCGACTTGTTATGGAGTCAGACTCGACGGTGCGATGCTGAGGGTTGCCGTAGAGGTGAAGGATGTCAGAGAAACTGTCAAGACGTATCTGCTGGATTATTATGATTATAACCGATTTGGCAAAGATGAAGTAGCAGGGCATCAAATGATAGTCATAGATGATGACACAAAAGAGATATCCGTGGTTAATTCAGGCAAATATTCGTTTGCCACTCAGCAATGGTGTCCATGTATTGATGGTTCAGACAGAGGAGTTATGGTATATGTGGATCAGTCTGTCGATCCGGAGCCCGGTTGTTCCTGGAATCCATGGTGGACTACAATGGCAGCCAAGAATATTGGGATTGTTGGATGGGACTCATTGATCAATCCTTTTGCCGGGCCTGTGCCGGGATGTAACTTCATGCAATATACGTTGGATTTCCGGTCATCAGATGGCACGGTGCTGTTTAGGAATCCTTATTATGACCAGATAATGAATTTGGTATCAGGCGTTGATTCTCCCATTGTAGATATGAATGAGGAAAATCCGCCAAGATATTTCAATCTTCAGGGAAATCCTGTCGCTAAACCCCGACCCGGTGAGTTGGTTGTGAAAGTAACGGATGTCGGAACGGAAAAAATCATTTACGAAGAAAACTGAACCGGAACCGCACTGATGGGTGCTATGGCCGCAGGCATTACGTATTGCTCTGTTTTGTATTACGGGGGAAATGTGTTATATTTGTAGCAAATAAAGGATTCTGTTATGGCCAATATTACTGTTCGTTATCCCATAGGCATCCAGAGCTTCGAGTCGTTGCGCACGCTCGGATATCTCTATGTCGACAAGACCGAGTTGATCTACAACCTTGTCATGTCGAGCAAAAGCGTGTTTCTGTCGCGGCCCCGCCGTTTCGGCAAGAGTCTGCTCCTGTCGACGATACAGGCCTATTTCGAAGGGAAGAAGGAACTATTCACGGGGCTGGCCATGGAGCGTCTGGAATCGGAATGGCCGGTGCATCCGGTGCTGACTCTCAGTCTGGCCAGATTCAATCCTAATGATGAAAAGGGTCTTGAGCAACTTCTCGACAATCATTTCCGCATATGGGAGAAGAAATATGGCATAGAGGTTGAAACCGACAACCTCTCCATGCGCTTCGGCAATATCATACATGCAGCCTATGAGGCAACGGGTCAGACAGTGGTAATCCTCATTGACGAGTACGATAATCCGCTGATAGAGACGATGCACGACCCGGAGCGCAGCGAGGCGCACAGGCTGCTGCTGAAATCCATCTATGTCAACATAAAAGACCTTGACCAGTACATCCGTTTCACGATGCTTACGGGCGTGAGCCGCTTCAGCAAGATGACAATATTCAGCGGCCTCAACAATCTGCGCGACATATCGCTCGATGACAGATATGCCGCGATATGCGGCATCACAGAGGAGGAACTGAGGTCTGATTTCTGTCAGGGCATAGAGAATCTTGCCAGGAAGAGAGACACGGATTATGAAGGGGCCATTGGCTTGCTAAAGGCCAATTACGACGGTTACCATTTCACGTCGGAGTGCCCGGACATATACAATCCTTTCAGCCTCCTGTGGGCCATTGATGAGGGCAAGATAGGTGCCTACTGGTTCCAGAGCGGCACGCCGGAGTTCCTGATACGCCGCATTCAGAGCGGAGGAGGTTTTCTGCCCGAGATGTTCCAGGAATCCATCGAGGGAAGCCGGCTGGCCGAAAGCGACGTCTTCGAGACGACCCCCATAGCATTGCTCTATCAGACAGGTTATCTGACAATCAAGGGGTATGAGGATTATGACCTCTATCATCTCGGCATCCCCAATCTGGAGGTGCGCAAGGGACTTTTCGACAATCTTGCAAGGCATTACCTCAGCGAGCAGTCCACGGCCATTTCGAAGCATGTGCGCGAGGTGCGCAGACTGCTGGAGGAGAGGAGAATCGACGAGGCCATGGAGCGGCTGCGGTCGTTCATGGCAGGAATTCCCTATGAGTTCGCCGAGAAGGCTGTGGAGCTGCATTACGAGAACAATCTCTTCATCATCTTCATGCTGATAGGAGTCGACGCGCGTCCGGAGTGGCACACGTCGGACGGGCGCATCGACATGCTGCTGAGCATGCGCAACTATATCTACATCATCGAGCTGAAGCGCGACGGCACGCCGGAGGAGGCTCTGGAGCAGATCCGGAAGAAAGACTACGGCCGCCAGTTTGCCGGCGACCCACGCCCAATTATCAACCTGGGCATCACCTTCAGCACCGATACACGCAACATCACCGCCTGGAAAGAAATGTTGAATGTTGAATTTTGAATTTTGAATAAGCTGCCGCATCCGTGATTTCCATGCAGTACTGAACAGTCAAAGTGCCGGCACGCAATTCAAAATTCAACATTCAACATTATAACAGCTGTGGCAGCTGATTCAAAATTCAACATTCAAAATTCAACATTATAACAGCTGTGGCAGCTGATTCAACATTCAAAATTCAACATTCAAAATTCAACATTCAAAATTCAACATTATCTCGGGTCTTAAACCGAAGGCGGGTTGGGGAGTCATAGAAAGAAAAGGAAGTGATTATGAAGAAGATAATAATGACAGCGCTGGTTGCGCTGGGGTTCTCGCTGGCGACTTTTGCCTGGGATGTTCCGGAATATCCCGGGGGGAAAGAGGCTATGGATGAGTATATCAAGAGCAATATGGTTTACCCCCAGGCAGCCAAGGACTGCGGCATAGAGGGCGTGGTTCCGGTGACGTTCACCGTCAAGGCCGACGGCTCTATCGGCAACATAAAGATCAAGCGGATGATAGACCCGGACCTGGAAAGCGAGGCCATACGGCTGGTGAAGAATATGCCCAAATGGCAGCCTGCCGATCAGAATGGTTCCCCCGTGGATGCCCCGGCGGAAGTCAATATCAGCTTCTCGCTGGAATAAGGAGCAAGGTCTAAGAATGCTCTAAAGTTGTGTAATTCGGAAAAAAGCGGTAAATTTGTGCCATCGGAATAGCGCGGGAGATGTTCTTTCGCGCTCAATTCAATAATGAGTATCAAGAGAATCTATAATCCCCGGCACGTGTACGAAGGATGGTTTGAGAGTTATTTCATCAAGCCATGGATAGACAATTATGTGAATTTCCGGGGCGGGGAGAGTCCTCATTCGGTGGTGATGTCGCTTGTGGGATGGTTTGTCGTGACCTTAGGCGTGGCAGGCCTACTGATGGGGCTTGTGGGTCTTGCCGGCCCTGACGTGGGTTTCCTCAGTCTGAAAATAGTGGGTACGTTATGGCTGTTGCTGTCGGTGCCTCCATTCGCTGCGCTTGTGACACGCGGCATCAACGGGCCGGCTCCCGAGAGCCGCAACAGAAAATTCCTCGCCATAGATGTGCTTCTGATGGGTGCATGTATTCTCTTCTTCGTGTTCGGGCTGCTGATGATGACCACCACGCTCAACAGCGAGATACTGCGTCCCGACCCGGGCACCGACGAACCTGTGGATACAGATGCCATGAAGGACACGGTATATGAGGAGCCTATCTTCACCTACCAGACGCCCAAGGAGGAAGTGCCGCCCGTCGACACTCTCCAGGAGCTTACCGAACCCGATATGGTGGACATCGACGAAAGCTTCGATCCCACTCTTGAGACGGACGTGAACGTCGCGGCTCCCGCACAGCCCGACTCAATATATTTTTAAGAAACTGTTTAAATTTATAATAAAAATTCTCACATAAATTTAAACAGTTTCTAAGGAACAGAGCCTAAACGCAGACAAGAACAAGATAATGGCAAATCGTGAACTAAGCGAGCAAGAGATAGTAAGGCGCCGGAGCATGCAGGCGTTGCGCGACATGGGTATCGACCCGTATCCGGCAGCCGAATTCCCCGTTACGGGCCACAGTCAGGAGATCAAAGAGAATTTCAGCGACGAAGGAGAGGTGCGAGAGGTAAGCATCGCCGGCAGGGTGATGAGCCGCCGCATCATGGGCAAGGCTTCGTTTATGGAGCTTCAGGACAGCGACGGCCGCATACAGGTATATGTGAGCCGCGACGACATATGTCCGGGCGACGACAAGGAGCTTTACAACACCGTATTCAAGAAGCTGCTCGACATAGGCGACTTCGTGGGCATCACCGGCGAGGTGTTCCGCACGAAGACGGGAGAGATATCCGTGCATGCACGCACGCTGACGGTGCTCAGCAAGAGCCTCAGACCGCTCCCTATAGTCAAGATGAAGGATGGCGTGGCTTATGATGCATTCACCGACCCCGAGTTGCGTTATCGCCAGCGATATGTGGACCTGGTGGTGAATCCTGAAGTGCGCGAGATTTTCAGAAAGCGCACAAGGATGTTCAATTCGATGCGTGAATATTTCAACGAGCATGGTTTTCTGGAGGTAGAGACGCCGGTGCTCCAGGCGATACCCGGCGGCGCAACCGCGCGCCCGTTCATCACACATCACAATGCCCTGGACATACCCCTCTATCTGCGTATCGCCAACGAGCTGTACCTCAAACGCCTGATAGTCGGAGGGTTCGACGGCGTCTACGAGTTCAGCCGCAATTTCCGCAACGAAGGTATGGACCGCTGCCACAACCCGGAGTTCACCTGCATGGAGCTGTATGTGCCCTACAAGGACTATAAGTGGATGATGTGCTTCACGGAGAACATGCTTGCGAAGATAGCCAGGGATGTCAACGGCACCACCAAAGTGCGCGTCGGCGACAATGAGATAGACTTCCAGCCGCCGTTCAAGCGGGTGACGATGCGCGAGGCGATACTAGAGAAGACCGGATTCGACATCGACGGCAAGACGGAGGAGGAGCTGCGTGCCTTCTGCAAGGCCAACGGCATAGAGACCGACCCCTCGATGGGCAAGGGAAAACTTATCGACGAGATTTTCGGCGAGAAATGCGAGGGGACATATATCCAGCCCACCTTCATCACCGACTATCCCATAGAGATGTCGCCCCTCACCAAGCGTCACCGCGACAACCCGGAGCTTACCGAGCGCTTCGAGCTGATGGTCAACGGCAAGGAACTTACCAACGCATATTCGGAGCTGAATGACCCAATTGACCAGTATGAGCGTTTTGTAGAACAGATGAAGCTTGCCGACAAGGGCGACGACGAGGCCATGATAATCGACGCCGACTTCATCCGTGCGCTGGAATACGGTATGCCCCCGACATCGGGCATAGGCATAGGCATGGACCGACTGGCGATGCTTCTCACCGGCCAGCAGGCCATTCAGGAGGTGCTCCTCTTCCCGCAGATGCGTCCGGAGAAGAAGCAGACGGCCGACAAGGAAGAGAAGGAAACAAAAGAAGAGTGACTATGAACAGGATGGGAAAAGTGGCCGTGATAGGCAGCGGCAGCTGGGCCACGGCATTGGCTCGGCTCCTGCTGGGCAACTGCGAACGCATAGGATGGTATTTCCGGCGTGCCGACCGTATCGACGAGTTCATCCGCTACGGCCATAATTCCTCCTATCTGAGCGATGTGCATTTCGACGTGATGCGCATTGACTTCAGCGACGACATCAACAAGGTCTGCGAGGATGCCGACACACTTGTGCTGGTGACCCCGTCGCCCTATCTGCGCGAGACTCTCGACGAGATTACCGTGGATATCAGCGGCAAGAACATAGTGTCGGCGGTTAAGGGGATAGTGCCTGAAAGCGACATGATAGTCACCGACTACATGAAGATGCGCTTCGGGTGCTCCACGGAACGGCTGCTGGTGATAGGGGGCCCGTGCCATGCCGAGGAGGTGGCTCTCGACAGGATGTCGTATCTCACCATAGGATGTTGCGACGGAGAGCGGGGCGCCGACTTCGCCGCCCTTCTGGCCGGCAAGCGCATGCGCACCATCGTGAGCCGCGACGTCGACGGTATTGAGTATGCCGCCGTCCTCAAGAATGTATATGCCATAACCGCCGGTATAATCCATGGCCTTAAGGCGGGCGACAATTTCCTGGCCATGACCGTCAGCAACGCCATAAGGGAGATGGAACGGTTTGTGGATACAGTAGCGCCCCTCGCCGGCAGAAACATATACCAGTCGGCCTATCTCGGCGACCTGTTGGTGACGGCATATTCCAAGTTCAGCCGCAACCACAACTTCGGCTCCATGATAGGCCGCGGCTACAGCGTCAAGGCAGCCATGATGGAGATGGAGATGGTGGCCGAAGGTTATTACGGCACCCGGTGCGTGCAACGCATCAACCAGCAGGGACCCAAAGTGGACATGCCTATCCTCGATGCGATGTATCACATCCTATATGATGGCGCCAACCCCAAACGGGCCATCAAACGGATAGCCCCTTCGTTTACCTGATTCTGAAGAGAACAGATGATTCAGAGGGGAATAAGGCAAAATGATTAAATCAGAAAATACCCAAAACAAGCAATATGAAAGGCATTAAATTAGAGATTCAGGACGCGAAATATTTCGCGGAGAAAGAATATGAGGCTCTGCAGTCAGAGAGCGTCACGGCGTTGAGCACCCTTATGGAAGGGACAGGTGCCGGCAACGATTTTCTGGGCTGGGTTAATCTTCCGTCGACCACTCCCGACGAGCTCGTGACGCGTATAGAGGCTACTGCCAAACGCCTTCGCGAGAACTGCGATTACGTGGTTTGCGTAGGAATCGGCGGCTCATATCTGGGCGCCAAGGCCGTAAACAGCGCGCTGGCCGACAATTTCGAGTACTATTACGCTCCCAATCCCGGCGAACCCAAGGTGCTCTATGCAGGCCAGAACATCGGCGAGGAGTATACGGCCCAGCTCGAGAAGCTCCTTACTGGCAAGCGTTTCGGCATCATCGTGATCTCCAAGTCGGGCACCACCACCGAGCCGGCCATAGCTTTCCGTATCCTCAAGGAACTGCTGGAGAAGCAGGCAGGCAAGGAGAAGGCCAAGGACCTGATAGTTGCCGTGACCGACGCCAACAAGGGGGCTCTGCGCACCATGTCGGACAATGAGGGCTACGAAACCTATGTGATACCCGACAATGTGGGCGGCCGTTTCTCGGTGCTCACTCCCGTAGGACTCCTTCCCATAGCCGTAGCCGGCCACGATATCCGCACGCTTCTCCAGGGTGCCAAGGATATGGAGGCCCAGACAGCCCATCCTGGCAGCGACAATCAGGCGCAGACTTATGCCCTGATGCGCAACGCCCTCTATAAAAGCGGCAAGAAAATAGAGCTGCTCGTCAACTTCGACCCGTCGCTGCACTATATCTCCGAATGGTGGAAGCAGCTTTACGGCGAGAGCGAGGGTAAGGATGGCAAGGGCATATTCCCGGCAAGCGTAGACTTCACCACCGACCTCCACAGCATGGGTCAGTGGATACAGCAGGGCGAGCGCAGCATCTTCGAGACAGTTATATCGGTGGCCAAACCATCGGTGGAACGCCGCATTCCCGAAGATAAGGAGAACCTTGACGGCATCAACTACCTCGCCGGCAAGCGCATCGACGAAGTCAACAAGATGGCAGAGTTAGGCACGAAGATGGCCCATGTTGACGGCGGCGTGCCCAACATGCGCATCGAGATAGAGAGCGTCAACGAGTACAACCTCGGCCAGCTCATCTATTTCTTCGAGAAAGCCTGCGGTATCAGCGGATACATGCTCGGCGTCAACCCCTTCAACCAGCCCGGCGTGGAGTTCTACAAGAGCAACATGTTCAAGCTCCTCAAGAAACCGGGTTACGACAAGTAATCCAGACAAGACACACTGAACAGGATACAGTTCCGGAGGCCATCACAGTCTCCGGAATTTTTTTGCTCGGAAGGGAGAGCTTCATAAACCCCTCAAAACATTAATCTATAATTCAAGTTTCGCAAGTTCAACTTGCTGATTTCAGATTATAAAATTGAGCG
>CAJUAT010000071.1 GCA_910584525.1 uncultured Muribaculaceae bacterium | reverse complement strand
TTAACATTTCTAATCTTCAATTTTAACAAATGCACCGGCTTTTCGGCTTGACCCGATAATCTATTGGATTACGACACTCTAAAAACATTTACGACTATGGCAATGAACACAATGAAAGGAACACAAGCGTTCCAAGACACAATCGCCCAATATCTTATGGCAAGGGCTGAGAACGACCCTCTTGTAGCGGTAAGGCTGGCAAATCCCTCCAAGACTATGGAACAGTGTTGCGCCTATATCATCGGAGAGGTCAAGAAAAGCGGATGTTGCGGTTTTACCGACGATGAAATCTATGGCTGGGCTATGCACTTTTGGGATGAACCCGAAATCGAGGCAAGCAATATAGCCACCAACTGCCAAGTGGTAGTAAACCATACGGTAGAACTAACCGAGGAGGAAAAGGAGCAGGCACGGCAGGACGCCATAAACAAACTCCGTGACGAGGAAATAGCTAAAATGCGCAGACCCAAGACCACCGAGAAGAAAACGACCGAGAACAATCCCCAAATCGCACAACCCAGTCTTTTTGACTTTTAACACATTACGACTATGAAACCGAGAACGAAATACGAAAAAGCGGTAATGGCACAGAGTGGGCATCTTCGCCCACTCCCGACCGCCCCACGCCGTTGGGCGTTCACCAACACTATCAACCACTATGCCTTCCGTCTGCCCAAAGGTCGCACCACTTGTATGGACTGCGGACACTCTTGGCTGATGAACGAAACCGTCGATAGATGCACCTGCCCCAACTGCAAGGCTAAACTTAAAGTCAAGGAAACCTATACACGCAAGTGTCAGCAGAAATGTAGCTAAAAATGGCGGCAAGGGCTGTTTCCGTAGGCTTCGTAAGACTGTTTCTGATTAAATTCAGGATTATTCTTTGCCACCTGCGGCCACCTTGAAAGGTGGCAGGCATCCGACAGCCTCATCCATTGTATATCATTGAAAAATAATGAAATAGAGCCTTTAGAGGTGGCAAAACATAGTACAATTTTTATTGCCACCTTCTTGCACACCCGCAGTTTCAATATTTTGCGCCGATCGGGGATAGGGGTAAAAAGAAAAACCTCTGAAAATCAATGATTTTCAGAGGAATTCACCGGTCTGATAGACCCTTCAGTGACCCCGGTGGGGCTCGAACCCACGACCCAATGATTAAGAGTCATTTGCTCTACCAACTGAGCCACGGAGTCAACTTTGCGGGGATTGTCATCCCCTTTTGCGAGTGCAAAATTAATACTTCTTTTTCTTTCCACCAAATTTTTCTCCAAATTTTTTTCGCGCAATACCTTTTTTAGCCCGGCTTTTTCCCGGTTTTTAACATGCCGGCAGCCGTCTTAACCGCTTGGTTATACGCTATTGGGGGTCATTAGAGCGCGTTCCTTAACGACTGTTTTTCGCCTCTTATGCACTTTAGTGTTGTGTCACCCATATTTTTTTCATATCTTTACGGATTATTACGGAGGCTTCGGCGGTGTGCGGCCGGAAACAAGCCTGCTGTAACATAAACTCGAAAATACGATAAACCTAAAAATACAATAAACTTAAAATACGATAAACAAAGAGTGATGAACAGAAAGCTTATTTATCTGACGCTGGCCGGAGGATGCGTTCTTCTGACGGGTTGCAACAAGAAACTTGGGCAATTCAGCAGCGACTACTTCAGCACGAACCCTACGCCGTTGGCAACGGTAGGGGAGCGGGTGCCTGGTACAGTAACGGGCGCCATACCGGCTAAATTCATGGTCAAGAACGCTAAGGTTACGGCCATACCGGTGCTCCAGTGGAACACGATGACAGGCACCGGGGAAGCCACGGCGCAGCCGGTGGTTTTCCAGGGCGAGGATGTACGCGCCAACGGCCAGGTGGTTGACTGGGTCAACGGCGGCAGAGTGTCGATACCTTTCAACATGGCCTATCGTCCGGAGATGGCTGTCTCCGACCTCTATCTCGACTTCAACGTCGACCAGAACGGCAAGACCTACAAGCTGCCGCGCGTTAAAGTGGGTTACGGCGTAGTGGCTACCTCCACCTTCGCCAACGCCAAGACGGTCACCCCGGCTGTGGCCCCCGACGGCTTCCAGAAAGTGATAAGCCAGAAATATTCCGCCGACATACACTTCCTCATCAACCAGGCCAACATACGCGCCAACCAGGTAGACAAGGCCGACTATATCGACCTTAACCGGAGGCTGATGGAGGCCAACCAGGCCGCCAATCAGGAAATCGCCGGCATCACCGTCAACTCCTACGCCAGCCCCGAGGGCTCGCTGGAGTTCAACACAAACCTCGCCGAGAAACGCGAGAAGAACACCACCAACTATGTGGAAGGGCAGCTGAAACGCGACAAGATCTCGGAGTTCGGCGAGCTCACCTCCAGCTTCACCCCCGAGGACTGGGAAGGTTTCGAGAAGCTGGTGGAGAAGAGCAACATCCAGGACAAGGACCTTATCCTGTCGGTACTGCGCATGTATCCCGACCCGCAGGACCGCGAGCGCGAGATCCGCAATATGTCGTCGGTATTCAACGAGCTTGCCGACCAGATACTTCCCCAGCTGCGTTACAGCCGCGTGATGGCCACCATCAACACCATCGGCAAGTCTGACCAGGAGCTGGTGAACCTCTTCAACACCGATCCCCAGAAGCTTACCGAAGAGGAGATTCTGTACGTTGCCACGCTTACCGACGACAACATGAAGAAGATGGAGATCTACAACCGTGCCGCCGAACTTCATCCGAAGGACTACCGCGCCTACAACAACCTTGGCGACACGCAGTTCATAGCCGGCGACTACAGCGGAGCGGTAGCCAACTGGCAGCAGGCTCTTCGACTCAACCCGCAGGCCAAGGAGCCGGTGATGAACCTTGGACTGGCAGCTATGATGAATGGCGACATGGCCAAGGCCAACGAATATTTCGGATCGGCAGCGGGAGTGCCGGAGAACGCCGATGCGCTGGGCACCCTCTACCTTGCGCAGGGCGACATCCAGAAGGCCATCAACGCCTTCGGCGACACCAAGAGCAACAATGCCGCCGTGGCCCAGATCATGGCACGCAATTACTCCGAGGCCACCTCAATCCTCAACAGTGTGAAATCGCCTAATGCCGACACCTACTATCTGAAGGCCGTAGCCGCCGCCAGAACCCACAACAACAACGAGGTGGTACAGCAGCTCCAGAAAGCCGTACGGCTCAATCCTGCGCTGCTTAAACGCGCCCAGAACGACCTAGAATTCAAAGGCATCAACCTTTCTTATCTCAACTGAGACTGAGCATTTTTATAAAGAGGCCGCTCTTCGAGAGCGGCCTCTTTATTTATGGGGATGTGATTTATGTGGCTTATGTGACGGATGTGGCTTATGTGAGGGGCTGCCCGTCAATTATTGGCGTAGTAGCCGGCGTTCTTGCCGTAGCCGTAGGATGTGCTGCCGTAGAGGCTTGCGTACTGGTCGGTGCCGTTGAGGAGCAGAGCCATGTTCGAGAACTTGCCGCTCTGGTAATATTCCTCGATTACGGGGAGCTGGTCGCGTTCAAGCAGCCCGGCACGTACCACGAATATCGTCATGTCGGCCTCCTTGGTAATAATCGCCGAGTCGGCCACCACATCCACCGGCGGACAGTCGAGCACTACCACGTCGTAATCCTTGCGCAGCTCCTCGATCATCCTGTGGAAGCTCTCTTTCTTGAGCAGCTCCGTGGGGTTGGGAGGCAGGAATCCCACGGGAAGCACCGACAGGTTGGGATGGCTGTCCACATTCACTATGAGGCTGTCGAGGTCGGAAGAGCGGCCGTTGAGATAATCCACCACGCCATGATGATGCTTGCCCACATAATTGTTGATGGTACCCTTCCGCATATCGAGATCCACCACAATTGTGCGCTTGCCCTGCACGGCGAAGCTGGCCGCCAGATTCATGAATATGAATGATTTGCCGCTGCCCGGATTTATCGACGACACCATTATCACCTTGTGGTCCTTGTCGTCCATCATCAGCTCCACATTGGTTCGCACCACGCGGAAAGCCTCGTTGACGATGTTGCGGTTCTTTGGTTCCACGAGAATGGTATCGGAGGCCTTCGACTTGGAGCCGCTCTTTCTGCCCGGCTTGTACAGGGGAATTTCGCCGATATAAGGCACTGAGATGGTCTTGAGGTCATTAGTGCCGCGCACCTTGGTATTGAAATTCTCACGAATCAGGATCACGACCACGGGGAAAGCGAGACCGAGCATGAATGATACGGCGAGAATCATCTTGGGATGCGGCCATGTAGGACCGGCATTTCCGTGAGGAGGCGTCACCACGCGGGTGTTATAGGCTGTGAAAGCCTGCGACAGCTCGTTTTCCTCACGCTTCTTGAGAAGGAAGAGGTAAAGCGACTCCTTTACTTTCTGCTGACGTTCCACGGACAGGAGGTACTTGGCTTCCGTGGGGCTTGAGGCAATGCGGGCGTTGCTGTTGCGCTCGCTGCCGCTGTAGCCCTGTATCTGGGCGTTGAGAGAGCTTATCTGGTTGTCGATGGAAGCGACTATTGCGCGACGCATCGGAGCCAGCGACTTGTCGAGGTCCTGCACCAGCGGGTTCTTGTCGCCGCTGTTGGTCACTACGTTGTTGCGCTGCAGCATCAGCGCGTTGTAATCGTCAATCTGCTTCTCTATGGAGGAGCTCTTCAGTCCCGAGTTCACGGGGAGCACATGATTGTGGGCCGCGTCGCGCTGAATATAGTCCTTGAGGTAGCGAGCCATGGCGAGCTGGTTGTTGAGCTCCAGAATCTGGGCGTTGGCCACTTCAGCGCGTTCCATGTAGGCCTTTGCGGTAGTCTCCGGGTCGGGAATCATATGGGCGCTCTTGTACGAGGAGATGTCGCTGTCGACATTTCCCAGCTCGCGCTCTATGATTGCCAGACGCTCGTCGATGAACTTGGAGGTGCTCACGGTCACCTGATTGTTGTCGAGCACCCAGCTCTCGTTGTAGACGTCGATGAGGGTGTTGAGGAAATCCTCGGCACGTTCGGAGTTGCTGTCGGTGTACGAGAGATTGAGGATTGTCGACTTGTCGCTTTCGAGCGACACTTTCAGACGGCTGTTGCACGCTCCCACAGCGCTTTCCAGACCGTAATGGGCCACATTGATGTTCCATTCCGTTTTCGGCTTGGCATTAGTGACGGTCATGAGCGGATTCTTCTGGGGCGGCACATAGCCGGGATTGCGGCTGATCACCACGGGGCCGACCGGAGTCTTTATCACCTCGTTGAAACGGCCTTTCACCTCCTGGTCGAACTCATCGGCATTGAATACGAAGTCGCGCAGCAGGATGTCGCCGTTCTTGGCTATCTGCATGTTGAAGGCGGCATAGTCTTCTTGCTTGAGACCGGTCATGGCCACGAGCACCGGCAGCGACTTGCCGTAGAGAGTGGTGCTGCGGAAGCGGCCCTGCTCGGCATAGTCCATCACCAGATTGAGACGATCCACCACCTGTTTTACCAGGAGCTTCGACTGGATTGATGCAAGCTCGTTATGCACATTCTTGTCGCCGCCGAAGAGGTTCATGTCGCCGAATCCGAGGTCGCCGCCCAGCTTGGGCTTACCATCCTCCTCCTTCAGAAGCAACGACGCACGCCGCGAATATTGCTGCTGCGCCGTCAGCGAATACAGCAGTCCCAGCGTTACCGCCACAACCACCGATACCACAAACCATTTCCAATGTACCTTGCACAAGGGCCACAGAGCCTTCAGGCTCAATGAATCCCTCTCTTTCTTGCCCTTATTGTTGTTTTCCTCCATGGGTTTTTCTTTCTGATTGCCGGCACTCCCGGCAGGTATGTACAGACATCCTATAAACCAACTGCAAATTTAATACTTTTATTTTACAGTCAGAAGCGAAAGGAGTGGTTAAGACGGTAAAAAATGAAAGAGAGCCGGCCTCTTCAGTGAGACCGGCTCCCGTTTATAAGTCAATCGGCATATGCCGGGGGATTATCGGAGCATGTACTTCTTGCCGTTCACGATAATGAAACCGTGGAGGTCTGTGACAGCCGTCACGCCGGGAGCCACGTTTACATTCCTTACCATACCGGTGAGGGTGTATACAGGCACCGTGGTGCTTGTTTCCGACACGATGTAGAGCACGCCGTTCTCCACGAACACCTTCACCTGGCTGTTCTCCACGGGCATGCTGATGCCGCTGGCAAACTGATACAGACCCTTGTCCTGAACATCGGTATTGTTGCCGGTGATTGTGTACAGGTGATTCTTGATGAGTTTCTGCGTAAAGTTTTTCGACTGCTGGCTGCCGTTGCCGTTGCAGAATATCACGCCCTCCAGCTGTGTGGGCTCCTCGCTCCAGGAGTAACGCCATACGTTGTCGCGGAACTTGGTCATCGACACACCGGGCCAGTCGGTATTGGGAGAGTTCCAGTAATGGATGTTCACTGTGCTCCAGTTCATCGAAGAGTTGTCGAAGTATATCGCGAACTCACCGGGCTCGGGCTGGGGCTGGGGACCGGGGCCGGGACCCGGCTCGGGATTCTCCGGATCAAGCTCCTTATAACCGGTGCTGCCGTCGTATTCATAATACTTGTCCTCGGTGATACCGGTGATGTCGCCGGTCTTGGAGCCGCCGTTGCCGAAGATGATGTTAAACTTCTGGCTTTCGGTCGACCATGTGTAGTAAGTCACACCCTTGATGGTGGTTGTGGAGGTCATCTTTGCGCCGGGCCACTCGCCGTTAAGCTTCTTCAGAGGGGATTCCTCCCAAGCGTAGAGGTTGGGGGCTGATGCAGCCTTGCAGTAGATGGTGATCATGGCGTTGGGGTCAACCTTCTTGTAGGTCACGGAACCCTCCTTGGTGACGCCTGCGCCGGTGGCTGTCCACTTCACGGTCACCGTCTCGTTATACTGCATACCGGCGCCGATGGTAAATGTCTTGGTCTCACCCTTGACGATAGTCTGGGGAGCGGCATTGCCCACGGTATATGTACCGGTTTCAGAGATACCGGCGAGAGTCACGGTCACAGTCTGCGTATCGGTGCGGAAGGAGCCTCCGTTGGGGTCGAACTTCATGGTCACTGTCTCGTCGATGAAGTCATCGGCGGTGTAGTATTCGGTGGTTCCGGGGTCGTCAAACTCCACGCTGCCGCCATGAGCTACGGGAGATGTTGCATACATGAACATGCCGTCCTCGCCGATTTTGCCTTTAGTCCAGTCTTTAACGAGCACGCGGAGCTGACCTTGTGTCTGGGGAGCATCCACGGTGATTGAGCCGCCGTCGGCAGTGTAGCTCTGGCCGGTGACCACATCGACATAATTGCCGGCGGGCACGTCGGTGAAAGTGGCGCCGCCGTTGACGGCCACCAGAGCGTAGCTTTCGTTCTTGTAAGCGCGTTTGAAAGCCCAGCCGCCATTGGCCTTGCAGCCATCGAAGGTATACTGGCCCTTGCGAAGCGCGGGCACAGCGGCACGAATCATGTTCAGACGACGCAGGTGGTGTGCGAGGTCGCCCTCAAGAGTCTGGGCAACATTGCCGCTGGCGGTGTACACGCCGAAGTCGCTGGCCGTGACGTTGCCTTCAAGATAGTTGCCGAAATATGCGCGGCCCGACTGCGAGCGCGGCGTCTTGTTGTCCGCGCCGCCCACGTCGATGGGCATTCCTTTCTTGAACTCTACCTCGGAGCCGTAGTAGATGCAGGGGATACCGCGGAACGTGAACATCCACGAGAGATTCTCTGCCCACTGGGCGGTACCGCCGTTGAAGCGTGTGCCGTCGTTGGGACCGGGGGAGTAGTCGTGGGAGTCAACGTATACCACGTTGTAGGTGGCGTCGTTGTAGTAGTTGTCCTGGCTGAAGAGACCTAATATGTGTCCTACGGAGCTGAAGCTGTAGTGCACGGGGAAGTCGATTATGCTGTAACCGGAGGCCTGCGAATAGTCGGGCTCGTGCCACTGGCCGTTCTCCAGCCATGCGTTGTTGGAGCGGGGCTTGTCCTTGGTATCCTTCTCGCATACGGCCATCGGGCCTACCGGGGTGTCGTGACCCTCGGAGAGAACCTGCTGTTTCCACCATTCGGCCGAGGACGTGGCCTTGTACTCGTTGATGAGAGCCTCGTCAGACTTCCAGGTGTAGAAGTAGGAAGAAAGGTTGGGCTGGGAGCGGTAAACGACAGAACCCTGGAAACGCTGGCAGCACTCGCCGAACATGAAGAAGGGGCAGCCGTTGAGTCGCTTGTCCTTGGCCTCTTCGGCCACTTTATGGAACTGCGGTATGAACTGGGTGTTGAAAGTCAGCGGGGCGATATGGCCGGTGGTGTCGATACGGAAACCGTCAACGCCCATTCTGATGAAATTGCTGTAGCAGTCAACGATGTACTGAGCCACATGGTCGTTTTCGGTGTTGAGGTCGACGCAGTCGCCGGCAATCTGGCCCCACCAGCGGTTGGGGAGGTCCCAGTTCCAGCCGGTGCCATAGTGGTGGTAATAGTTGTTGGGTTCGTACTCGGGGTTCTTGAAGTATTTCCAGCGGGCAGCATACTGGCCTTTGCCGTCGAGCTCATTATAATTGGCGGGCAGACGGTCGTAGTTAGGCTCTATGGAGTGTGCCACGTTGGCCTGGTTCTGAATTTTCTGGCTGCGGGTGAATAGGGGGTTGAGGTTTACCTCGCCGAAGTTGCCGGTATGCTGGAGCACCACGTCGAGCACAATTTTCATGTCTTTGGCATGAGCCGCATCGATAAGGTCCTGGAATTTCACGTCTTTCGACGAGCCCCATTCCTTACGGCTCTCGTAACGGAGGTCTACGGAGGAGTGGTCCATGGCATGGTAGCCGTGGTAGTCCTCGCCGGAGGCGTTCTGAACCACGGGGGTAATCCATATGGCGGTGAATCCGAGAGCCTTGATGTAGTCGAGCTTCTCGATCAGACCGGCGAAGTCGCCGCGCCAGTCGGGGTCGTTCTTGGAAATCTGAACGTCCTGCTTGTCCCAGCAGCAGACATTGTTTTTGGGGTCTCCGTCGTAGAAACGGGTGGTCATGGCGAAGTAGATGGTCTCGTCGCGGAAGTCCGTGCGGTCGCCTACAAACGTCGATGCCTGGGAGCTTACGCTTGCAAGACCCAGAAGTCCTCCCATAAGGAGGCCGGTAAGTTTTTTCATCTCGGTGAAAAGGTTGTTGATATAATAAAAAGTTGTTGTCTATAAAGGAACCCTTCGGCTCCGGTGTAATAAAGGTTAACAATGACAACGGGCGATATGAAAGGTTAACAAATCCCGTTTTCGGCACAAAATTACGAAATTAATTCTGTTTTACAAATAAATGTGTGACTTTAGTAGATGACAAAAATTAAATTTATGCTGTTAAACACTTAATTTTCAGT
>CAJUAT010000070.1 GCA_910584525.1 uncultured Muribaculaceae bacterium | reverse complement strand
TTTATATCTTAAAAGACTTTTTATGTTTTTGAAATAAGTTTAAATCACTTCAATATCTTTATGATATCAACAAAATTCGGCTAAAAATTATTGCTAAAAAAATATAAAAAAAGAATCGGCGCCTCTGAGTGACAGAGACGCCGATGAATGATATTCAAATAAATCTAAACGAAGAATAGGATTACGGCCTGGGCGGCTACCACGCGCATGAACATCGTCAGCGGGTATACTGTGGAGTAAGCCACGGCAGGGGCATCGTTGTTGGCGAGCTTGTTGCCATAGGCGAGGGCCGGCGGGTCGGTGTAGGAGCCGCTGATCATACCGCAGATGGTGAAATAGTTCATCTTGTATTTTGCGCGGGCTATGATGCTTATCACGAGGAGCGGCACTATGGTTATGATGAAGCCGTATCCTACCCATGTTGCTCCCTCGGGCGTGAATACAGTCCTGGCGAAGTCTTTGCCGGCGGCTATGCCCACAGAGGCCAGGAAGAAACATATGCCTAATTCCCGAAGCAGCAGGTTGGCCGACGAGTTGGTGTAGGTCACCAGGTGTATCTTGTTGCCATAGGCGGAGAGAAGAATGGCCACCACCAGCGGGCCTCCGGCAAGACCAAGCTTCATGGGCACTGACATGCCGGGGAACTGCAACGGGATGCTTCCCACTACAATACCGAGGAATATGCCTATGAACATGGTGATGAGGTTTGGCTCGTTGAGTCGCTTCATGGAGTTGCCGAGCTTGGCGGCCAGGTTGTTGATGTCATCGAGTTTGCCGACCACGGTAACCCTGTCGCCCATCTGGAGCCGGAGCCCGGCTGTGGCCATGAGGTCGACGCCGGCACGGTTCACGCGCGTCACGTTAAGCTGATAGGCATCGTGCAGATGCAGCGAGCCGAGCTTTACGCCGTTGTATTCGGTTTTGGTCACGAGTATGCGGCGTGACACCACCGGGCCGCGGTCCATCTCCCATTTCTTCTCCACGACAGGGCCGAGAAAACGCTCGAAAATCTCCACATCCTGCTTGCGGCAGACTATCAGGCAGAGGTCGCCGAGCTCCACCACCGATTTGGATGTGGGAATGATTACGGTGCCGTCGGGCTTCTCGATACGCGACACCACGTAGTTGGCCGACAGGAGCGTGTGCAGCTTGAGCATGGAGAGACCGTTGATCAGCTCGTTGGTCACGCGGAATGTCTCCTTGTAGGGTGTAAGCTCGTCGCTGCTTGATTCGGCTTCCAGTTCGGCGGTCTCCTTGTCGAAGTTGACCTTGAATATCTTCTTGATCACCAGCATTGTGACGATGATGCCGATAACGCCGAGGGGGTAGGCTGCGGCATAACCCATCGACATCTGCTGGCTGACGTCGAAACCGTCGGGGACGACCTGCAGGAAAGTCTGCTGTGCTGCGCCGAGTCCGGGGGTGTTGGTGACGGCGCCGCTCATGATGCCCACAAGTTCCGATATCGATGTGGAGCCTTCGGCGCCTCCCTGAAGGAAGTATATGGCAAGCATGATGCCGACGTTCAGGAGTATCCCCGACACGGCGAGGATGTTCATGCGCACGCCTCCCTCCTTGAACGACGAGAAGAAGCCGGGGCCTACCTGCATACCTATGGAGAAGATGAAGAGGATGAGGCCGAACTCGCGCAGGAAGTGGAGCACGTTGCCGTCGGCGGTGTAGCCCAGATGGCCGAGCAACAGCCCGACGAACAATACGAACGTCACGCCCAGCGACACCCCCAGGATCTTCAGCTTTCCAAGCCATATGCCCACGAATATCACTACCGAATAGAGCAATATCGTGCTGGCAAGGGAGGTGTTGAAAGGTTTGAATAATTCAATAAGCCAGTCCATGTAAATGCAATTGCTATTGAAGGAATAATTGATTATTAATTGATAAATATTGCAGGAATCGGGTTTCCGATTCCTGCTGTGCTGTTGAAAGGGTTATATCAGTTTTTTGTAACGTATCCGGTGCGGTGTGTCGTCGTTGCCGTCGCGTCGCTTCTTGAACTCTTCGTAGTCGGAATAGTTTCCTTCGAAGAATGTGACCTTGCTGTCGCCTTCGAATGCGAGGATGTGAGTGGCTATCCTGTCGAGGAACCAGCGGTCGTGGCTGACGACAACGGCGCAGCCGGCGAAATTCTCGAGACCCTCCTCGAGGGCACGCAGGGTGTTGACGTCGATGTCGTTGGTAGGCTCGTCCAGGAGAAGCACGTTACCCTCGCTTTTCAAGGCCATGGCGAGGTGCAGACGGTTTCTTTCTCCGCCGGAGAGGACGCCGATCTTCTTTTCCTGGTCGGCACCGGTGAAGTTGAATCGCGACAGATAAGCGCGGGCGTTGACATCGCGGCCGCCCATGCGGAACGACTCCACGCCTTGTGAAATCACTTCGTAGACGCTCTTGTCGGGGCTGAGGTCCTTGTGGTTCTGGTCGACATAGGCTATCTTGACGGTGTCGCCGACGTCGAAGGTGCCGCGGTCAGCATTCTCCATGCCCATGATGAGGCGGAAGAGGGTAGTCTTTCCGGCGCCGTTGGGGCCTATCACGCCCACTATGCCGTTGCTCGGCAGCATGAAGTTGAGGTCGGTGAAGAGGGCTTTGTCGCCATAGGCTTTGGCCACTCCCGAAGCCTCGATCACCTTGTTGCCCAGACGGGGTCCGTTGGGTATGTATATCTCGAGTTTCTCCTCCCGTTCCTTCTGGTCTTCGTTGAGGAGACGGTCATAGCTCGACAGACGAGCCTTTCCTTTTGCCTGACGTGCCTTGGGGGCCATGCGGATCCATTCGAGCTCCCGTTCGAGTGTCTTGCGGCGTTTGGAAGCCTGTTTCTCCTCCTGGGCCATGCGCTGCGTCTTCTGTTCGAGCCATGAGGAATAATTACCCTTCCATGGTATACCTTCGCCACGGTCGAGCTCCAGAATCCATCCTGCCACATGGTCGAGGAAGTAACGGTCGTGTGTCACGGCTATGAGGGTGCCCGGATATTGTGCGAGGTGCTGCTCGAGCCATTGCACCGACTCGGCGTCGAGGTGGTTGGTAGGCTCGTCGAGCAGCAGTATGTCGGGTTGCTGGAGGAGCAGGCGGCAGAGTGCCACGCGTCGGCGTTCGCCGCCGGAGAGGTGCTTGACCAGCTGGTCGTCGGGCGGACAACGAAGGGCATCCATGGCTCGGTCGAGCTTGTTGTCGATGTTCCAGGCGTCGGCGGCGTCAAGCTTGTCCTGCAGCTCTGCCTGGCGGTCGATCAGCTTGTTCATCTTGTCGGGGTCCTCGAGCACCTCCGGGTCGGCGAAGGCATTGTTGACTTCGTCGTATTCCTTGAGGAGATCCATCACCGGCTGCATACCTTCCTCGACCACCTGTCGCACCGTCTTCTCCGGGTCGAGCTTCGGGTCCTGCTCCAGGTAGCCCACGCTGTAGCCGGGCGAGAAAACCACATTCCCCTGATAGCTCTTGTCGATGCCGGCTATAATCTTCAGCAGCGTTGATTTGCCGGAGCCGTTCAAGCCTATGATGCCGATCTTGGCGCCGTAGAAGAACGACAGGTAGATGTTCTTCAGTATCTGTTTCTGCGGCGGGACAATCTTGCTGACTCCCACCATGGAGAATATCACTTTTTTATCGTCGGCCATGGTTTTTTTATCGGTTTTGCTTTGCAACGGTTCTGTAATCGCATTTAGCTTTTCCGCGTTCCAGATTGTGGAGCTTGTTGCGGATCATCTGCTTGCGGATGCTGGATATATGGTCAGTGTAGACCTCGCCGAGGAGGTGGTCGTACTCATGCTGAATGATACGAGAGATGAAACCTTTGAACTCGGCGGTATGGGGCTTGAAGTTCTCGTCGAGCCATTCGAGGCGCACATGTTCGGTGCGTTTCACGTTTTCCGAGAGACCGGGGAGTGAGAGGCATCCTTCGGAGCGGGTCACCGGCTCGCAGTCTTCAATGATGTCGAGCTGAGGATTGATGAGTACCATTTTTGAGTCGGCGCATTCGGGAAAATCCTTTGCCAAAGGGGTTCCGTCGATAACTATGACTGCTATCGACTTGCCGACCTGGGGGGCGGCGAGTCCCACTCCTTCGGCATTGTACATGGTCTCGAACATATCTTTTATAAGCTTGTTGAGACCCGGATAGTCGGCGTCTATGTCTTCGGCCTCCTGACGCAATACCGGATGGCCATATAGATATACAGGTAATATCATCTGAATTGGGATTTTCGGAATGCAAAATTAGCAAAAAAAACCGACATTGAGAAATCGGTACAGACCGGAACCTTTAGGGCATCAGGGATATAAAAAGGAAGGCCTTCGCGGGAAGGCCTTCAGGATAATCATCAGAGCGATTATTTCTTGGAACGGTTGCCGTAACGGCTGCGGAACTTGTCGACGCGACCGGCGGTGTCCACCAGCTTCTGCTTGCCGGTGAAGAAAGGATGCGATGAGCTGGTGATTTCAAGCTTTACCAGCGGATATTCCTTGCCGTCGATTTCGATAGTCTCGCGTGAGGCTACCGTGGAACGTGTGATGAATGTCTCATCGTTCGACATATCCTTGAAGCAAACCTCACGGTAATCCTTCGGATGAAGATCTTTTTTCATTTTCTCTGTACGTACTTTAAAAGTTTGTTCATGTTTAGCAGGTCGCGATCCCACTAATTGGCGCACAAAATTACAAAAAATCTCCGACTCTACAAAAAGTTGAATGAATGTTGAATTTTGAATGTTGAATTTTGAATATCAGCCTCTGCCTGAACACTGCCTCGTAGAGGCACGACATGGTTAACCCCACCTTTACGAGCACAGCGAGTTAGGTAGGGTTCAGACTGCATATAGGCAGCAGAGTCTGTGACTCGGCACTATGGATATGATGCCCCGGACGGATTTTGATTGCGAGTCAGGTAGGGCGGTTTGCGCTATATAAAATATTTTTTGCTAACTTTGTGGCCGATTTGATGACACACAACCATAACAAATTAATATGATCAAATTTTCAAGAACAGTAGTGGGCATGCTTGCCATAGTATGTGCCATGGTATTCGCTTCTTGCGAAAAGGACGAGAAGGAGCTGAAAGCCCCTGAGTATGAAGAGTATTCGGCTCGTTATGAGGTCACCACTCCGTCAAGCGGTATACAGTCGGTGGAATTCACCTCAGCCGGCAACTACATCATCCTGGAAGACAATGGCTATCGCGGCGACGAGGAGGGCAACAAGGTATCCGGCAAGAAAGCCCGCTTTATCCAGGCTGTGTCGAGACTGCAGAACACCCGCGCTTATTCCAACATAATCGAGGGTAGTTATACCATCGATGCCGATGGCAACTATGTATTGGACGGCTTCGGCAAAATCAAGGTGGTCCAGAAAGGCGGCAACGTGTATTCGCTGGTGGTGATATATCCCGACGGCAGCGAGAAAACACTCGAGGCAGCCAAGAAGACACAATACCCTGATTCGGTGATGACCAACAATCTGTGCCGCACATGGGATGCCAAGAAGGTGCAGCTCTACTGCAAGATCGACAAGTACAAGTTTGACGAGACGGTAGATGTGCGCGACTATCCCAATCTGGTGAAGAAATTCGTGAAATGGGTGTCTTCCATCGGTGATTTCGAAGATGGCGATATCGATGAGGGTGATGTCGAAATTGACCTTCTGCCTCAGCAGGTGATATTCTCAAAGGCTGGCACATATATGGTGAAGTATCTCAACAACAGCCTTGCCATATCCACCTGGGCATGGAAGAATCAGGACGAAGGCATTCTCCGTTATTCATGGAACTACGACGACATGGACGATTATGACGAGGCTGGCATAGTGAGAGTAGCCTTCAAAGGGGACGGAATGCTTATCACAGAGTCACTGCTGGACGATTATGACGGCGATGACGATGAGGACGACGATTATTACGGCGACTTCCGGATGGATTTGACCTGGCACTTCGTGCAGTAATCCATTAAGGGAACCATACGAACCAAACAAAAAATCGCTGTTCCGGCAGGAGCAGCGATTTTTTGTTTGGTTCGGGAGTATTGTTGGATTACTCGAATTCGATGATCGGCTGGTCGGTAGCCATTACGTCACCTTCGTTGACGAGGATGCGTTTCACTGTACCGGCCATGTCGGAGGCGAGATCGTTCTCCATCTTCATGGCTTCGTAAACGAGCACCACGTCGCCGACGTTGACTTTCTGACCAGATTTGGCCATCACCTCAATGACGGTACCGCCCATAGGAGCCTTGAATACGGGGCCGGTCACGTCGCCGCCGGCGGCAGCCTCGTTGCCCTTGGCTTCGGCAGCCTTGGGCTCCTCAGCCTTGGGCTTGGCCTCGAACTCGGCCTTGCGCTTGTTGGTGAGGAAGGTCTTGGCCACGGCGGGCAGAAGCTCCAGAAGGAGATACTCCTCGTCGTTCTGAGCCAGCTTGACGTTGCCGAACTGCGGAAGCACCGGATTCTCGGGAGCCTTGAATGTCGATGTGTCGTAGGGGGTCTCTGTGGGAGTACCGGCGATTTCCTGACGGAACTCCGACTTGACAGCCACAGGAGTATGGCCATATTCGCCCTTCACCAGAGAGATGAACTGGTTGTTCTTGTTGGTATAGTCCTTGGCGCCTTTGCGACGGTCGATGGCGAGGAGCACAGCCTGTGAGCCTACAATCTGGCTGGTGGGAGTAACCAGAGGCACCAGACCGGCGTCGCGGCGAACCTTCGGTATGAGACGCATGGCCTCGTCGAGAAGGTCCTCGGCCTTGAGGGCGCGGAGGTTGGCAACCATGTTGGAGTACATACCGCCGGGAACCTCGGCGTTCTTCACCAGCTCGTTGGGCTTGGGGAAACCGAAGTAAGCCTCGATCTTATGGCAAGCGTCGAGAAGAGTCTCTTCGTCGCATGCCTTTGCGGCTGCAATGGCGCGGTCGAACTCTGCATCTATGTTGGCGGGCATTGCTGCATAAGCCTCGTCGAAGTCCTTCGGCCACTTGTCCTTGTTGAGGTCGAAGTCGGCGAGGGCCTTGCGTGCATCCTTGAGCTGCTTGCGGATCTTGGCAACAGCGTCCATGTTGACATCGAGAGTGATACCCAGCTTGTTGCAGAATATCCATACGAGCTCGATAGCGGGAGCTGCGGAGCCGCCGCCGAACCACCATATGTTGGTGTCGATGATGTCAACGCCCTGGATTATGGCAGTGAGCACGGAGGCCAGACCATAGCCGGGAGTACAGTGGGTGTGGAAGTCAACGGGGACTTTCAGAGCGTTCTTCAGCTTGGGCATCAGCGAATAGATGCGGGCGGGATTCACCAGACCGGCCATATCCTTGAGGGTGACCATCTTGGCGCCGAGACCTTCCATCTCCTTGGCGAGGCTTACGAAATAGTCGTCGGTGAAGATCTGCTGGGGAGTCTCGGGTACAGCGGGTGCCGGCTCATCCTTGCCGCCGAACAGACGGGCGAAGAAGCCTTTCTTAGGCTGCGGAGCTGGAGCCGGAGCGGAAGTGGCGTCGGTCTTCGGGTCAACGGTATAGCACACAGCTGTATCGGCGATGCCGCCAAGCTCGTTGATCATCTTCACAGAGCTGCGGATGTTGTCGATATCGTTGAGAGCGTCGAAGATACGCATTATATTGAGGCCGTTGGCTATAGCCTCTTTGTAGAAGCCTTTGAGCACAGAGTCGGGATAGGGCACGTAACCGAAGAGGTTTCTGCCGCGCGAGAGAGCCGACAGCAGCGATATTCCCTTCATGGCCTCCGAGCAGGAACGCAAGCGGTCCCACGGCGACTCGCCAAGGTAACGCATCACAGAGTCGGGAACGGCACCGCCCCATACCTCCATGATGTAGAATTTCGCTTCCTTATACAAGGGAAGAAGCTTGTCGATGTTTTCCTGCTTCATGCGGGTGGCAAACAACGACTGTTGGCCGTCGCGGAGAGTCAGGTCTCTGATTTTTAGCACTTTTGCCATGTTTTCTTGTATTAGATGATTCTTTTTTATCTCAATTTCGGTCAACCGCCGTACTTATAGTCTTCGGCTGTTTCTCTGATTAAGGATAAATTTCTTTAATTACGGTGCTAAGATAGTCAACTTACGCCGAATATCCAAACAGCGCGGTAAATATTTTAAAAATTTCTTAATTTCCCCTGTGAGAGGGTATCAGTCGAATACTCCGGAGGCCGTCTCCACGCTGTAGTCGTCGGAGCTGTGGCTGTAGGAATGTGATTCGGAACCATTGTCGCCGCAGGGTTTGAAGCCGTCGGGAAACTCGAACTTGGAATCCTGGGAATAGGGGAGTTTCTTGTCGCCATACACCTTCTTCATGTAAAGGCCGTAGATAGGGAGGGCGGCCTTGGCGCCCTGGCCGTAGGCCATGGTGTTGAAGTGTATGTAGCGTTCCTCGCCGCCTACCCATACGCCTGTGACGAGGTCGGGGGTGAAGCCCATGAACCAGGAGTCGGAGTTGGAGTTGGTGGTACCGGTCTTGCCGCCCATCTCCGCAGAAATGTTGTAGCGGCTGCGCAGGCTGCGTCCGGTACCGCTGTCAACCACATTGAGGAGCACCGACACTATCTTGTAGTAAGCATCCTCGCTGAGCACCTCGGTACGGTGTGGCACCGCCGAATATATCAGGTTTCCCTGATTGTCCTCGATGCGAGTGACGAGAATGGGGTCGACGCGTATTCCCTTGTTGCTGAAAGCGGAGAAAGCGCCCACGAGCTGTCCCACGGGAACATCCACGATACCGAGGCACAGCGGCAGCACAGGCTCTATATAGCCGGTGATGCCGAAGAGGCGCATCTTGTTGGCGAAGGCGCCGGGAGTGAGTTCGTGGATAAGGCGTGCCGATATCCAGTTGTTGGAGTTGGTCAGCGCCCACCGCAGGTCAACCATCTGACCCACGCGGGCACGGCTGGAGTTTCGCGGCGCCCAGCCGCCGTAGACAGGCTGCGTATTGCTGAACATGGAGCAGGGTGTGAAGTCCTGTTCCATGGCCATGGCGTAGAGCATAGGCTTGGCCACAGATCCGATCTGTCGCTTGCCGCGCATCGCCATGTCGTACTGGAAATGACTGAAATCGGGACCTCCCACATATGCCTTGACAAGCCCGGTCACGGGATCCATGCTGACGAGTCCCGTGCGCAGAATTGTCTTCATGTAGAGCAGAGAGTCGTAAGGAGTCATTGTCACGGTTTTCGTGCCGGGGACTATCCTGGTCACCGACCTGCCGTTCTCCTTGGTGGTCTTGCGCACATATGTGAAGATGTCCATGCTGTAAGGAGTGTGGAAAGCCTTGTCTATTTCCTCTTCGGAAGCGCCGGCCTCTTTCATGGAGCGGTAGCGTGCTGTCTGTCTTACGGCATTTTTGATGAGTTTTTGTACGCCGTTATAGCTGAGTTCGGCGGGATTGGATGTATACGGGCCGGTGCGGGAGCCCCGCTTTTCAGCTTCGAAGGCGGGCTGCAGGTAGCCGCCGAGATGCTCGTTGACGGCCTCCTCGGCATATCGCTGCATACGCATGTCGATCGATGTATATATCCTCAGACCGTCGGTGTACAGATTATAATATGTGCCGTCGGGCTTGGGGTTTTTCTGAATCCATCCGTAAAGGGGATTCTCCTCCCACATTGTGGAGTCGGTATTATAAGTTCCGAGGGCTATGTGATAAGCCACGTCGGAGGCATAGTCGCTGCGGTTGGGGCGAACGGGTTTGGAGGCTGTCATCATGCGGCGAATCTCCTCGCGCATGTATGGAGCACCTCCTTCCTTGTGGTCCACCTTGTGATAGTCGAGGCCGAGAGGGAGATTCTTCAGCGAGTCGGCGTCGGCGGCGGAAAGGAAGCCTGCCTTGACCATCTGGTCGAACACGGTGTTGCGGCGTTGTATGGTGCGCTCTTCGTGACGCAGCGGATTATAATAGCTCGGATTCTTGAGCATGCCCACAAGCATGGCGGCCTCCTCTATCTTGAGGTCGCGGGGCTCCTTGCCGAAGTATACGTTGGCCGCCGTCTTGATGCCCACGGCATTGTTGAGGAAGTCGAAGCGGTTGAGATACATGTTGATGATTTCATCCTTGGTATAGAACCGTTCGAGCTTTATGGCGATCATCCATTCAATAGGCTTCTGGAGAGCTCGCTTGATGAGGTTAGAGCTTGGCTGGGAGTAAAGCTGCTTGGCGAGCTGCTGGGTGATGGTTGAGGCTCCTCCGGACGACTTGTCGCCCATTATGACGGTCTTGACGGCAGTACGGCCGAGAGCTTTGAAGTCGATGCCCGAATGCTCGCGGAATCTGACATCTTCGGTGGCCACGAGGGCATTGATGACGTGCTCGGAAATGCCGTTATAGTCGGTATAAACGCGGTTTCCCTGTCCCTGGTAGTAGCGGCCCAGCTCTTCGCCGTCGCTGCTGAATACCAGCGATGCCAGCTTGTCGTGAGGGTCTTCAAGCTCCTCGACAGGTGGCATGTAGCCGATCACTCCGTTGTAGATGAGGAGCAGCAGAAAGGTTATCACAAACCCTATGCCGAGGAAAGAAATCCAAAGCCATTTCACGAATGTGCGGCTACGGCTGTGACGCCCTCCGCGACCTCCCGTCTTGCCGGATTTGCCCTCCTTATCCTCGATATTGTATAGATTATCGTTGTTTGTCCTTGTCATAGGTTATGATGCAGCGGTCTATTCTAAGAGCCTGTCTGGATTTAAATCAAATTAAGATTGAGAGAATTTTTTGAGATGATTACGCAAGCTGAAGAAGGAGCATAGCGGGCTATGCGACTGATGAGGCTTGGCGTAATCAGCCAAAAAAGGCCTCAATATTAATTTGAAGTTTTTCAATTCCATCTTCTTATGTTAAAATGGTTTAAATTCAGACAGGCTCTAAAAATACCGCTGTCAATACGCAAAATTACCAATTATTTCATAAACTACCAAAAGGAACGGGGAGACGCCCGGTCAGGATATTGCCGGTTTTTGAAAAAATGCATAAAAATCTTTAAACTTCCGACTTTTTTAGCTAACTTTCCTCTAAAACGTTATTTCATCGTAAGGGGTAGTATCCCCCCTAACCAA
>CAJUAT010000069.1 GCA_910584525.1 uncultured Muribaculaceae bacterium | reverse complement strand
TCGTTTTTTTATGCCCGTATCTCTGAAATTACATACTTGCGAAACTTAAATAATTCATCATCCCGACATACCATTTTTGCGGATTATTATACCAAAATCAGAGATGTTAAAATCACTGACATGCTCAAATAATTTCCCCGGGATGACTCAGTTTTTGAAAAGAACAGCCATCCCGGGGTAAACTCTGATTCAAGAATCCGACAGTTACTCCAATTTTTCAGTGTCAAGAGCCAGCTTGACTGACTTTACGCGGACATAACTTTCGTATTCGTTGTCGCCATAGTAGGTAGTCTCAAGGTCTGCCTTTGTGCCTGCGGGAAGGACAAGCTTGCCGTCAATAACTTTGAAACCTTTGATGGATCCGATTCTGACACTTGTCACTTCGGCACCCTGTTCATCGCAACCAATAAGCATCAGCGGCAGCATCAGATATTGCACGTCATGCGACTTCAGCCATGAATCAGTGACATCCAGATTGATATCTTTAGCTGTCACGATTTCACCCTTGACATCATACGTGGAGCTCATTCTGTTGGCAAATTCCTTGAACGACAGGTTGACCGGACTCACTACGTTGAAATCCTCGTCGGGAGTTATCTCTATGGGCTGGCCGTCGAGCTTCTTGCCGGCTTCTTCGATTTTGGCTCGATATTCCTCATTAAGCTCGTCAATCTGCGACGATGCTTTTTCGTAGTCGGCTGCAGATTTTTGGGCCGATTCCTCGATTTTTTCACGCTGCGCCTGATAGTCAGCGTAGATGGCCGGAACCTCGCCGAACACCATGCAGTTCTCGGAAGAATTACCTCCGCTGGAACAGGCCGTCATGGCCACAATTCCCAACAGAGCCATCATTGTCTGTTTGATTTTTTTCATGTTGTCTCGATTTATTTTGTGTTGGTATTCTTGTTTGTTTCTTTTTCTCTGGAAATGTCTCCCCTCTCACTCCAGAGCTTCATGTTATGTCGCGTTCAGCACATTCAGGAGCACTAAATACATTTCGGCCACATCTTCCTGTACTGCCGCATCTTCTTCGTGCCCCGAAAGCATTTTATGAAAACTATCCGACAAGCTCATATCTGTATCGTTATTACAGTGATGTTATCCCAGCCTCCGGCTTCTTTTGCAAGCTCGATGAGCTTTGATGCGTCAGAACAATTTTCCTCAATAGCATCATCATCGACGAGATCGCTTAATCCGTCAGAGCATAGCATATATGTGTCGCCGGGGATAGGGTTAAGTTCCGTAATATCCGAAATGAACTCCTCCGGCAAATTACCCATAAAATTATAGATAAGGTTGGACGGTACGTCAGGATTACATGTCCGCTCACGTTCGGAATGGTCAACCGACAGTTGTTTTAGCACTCCGTTCCTTAATCTATAGCATCGGCTGTCGCCGACATTTATCAGCCAAGCCTTATCACTGAGAAAAACCATGCCGGTGAAAGTGGTGCCCATCTCGGAAAGATCAGTACGTATGGCCGCCGTGTCAGTCACGAGCCGATTTGCTTGCGCAGCCCACTCCTTCAAACCGCTTATTGCCTCAGTGTCCTCGGCGGGATTGAAATTTTTCATAAAGGCGGCAAACGAACGTGCCACGATTTCTGAAGCTATCTCGCCTCCCTCATATCCGCCCATACCGTCAGCGACAGCGAAAGCGCAGATTGGCTCGCAGACATCCGAACGCTTCCCGTCTCTTACGAGACATCCTGCCGCATAAGCCATATCCTCGTTATTAGTACGGACGCAGCCTATGTCACAAACACAGTCATACTTCATATCTCTAAGAGCGCTCTAACACTTCAAACAGATGAGTGCCTATATCAACAATATCACCCGGACCGAACGGCATAGGAACGTTAGGCACTGTAAGAACATCATTGACAGCGCATCCGTTAGTGCTGTTCAAATCTACAATATACCATTGGCCGTTATTGAATTCAAATCGGGCATGCCGCCGCGATACGAGGTTATCGGGCAAACTCGATATCTGCGACATATACGGACTGTTTTCGCGGCCAATGAGGGCTTTGTCTTGCGCAACAATTTGTATATTGCCGTCACCCTTATAGCGCAATACCATTTTCTTGGATCGTCTGACTCCCCGCCCGGTTCCATGGGGGTCATCTACATCATCTGTAGCCGGAGTCTGTCCTCCTGTTTTAATCGGCTTTGAGCCGGACGAGGTTTTTCGGCTTACCATCGGCTTGCCGCATTCCGGACAGAACATGTCGTCAGGCGTACCCAACGTTCCGCAATTTACACATTGCAGCAGTTCCGTGCCGCACATGTCGCAAAATTTGCTGTCCTCAAGAATTTCTTCCCCGCAAGCCGGGCATTTCAAATCACTCATAACCATTCCGGTATGTCGGACGCCTCAATTGTTGTGAGCGCGTCGGGGTTAATATTGTCGAAAGAATACTCCATGGCGAGGCGGTTGCCCTGCATCTCAATCACTTCGTTGAGCAGATTGACAACCTCGCGGGCATTTCCGAAATGCAGACCCTTGTTGGCCACCATGTTCTCTACCGTTGCGTTGAGTTTCTCTTCGGCGTCGGGAGTAAGAGCGAACTGACGTTTTTTCATGTTCAGCTTGAAAATCTTCACAAGAGCCCCGGCATCGTAGTCGTCGATATGGAAGCGTTTGTTGAAACGGCTCATCAATCCGGGATTTCCACGGCGCACAAGTTCGTCCATGCGGTCGGCATACCCCGCTATTACCACTACAAACTTGCCTTTATCGTTCTCCATGCGAGTCATCAGGGCATCAAGCGCCTCATTGCCCGTATTGTTCTGGCTTCCGGGAACAGGTAGCAGATTATATGCTTCATCAATGAACAGCACGCCGCCCATGGCTTCGTCAACAGCCTTGTCCATATTCTTGCCCGAAGCGTTGACATAACTCGAAAGAATGGTCTTGGCCTCACGTTCGACAACCTTGTCGGTCGACAGGACGCCGGCGGCATGAAGCACCTCGCCAAGACGCTTGGCTATCGTGGTCTTGCCAGTGCCGGGATTGCCTGTCAGTATTATATTTATCGGCTGCAAAGCCGAGCCGCCGAGTCCGCGTTCCATGCGCATACGGTTGACCATCGCAACGTTGGCAAGCTTGCGTATCTCATTTTTAATATCGGCCATGCCTATCAGGTCGTCGAGTTTGGCGAGCACTTCGTCAACTGTCATGGGCGGTTTATCGTCAGTACCGGTGAAATCAGCCAGCGACAGAGTGAACTCAGCTGCCGCGTCGGGTGCTTTCTGCATACGGTTGTTGTGATTCCTGATGGCCTTGTCTACCGCATTGCGCACATCGCGAGCATTGGCGAAATCCTTCGTCTTGGTATTCACCATTTTCTCGAAAAAACCTCCTATGCTTTTCTCGGCGCTCTCGTCAAGCGAGTATCCCTGCGCGCTTACCATCCTCCGGGCAATCTCGGTGAGTTCTCCGGCATTATAGTCGCGGAAGTTGACAGTGACATTGAAGCGTGATGGAATGCCCGGATTGGCCGTGGCGAAGATGCCCATCTCGCGCGGATACCCGGCAAGTATGACGACAAGCTTTCCCTTTCTGTCCTCGGCATTCTTCATCAGCGCCGTCACAGCCTCGCCACCGAACTGGTCGCCTTCGCCGCCCCACATATCGTATGCTTCATCGATAAACAGCACGCCTCCCATGGCCCGGTCAAAGGCCGCATCGACTTTAGGTCCGGTGTGACCCTGATATTGGCCTTTCAGATCTTTCGGAGCCACCTCGACGAGCTGTCCCGAGGATAGCACACCCATAGCGCTCAACGCATCGGCAAACACCCGAGCCATGGTTGTCTTGCCCGTGCCGGGATTCCCCAGAAACAGATAATGGTCCTTTAGTTCGTATGCTTTGTCGGGATGCAGTTTTCTGAAGGCTTTGATTGAGTTGACTATGCCGATCATGTTGTCGCGAATCTCATCCACACCGACATATTTGTCAAACTCATTCAACACCTCCTCAATACTCTTCGGAATGAATTCGCGACCCGAAATATCTTCGGGCTGCACCACAGAGATCTTCTTGCCCTTGCCCCTTCGGGTGGCCGCCATAACCATTTCGTTGACTTTAGCCACAGCCAGATGCGCGTTGGCGAATATGTCGCTGTTGCGTCGCTCGTAATTGAACACTCGTTCAAGTTTTGCTTTGGCTTTGTCGGAGAGACGCATCGAATACTTATCGTACAGTACGGCACCCGATATCTGGGCCACTTCCACAGGCGAATAGTCGGTGAGTTTCAGATTAAGTCCAAAAAGAGCTTTCAGCGCCGGACGCTCGTCGATGTAGCTCTGAAGTTCTTGGCTTCCGCTGACAATCAATATCAGATGCTGATCGTCAAGGTCGAGCGAACTCGCTGCATTGGTAAACAGATATTCCAGCGGCGATCCGGTGAGTTCCTCCGACTTGTCGCGAGGCAATAGCTTGTGGGCGTCGTCAACGCTCACAAATTCTATATTCCCCTCGTCAAGATCCAGGGTGTCGATGCTTAACGGTGAAAGGTACTTGCCTTTCTTGAAATCAAATATGCCATTGTCTATCATCATGGCGGCGAGCGCGTTTACGAGTTTTTTCTTGCCACTGCCGGCCGGTCCGGTAATCAGCACATTCAAGTTCATAGTGTTGATTATCTTCCGCCCCCGCTGTTTTATCAGGGTATTGATTGTAGATACAAAGTCGCGTATTTCGGCTTTTTGCGCCTCCATTCCCACGATACAGCTCAGGTTATCACCGCTGTTGTCATACGTCATCTCTGCGGCCGGATCTTCGGCAGCCTCTGCAAATCTCGTACCGCAATGACGGCAAAACACAGCCCTATCGCGATTCTCTTTATGGCATTTCTCACATTGTTTCATGACTCGGCATATTACACAGTATCTTCTTACATTGTATCTTCCCAAAGGCCAGATACAGGTGACTCTCCTTCCGATGCCTGCTTTGCCTCATTTTGAGGTTCCGCACCTGTTTGCTGTACATCCTCATTCTTCACAGACTTGTTACCCCCTGCCGGCTTAGATTTAGATTTTTTGCTTGAAGACGTGCCCTTGCCTTTAATAGCATCGGCAGGAGTCGACACTACAGTCGTCTGGTTCATGATACCATTGCGGTCATAATAATATGAGCTGTAATCTCTATCTTGGGAATCATACTGCACCGACAGGGCCTGCTTTTGTACACCTGCATCCTTGACATATAAAGAAAATGCCTCCGGTAAAGTGTCATTCTCGCTTGATACAACGCCTTCGGCTTCCACCGGGGCTTTCCCGGCTATGGCCATAGTGCCGTATATCTTCTTGCCATCCTCCACAGAGTCGATATTGCAGATGATTGTGGTCTTGCCACCCGCATATTTTACTTTCCATTGACCGAGCACCCATTTCCCCTTCTGTACCTGAATGGACTCAACCTCCGAAGTCCATGAATTGTCGCCGCTGAGTGCTGGTGTCCAGAAATACCATAAAGCAAACAACATCCACACCACACTGACCCATCGCCATCCATCATAGGATATATTTGCCCTATTGGTGTAGTCGTACGACTCCTGCATTTCAGCATACTTGGTCATGACATTATTGAGAGTATTGCCTTTGTCCTTATAGGCATAGTAGAGGGCGTCAAGCTGTCTGTACTCAAATTCATTGCCCGTAATCTTCTTGCCGTCGGTGTCGACCTTATGACGATGCATCAGATTCCAGCATCTGAGTATCAGATAATAGGCAAGCACGACAATCAGCGCAATAAGCAGCAGCTGCGGGAACAAGGCAAATCCCAGATAGAGTATCAGCGTCAATACCGCTCCCGATACGGCTCCCGGCAAAATGGTGGTAAAAAAGCCGAAGCCCCACATAGTGGCACTGAAGCCGATTGATCCGAGAGTGCATATTATGAACGTAAGCAAGATATGCCCTTTGATAGGATTCACATCAGGCAACCCTCCGAAGAGCAGTCCGAGAATCATTATGATGCTCGGCACTCCTCCGAGCAGCAGAAAGATATTTCGGCGCATCTTCACTCCGCGTTCGCTCCTCTTTATGGACCCTGTCGCGTCGTCTATCTCCTCGATTGCCTCGTTGTATCGTTTTACATAGTAGTTGCCGGGGGCATATCTATCCATGATTTCAAGGTACTTGGCAGTCTCTTTCTCGTAGGTGAATTTCGGCGAAAGGTCAAGTGCGGGGTTCTCCTGATAGAAGAGAGTGAGCCATGCGTCAAGCCAAGGCTGAGGTTGGCCGCCATTTTCCAAGGTAATGTGTTGGCCGCCAATGGCGTCGGCAACTGTGGCGCAGGGCAGCGTTTCCAGATCTTCCGGTTTCAGCAACCTCTTGCCGTCCAACGGATAGTATGGAGCACGTCCGAGAAAACCGGCTATCCCCTTGAACGCACCTATTACAAAATTGTAAGGACCCGCTTTCGAGTTATTGTCCTCGCTTTCATCGTCCATACAGAACATATACCATTCTAAAAATGTCATGTATGTCTCGCCGCGCGCGCGCAGATAATCGGCCACACGCGTGTGTTCAAGATGCATGAAGTAGCCTAATTCATCTTCTACTTTGACTGTTCCGTCTACTATTTCGCCGAATTTATGCTCGAGGTACTTGCCGATCTCCTCTACCGAGTAACAACGGTCTTTTGCCTCGAGATCAGTGTTGAAATAGAAGTCGGCTGCCGGATCGAGCTCATACGCTATGCGGAAAGGAGAGTTGGAATGGAAGTCGAGGGATGACGCATCATCGGATGATTCAGCCTGCAACTTTCTTATTTTGCCGGCAAGAGCCGGGTTGCGGTTAGCCAACCATACCACAAAAGCTGGCGACATAAGCATATATGCGTTGATATATCCGAACTCGTCGCCGTTTTTACGCAGTACATCAAGTACCTCCCCAACCGTGCCCACATTCACCAGCCCATTTTGCGCGGAGTACATGACCAAGTGCAGACTCGGGTTGAGAAGAAGCGCCAGATAGTATGATGCAATCAGTCCTTTCACCATGTCATCGAGTTCCTGAGGTGTCGAATCAAGATATTTCTGGACTGTATCGATTGTCTCGCTTAAACCGCAGGCTCTCAGATAAATACGGAGAGTTGACTCCGGGTCGGTAACCTCCGATGACATCTGGGAATGCCGTTCAGCTATATGGATGCTGATTTCCCCGGGATCAGCAAGCACCGTACCGTCGGGTGCGGTATACGGCATCGCCGGGTCAAGCATATATGCCACGGCCATCAGTCCGGCTTCCTGATTGGATGGATATATCTTTTTTACTATTTCCTCCACATTGACAGCGACTTCATTGGCACCGGCATCTTCGAGCCAGCGTGTCACACGACCCGAATACAGATATTTACTGCCGAGAGTCTTGTCGGCGACAAGCATTTGCGCGAGCTCCGAAGGAGAATGGGCCACAAGCCCTTTCGCGGAATTGAAAACAACTTTAAAGTTAGAAGCGATGCGCTCTTCAGCGGAGAAACTCGTACCCTCGGCCCATTGTCTTATAGCGTCGAAGTCGGCGCGGTCAGCCATTTTAAGGCGTGTAAGAGCCTTTATGAGCGACATCATGTGGGCCGACATACCTTTGGGCTGCGGCAGCGACTCGTTCATCTTGTCGCGCAGCAGCTGGCTCTCGTTGGCGGTCAGTCTGGCCTTCCCCACCCACAGGCAGAGCAGCGACACTCCGAGTGAATAATAGTCTGACTTTACCCCTATCTCTGCCGGCTCGCCGGGCACGCGTGAATAAAACTCCGGAGCGGCATAAACCGGTGAGCGCATATCGTCGACGCGGCAAGTGCCTCCCTCCTTACATTCCGTCGATATTCCGAAGTCGGCAAGCACAATCTGCGTCCTTTCCTTGTCGGCATAGAAGAAGTTGGCCGGTTTTATATCGCGATGCAGAATACCGTGCTTTGAAAGGAAGTCGATAGCGGCAGCCATACGCAGCGCCACATTGCGCAGTGCCTCCTCATCGCCTGCAAGAACTATGCCGTCCATTGAGCCGCCCTCGCAATAGTCCATCAGTTCATAGTCATTCTTGCTCGAGTCGGCAGGATTCTCCCACACTCCATGACTGATTATATTCACGAGCAGTTCGCTGTCGTCGAGTTTTCTTATCTTTTCAAGAATCTCATGGTTGGGACGATGGTCGGGGTCATAATAGTAAATCTTGAGCGCATACTTCCTGCCGCCGTTCGTTACGGTGAATACAACGGCTTCCCCCGATGAATCGGAGAGTATACCCTCATTCTTATATTTCACTCCGTTGAGAATGAACTCCTTCGGCCAATCATTTGCAGAGGCCTTGGCCTCGCCCTGAAGCATCTTGCGTCTGATGTCAGCGGAGGCTTTATTACGGTCATAGGGCCGTGGAACATTGTCGGTACCTCTCGATGCTTTTCCGGTAGTATGTGTATCGTTATTGCGTCCACGTGCGGCCTTGCTGGTAGAGTGGATATCTTTGTCGCGGCGTGCGCGACCTGTAGAATGTTCGTCTGCCATAATCAATCTGATGAACTGTGAGTGGTATAGGTGCTTGAGCCCTGATATTTCCTGTCGAGCACTACGCGTATATAATCGCGTTTACGCTCTTTGTGTCCGCAGCACTGGCACCGGTAATGGAGCATATAGCGATCATACCGCACATTCTCCTTATAATGGTCACGGCGCCAGTCGGTGTCTGTCTCGTAATGGTTCTTGACATTCTCGCGCCATGATGAATTGCCTCGTGTAACCTGCGTCCATGTCTGCCACCTGCGCGTGCGAGAACCAAGTTTATGTGATTGAGATGTATCCTCCGTCTTCTCCTCACTTTCCAGGAAATCCTTGTCAACGAGCTCCATAGCCTCCATGGCACGGCATTTCTGACAGCGTATGTGTGGAACCTCGTCGGCCAGGACCGAGAACGCATTCTGACACGTCATATAGGTAATAATTATAAGCAGAATTTCCCAGAAGATGTATTCGCCCCACGTCATAGTGACTATAATCCAGTAATAGGCAAAGAGTGCGGTCAATATCGATATTAGTATTTTGACAGCGGTATCTGACAGTGGATAAAGCGAATAACGGAAATACAGCATTATATATACCAGCAGACATACCGCTGAAGGAATCACGAAAAGCCAGATCAGGCCGCCGATGCCGATTACTATACGCTTGGTCCAATTCCATGTCTCGTCCATCGGAGAGGTGCAGAGATTCGACGGCTTGAGCGAATCGTAAAGACTGCCGCGTGCGAAGAATGATGTCAGCGGCAAGTCTATCAATTGCGATGAAAGCGGAATATACTTCCATATCCACGAGTTACGGTCGCTCTGAAGTCCGAAACGTACCGACGATACCGTAGAGTCGGAGGCTATGGTGATGACAGGCTCATAAAACGATCCGGTGCTTTTGTCGAAAACCGATGTATTTACCGACGCCTCGCCACCCCCGGCGCCACTCGGTATATACTGCACGACAGGCCCGTATTTATCTTCGATAATATTAAGGTTTTTGCCGACAACATTCCTCTCGAATTTTTCACGCGATGCAAAATGCGATGATGAATTTTTTCGGAAGATATATTTATGGCTATCTTTGAATGCCGGGAAATAATCGGTAGAGTAGATATTGGCACTCTTTGTCCCGTTGGCAAGAGTGCCATAATATTCCCATCCTAAAATATGACCGTATTGTGCAGAGGTCTTGGGGATGTTGGTAAGCCAGATAGTGTCGTTAGGATTATGTTTTTTGCTATGGGTCAATACGGGCATGTCAACATACCACGGCCTGATCCAACCTCTGATTCCATCGCCGGTCTCAACAAGATATTTCATGAATATGCCGTCGTTGTATACACCCAACATCCTTACACTGTCACCTTTTGCTATCGGAGTGTTGATAGTATCGTTGCCGAATACGCAGAATATATGCCCGTTGGCGGTGACCGTCATCATCGGACCGTCAGACCGCATACGGGTGCTTTCGAATAAGGAAGTTCCAACCATCAGCGATACTAAAACGGCGAATATAGCGACGGCCACCCATGGCATACCCGGTTTATATGGTGAAGTTTTTGCCATATCATTCAATTTTCAAAGTTGTTTTGGTGATATTCAAGCCTCCCAGTTCATCATTGTATTGTTCTGGAGTTATGTATATCCATTGTCCGCCAAGTTCAGGCGACACACAATCGGAAGGGTCGGGATGGAGGGCGCTGCATACATTGCACCGCCACATCATAGGATTGTAGCCTGTCATGTCGTACTGGATATCCACACATGCCACCTTTCTTGCCGAGTAGTGATCGCGCTGCTGCTCAGGCGTGAAGTCAGGCGGCGGCGTCAATGCGGAAAGAGCGGCATCCATCTCGGCAGCCTTTTCGCGATACGCCTCCATTATGGCATCAAGCGCGATTCCGGGAGCATGGTACTGCTGCCTTTGCACCACCGTGGGCGGCTTATATAAATCAGGTGTGCCCGCAGAGTTGAAAAGTGTGTTGTAGCGGTCAAGTAATGCTTTGTCTTCAGCCGATAGATCTGGATGTGCTGGATCGTTGTTCTGATACTCCTCGATCTGACGGGAAAGCTCTTGCAGCTCCACGGCCTTGCGGCTTACAGACTGAAACAGAGGGTCGGCCAACGCGGCGTTTCGTGCCTCATGCCCGCGTGGAGTCAGCGGGGCATTGCATTTCCTACAGAAGTTGCGTGAATTTAGTGTGCCGCATTCCGGGCATACAATCCCCTCTTTGGGCTGCCCGCAACGGTTGCAGAACTTGGATGTAATGTTGACCTTCGCGCCGCAGAAAGTACATACGTCGGGATGCAGAGAATGGCCGCATTCTGGACATATGGCCCACTGTGTCTCACATGGATTACCGCAATGGGCACACTTGACAGAGCTTCTGGCGGCACAAGATTGCGGCCGCCAGACACTCTGCCTGTACTGTCGGGATTGCGTCTTTACTTTTGCCTTCTGCAATCCGTTCATGGCCTATGCATCGACAGTGGTGTTTTTGTCAAACATATGCACGATGGCGCGGATGATGACGTAAAGCAACCAGATGCCTCCGAGTGCTACTGCAAGTGCCATTCCTATACCGCGGAATGCTGTCATACCGGTTCCGAAGCCGGTCCACAGCCAACTGAAAAATGATTTCATGATTGTATGGTTTATAAGTTTATATATCGAAGTTGTTCGCGGACAATGAAGGCGGGGCTTCTTGTCCGTTCAAGTTATTTAATGGATTCTTAATGTCAGCGGATGATGCCGCTTTTCTTTATGTATCCCTTGTCAATGGCTTTTACAATCAGATCTGCCACATTGACCGCTCCGAGTTTGGAAAACAACGACTTCCGGTGAGCTTCCACCGTATTCTCCGTAACGAACATTGCCGCCGCTATTTCTCGCGAGGTTTTACCTTGAGATATATGGTACAGCACTTCAAGTTCTCTCGCCGACGTATGGAGGCTGTTGTCGCCAGCTGCCTTCAGTGCCTTGTGCACTTCTTTGCAATAATAGTTGTTGCCGTTGAGTATTTCCTCAATAGCCGTTATAATCTCGCTCCCCTCTCCCGATTTATAGATAATAGCGTTGACCTCTCTTGCAAGCAGCTTGCGGAGAGTCCATATTTCATCGTGAACGGTGCTGACGATTATATGAGCTACAGGATTTCTGGCGCGTATCATCTCGATAAGCACAAATCCGTCAAAGTCGGGCACAAGCCGAAATTACGGTGCATGGATTTTCCGAGAAAGTGTTAAATTTGCG
>CAJUAT010000068.1 GCA_910584525.1 uncultured Muribaculaceae bacterium | reverse complement strand
CGTAAGCCAGCAGATTTACAGTCTGCCCCATTTGGCCACTCTGGTATCCACCCTTCGTTTCCGCTCCCGTTACCCCTCCGGATAACTCTTTTCGCGAATCCGAGTGCAAAGTTAATACGTTTTTTCTTTCTGTGCAAATCTACATGGCTAAAATTTGTAAAAAATTTTGAACCATATCGGTTTAACTCTGTTTACAGCCCTTTTCGCCCCGACATCTCTTTCCTATATTCATACTCGGAAAGCCACATCGCAACCCGTTTCGCTATTCCACAGTCACCGACTTTGCAAGATTTCGAGGCATATCGACATTCTTGCCCTTGTTGATGGCTATATAATAGCTGAGGAGCTGCAGGGGTATGGATGTGATGATAGGCGTGAGGCATTCGGGCATGTCGGGCACCTCGAGCACATGGTCGGCGAGGCGGCATATCTGCTGGTCGCCTTCCGTGACGATGGCCAGGATATTTCCCCCGCGGGCCTTGACCTGCTGAACGTTGCTCACTATCTTCTCGTAAAGATGGTCTTTGGGGGCGATGATCACCGACGGCATCTCCGCGTCGATCAGCGCGATGGGACCATGCTTCATCTCTGCAGCCGGATACCCCTCGGCATGGATATAGGATATCTCCTTGAGCTTGAGCGCCCCCTCCAGTGCCACAGGGTAGCTGTAGCCGCGTCCCAGATAGAGGAAATTGCGGGCATACGTATATATCAGCGACAGGTGCTCAACCTTGTCGGCAAGCTTCAGCACTTTCTCTACGGCCGAAGGAATCTCCAGTATTTTCTTGCCGAGGTTCTCTATCTCGGCGTCGGTAAGCGTTCCTTTGAGCTGCGCAATGGCCAGAGCCAGCAGCGTCAGCACCATCACCTGCCCCGTGAATGCCTTTGTGGAGGCCACGCCGATTTCCGGTCCCACGTGTATATAGCATCCGCTGAATGTCTCGCGGGGTATGGAGCTGCCCACGGCGTTGCTGATGCCGAACACGAAGGCTCCCATGTCGCGGGCAATCTTCACGGCTGCCAGCGTGTCTGCCGTCTCGCCGCTCTGGGATATCGCTATCACCACATCGCGCTCGTCGAGAACAGGATTCGAATAACGGAACTCGCTGGCATACTCCACCTCCACCGGTATCTTGCACATGTCCTGAATCAGGTACTTGCCCAGAAGGCCGGCGTGCCATGAAGTGCCGCAGGCCACTATCACTATGCGCTTGGCATTCAGGAACACCTCCTTGTTGTCGTTGACGCCGTTGATATTTATCTTACGGCCACCTTCCACCACACGGCCGCGTATGCAGTCGCGGAGCGTCTCCGGCTGCTGGAAGATCTCCTTGAGCATGAAATGCGGATATCCGCCTTTCTCCAGCTCTGATATTGAAAGCTCGAGGGTCTTGACGTCTATGCGGGCATCCTTGTTGTCGAGGTCGGTTATTTTCAGCGGTTCGCCGCGGCGTATCACCGCCACTTCCCCATCCTTGAGGTACACGCACTCCTTGGTATATTCCACAAACGGAGTGGCGTCGGAGGCAAGAAACATCTCGTTGTCGCCAATTCCAATAGCCAGGGGGCTGCTCTGGCGTGCCGCTATTATGGTGTCGGGATTCGACTTTTCTATGACGGCTATGGCATAAGCGCCTACCACCTGCTTCAGAGCCTCGCGAACCGCCGTCAGAAGACTGCATTTGTTGGTGACGCGTATATATTCTATAAGCTGCACGAGCACTTCGGTATCTGTCTCCGAAGCGAATTTGCAGCCATGCTGTATCAGCGCATCCTTGAGCACCTTATAGTTTTCTATGGTGCCATTGTGCACGATTGCTATATTACCGTCCTGACTTGTCTGGGGATGGGCGTTGGTGTCGGAGGGTTCTCCGTGGGTGGCCCAGCGGGTATGGGCGATGCCGAGTCGGGCACCAAGATTCTTCTGCGAACAGAACGTCTCCAGGTTCGACACCTTCCCCATCGTCTTGTATACATTGAGTTGGCCATCATCGCCCACCATGGCGACGCCAGCGCTGTCGTATCCGCGATATTCGAGACGGTGTAATCCTTTTATCAGTATGTCGTACACGTTACCGTCGCCGATATATCCTACTATTCCACACATATTTATTGTTATACTTCTATTAGCTCGCCTTAAGAGCCTACAGGTTTTCTTATTAACGATTTTCCGGTTGCAAAATTACAAACTTCGTGTCACAAAACCAACAGTCGCCTCCCGCCGCCCCTTTACAAACAAAAAAACCGGCCATACATGACCGGTTCCGGAGCGCTTTTCTCATAGCGCTCCAATATTATGTCTGAAATTGTCAGTGGGCCACGTTGGTGTCCACGGCCACGCCGTCGCCGGTGGCGATTACCGTGGTGTCGGTGCCGTTGCTGAAGGGCATGTCCTCGATATCGCCCACAATCGTGGGGTTGGTCATGTTGACGCCGGCTCCGTCGGGAAGAGGAAAGGCCTGGTATTTGGAATATTCCTCAACCTTTTTCTGGTTTGCCTCGTCGAAGTCGGTAAGGGGCACATTATAGACCACGCCACGGAACATGTCGAGATACGGATACTTCTCGCTGAGCTTCGCCAGGTCGTCGGCGGCTCGCTGATACTCTGCCGTGGAATCGTTGGGCTGCGGATTGATGATGTCGAAATATTTCTGCGCCTTCTTGGCGTAATCGCCGCAATAATCGAGCATCACGGCATAATCATTCTGCGTGAGGGTTTCCTTGGAGTCGAGCTTTTTGGCCACATCCTCGGCCGTAGGAGTATTCGACCCGCACGATACCATTGCCACGCTCATCACGGCCATCATCAGGATGCCAAGCATCAGGCTTATTCTCTTTTTCATAACCATTGTATTTGATTGTTTTCAGATTCAGAAATTGTCGCCGAGGTATTTGTCGGCAGGTTCGCGCAGCCGGTAAAGGATGCGACGGCGGAGCTGCGGGTCGGTGTCAATCATCTGCGACAGCTCCCAATGCTGACCGGCCTCCTCGCGGAGCAATGCCGACGTGGTATCGACATCCGTAAGATTCCATGTCAGCAGTACCGTCTTTATCTTCAGGGCCTTGAGCTTACGCACCAGCATCTCATGGTCGGCGTCGCCCGTTATCAGCACCACATAGTCGAAATGACGGAATATGGCCAGCTCATAGGCCTCCAGAGCAAACCATACGTCTACTCCCTTCTCCACGACCTCCGTCTGCCCGTCGCGCTCGATCTCACGCAGATGCTTGTAATGGAACACCACGTCGTTCTCTATGAGCGTGTCCTCGAACTTCCTCTCATTATAAAGGAGGTGCTTGTCGTAGGCCTCCTTTACTCTGAAACGCCCGCGGAAATAATGGGCCTCCGTGATCTGGCAGTCCGATATGTTGATGCCTTCCCGCATCGATACTTCACTGCAGATATATTCAAAGAGGGCGCTGACCTTGATGATGCTCCGGTCGCGGGCCTTCAACGCCCGGTTCACCTTAGCATAATAGCCGCCATCTATGAAAACCCCTATCGATAAAAAGTCTATCATCTTTTCTCCTTGTTCGGCCGCCGGCTTCTCCGACGATACCCAATGGTATAACATCCATCCGCCGCCAATGTTCACGCCTTACCCCTTTTAGTGTTAGTGCAGGGTCCCCGACCCTGCCGCCTGTCTGCATGGCGAACCCCACCTAACTCGCTGTGACGGCTGACGCCGCCCCCAGCTCGTAAAGGTGGGGTTAACCATGTTTTGCCTCTTCGAGGCAGTGTTCACCGAAGCGGCTGATTTTCAATCTCTGCCGTTCCGGTTCTGTGATTCAAAAATATGCTATTTGGCGAGGCGGGTTATAATCTCCTTGAGGAGCTTGTAGAACTCGGCCACCGACTGAATGTTGGCCTTCTCGCCGGGCGAATGGATGTCCTTGAGAGTGGGTCCGAAGCTAACCATGTCGAGGTTAGGCATCTTCTCGAGGAAGAGACCGCATTCCAGACCTGCATGAAGGGCCTCCACACGCGGCTCGGCGCCGAACAGGTCCTTATAGGAATCCTTGGCCACCTTGAGCACGCGGCTCTCCGGATTGGGACTCCAGCCTACATATGCGTCGTCGAACGACACCTCGGCGCCTATCATGCCGAAGAGCGCCTTTATACGGTCGGCTATCTCATCGCGACGAGAGTCCATGGAACTGCGCTGATGCACCGTCACCAGTATCTTGTCGCCGTCGGTCATCTTCACCGACGCCAGGTTGCAGCTCGTCTCTATAAGCCCTTCTATGGCATTCGACATCCCCTGCACGCCGTTGGGGCAGCAGTAGAGCGCCGATACCAGACGGTAGGCCACAGCCGGCTCCATCATCTTTGCCCTCCGCTCCGTTTTCTCCACGGTAAGAGCGAAATCGGGATTCTCTGCAAGCGCGAACTCATTGTGCAGCGTGCAGTTGAACTCATTCACGAAGTCGATGAAATCATTCACGGCATCGCGGCTCACTGCCACCACAGCATGCGCGTCGCGGGGAATGGCATTGGCCAGATTGCCGCCGTCGATCTCGCATATGCCTATGTCGGCGAGACGGTCGCCGGCCTCCCAGAGCACACGTGCCAGCTGCTGGTTGGCGTTGGCGCGGCCCAGACCTATCTCCATGCCCGAGTGTCCCCCTTTGAGTCCTCCAAGCTTCACCAGCAGACACTCCCTGTTGTCGGGTGTGTCTACCATCGTGTAGGGCACGCGGCATTCCGTGACTTTGCCACCGGCGCAGCCTATCACTATCTGACCCATCTCCTCGCTGTCGAGATTGAGGAGTATGTCGCCGGTGATGAAACCGGCCTGCAGACCGTTGGCACCTATGAGGCCCTGCTCCTCGTCGACCGTGAAGAGAGCCTCCAGCGGACCATGCACAAGGTCGGGATCGGTAAGCACCGCCATGGCCGAGGCACATCCCATGCCGTTGTCGGCGCCCAACGTAGTGCCCTCGGCACGTACCCAGTCGCCATCAACTACCGTCGTGATGGGGTCGTTGAGAAAGTCGTGCTTCACATCGGGACGCTTCTCGGCCACCATGTCCTGATGACCCTGAAGCACTACCGTCGGCGCATCCTCGTGGCCGGGAGTGGCCGGCACGCGCATCACCACATTGCCGACAGCGTCGCTGTCGGCATCTATGCCGTGACGCTTGGCCCAGTCGAGAAGAAAAGCCTTCATCTTGTCGAGATGATGCGTCGGACGCGGCACCTTCGTGATCTCGTCGAAAGCCTGCCACACCAAGGCAGGCTGCAGTTCTGTTATTTTCATAGCATCTATTTTTCTTGTGATTTGAATTTGGCATAAGCTCTGGCCATGCGGGTATGATATCCGCGACGTGCATAGCTTGCGCCGTTGTATTTCCGGGAGAAGCCGGCCCAGTTCTTGTTTCTGAGGTCGGCAAGCATCCCCGTATTGGTTATGAAAGCGGCGAAGAGTTCAAGCTGCTCGAGTTCAGAAACGCTCATGAGGCGCACCATCTCGTCGACAGTATCGCAGCCGCACAGCTTATAATTGAACCCTCCTATCTGGAACATACCCCAGAACGTGCCCATGTTGGCGGCCTGGGCGTTGACCTTGCGGGCGTTGGTGAGCTGTGTCCATTCCCGGAGGCCGTAACCCGACAGTCCTGAAGGGACCTTGGCGTTCTTGTCGCCGCCCTTGGCGGTACGTCGCCGGTAGATGGAATACATCGAGGCGTCAAAATTGACCACCGGCACGCCGGGAGCGAAAAAGCCCTGCATGGCCGCGCCAGCCTCTATCTGCACCACCGCCTTTATGGCCGCCACCTCCACATTCAGCTCCTTGGCAACCATTTCGAAATCGGCTTCGGTGAGCTTCGAATAGCGGGTCTTGGCGTCGGCCGCCGGAAGAGTGTCAACCCTGGCCTTGACGTTGTTGTGCTCTGCCGCCGCCGGCGACATGCTCAGGCATGCCGCCAGCAACAGCAACGTCAACAGCCTCATGACTCGGCCACCTTCTCGATTACACGGCAAAGGTGACGCCAGAACTTGTCGACCGTGGGTATCAGCAGCTTCTCGTCGGGTGAGTGAACGCCCGTCATAGTAGGTCCGAAGCTCACCATGTCGAGTTTCGGGTACTTAGCGAGGAAAAGACCGCATTCCAGACCTGCATGTATGGCCTTGATGGCCGGCTTGACGCCGAAGAGCTCCTCATAGGCGTCGGCGGTGATCTTCATGATTCTGGAGTTCATGTTGGGAGCCCAGCCGGGATAACCGTCGCTGTGCGACACCTTGGCGCCGGCGAGCTGGAAATGAGCCTCCACCTGTCCGGCGATATCCTCCTTGCGGCTCTCCACGCTGCTGCGCTGCGACGTGGTGACGCGGATGATATTGTCGCCGATCATCTTTACGGAGGCCAGGTTGGTGGATGTCTCCACGAGCCCCTCGATGTCGCGGCTCATGGATGCCACGCCGTGAGGCGCCGAGTATACCGCACGTACCAGTCGCAGAGATGTCTCGCTGTCGATGCAGTATTCAGGGCGTTCAGCCTTCTCGACCACCAGCTTCATCGACGGCTCCACGCCGCTGAACTCGTTGAGAATGGCTTCGTAATATTTCTTGAGATGATGTTTGAGCTCCTCCTGATGGCTCGAGTGGATTCCGAACACGGCGTAAGCCTCGCGCGGGATGGCGTTGCGGAGGTTACCGCCCTCGATGCTGCATACGGTGATGTCCCAGCGCTGGGAGCAGTCCCATATGAAGCGGGCTATGAGCTTGTTGGCGTTGGCACGGCCCAGATTGATGTCGGAACCCGAGTGGCCGCCAAGCAGCCCGCTGACCGACACGCGCATATACTCGAAGTTCTCCGGCGTGTACGAACGCTTGTACTCAAAGTCGGCCGTCGTGTCGATACCACCGGCGCAGCCCACGAAAATCTCGCCGTCGTCCTCGCTGTCGAGATTCAGAAGCATGTCGCCCGATATCATGTCCTTGCCGATGTTCTGCGCACCTTCCAGACCTATCTCCTCGTTGACAGTGAAGAGGCATTCCAGCGGACTGTGCACCAGGTCGGGGTCGATCATCACGGCCATGCCGGCGGCAACGCCTATGCCGTTGTCGGCACCCAGGGTTGTACCCTTGGCCTTCACCCATTCCCCGTCGACATATGTCTGTATCGGATCCTTGCGGAAATCATGCTCCACATCATTGTTCTTCTCGGCCACCATGTCCATGTGGGCCTGCAAGATCACCGTCGGCGCATTCTCATGGCCCGGCGTCGCTCCCTTGCGCATCACCACATTCCCCACCTTGTCGGTCTTGACTTCTATCCCATGGTCATTCGCGAAGTTTACAAGAAACTCGCGTATCTGTTCTTCATGGCACGACGGACGCGGAATCTTCGTCACCTCGTCGAAACATTTCCAGAGCAACTCCGGCTTAAGGTCTTTTACTTCCATAATGTTGTCTATGTTATTGCTTTTCAGCAGGTTATGTAATTTCCATGGTAGTGCCAAAGGAGTTTTACCTCGGCCTTCGACTCCAAAGTTAACAAAATATTCCCGAACAAATCCGTTTTTTTATCTTTTTTTACTAATTTTGTACGCGGATAAATGATTGGACGCCTCTTGAAGGGGCTCTCCAAATTACCTTAACAACCGGGAAAGTGAAATTGACGTTACTCATAATCCTTATTCTCGTGACGGCGTTCGTTTTGCTTTTGATACCGTTTTACGGGTCACGGAGCCTTCACCGCCACGGGAGCCGGCGCCGCGACGACCATAAAGCCATAAAGAATAAACATATCGACAGATAATGAAAAGAACCTACAGAAACGCCGCGCTCATAGCCCTGATAGCCGGGGTGGCATCTATTGGTGTCACCGCGTGCGGCGAGAAAAAGGCGGAGAGCAAGACTCCGGCAGCCAAGACTGTCAACGCCAAACAGGCGGGCGCTCTCCCCAACTACCGTTACGTTGACCTTGACACGATTCTCTCGAGGTACAACCTCGCCAAGGACTACAATGAGGAGATGATGCGCATGCAGTCGAGCATGGAGTCGACGATGCGCAAGCACGAGAACCGTCTGCAGAGCATGGCCAACACCATGCAGAACAAGATGAACAACAACGGCTATCTCACCCGCGAAAGCTATGAGGCCGACCAGCGCAACCTCGCCGGCGCTCAGAACGAAGCCCAGAAACAGGCCGCGTCGCTGCAGAGCAACTTCGAACAGCAGGCCATGCAGGCGCAGAAAACCGTCAACGACTCTATAAAGGCTTTCATCGAAGACTACAACAAGTCGCGCGGTTACGACGCTATCCTCTTCAAGGGGGCTACCCTCTACATCAACCCGGCTCTCGACATCACCGACGAGGTCGTGGAAGGTCTTAACGCCCGCTACAACAAAGTGAAGAAATAATTCGCGCCTCTATCACATACAGGGAATGGGAGCGCTCAGCGTTCCCTTTCTCTGCTTTAAAGCATTCCCTTAACCCACATTCCCTAAACCCGCAGCCCCGCACGACGTTCTAAGAATATGATTGAAGACAATATTATAATAGAGGAAAGCAACGAGAAGGCACTGCTTGTAGGCCTCGTGACGCGCAACCAGGACGAGCGCAAGACCGAGGAATACCTCGACGAGCTGGCATTTCTGGCCGAGACGGCCGGCGCCGAGCCCGAAGCTCGTTTCACCCAACGCCTCGATTATCCCAATCCGCGCACATATGTGGGTACAGGCAAACTCGAGGAACTGCGCGACTACGTGGAACAACACGACACCGGCCTGGTGATTTTCGACGATGAGCTGAGCCCCAAGCAGGTGGCCAACATAGAGAAGGAGCTGAAGGTCAAGATTCTCGACCGCACAAGCCTGATTCTCGACATCTTCGCCAAACGCGCCCAGACGGCAACCGCCCGCACACAGGTGGAGCTGGCTCAGTACCAGTATCTCCTCCCTCGCCTTACCCGTATGTGGACTCACCTCGAGCGGCAGCGTGGCGGTATCGGCATGCGTGGGCCCGGTGAAACCCAGATCGAGACTGACCGACGTATTATCCTCGACAGAATCTCTCGCCTCAAGGAGGAACTCAAAGCCATTGACCGCCAGAAAACAGTACAGCGCAAAAACCGTGGCAAACTTACCCGGGTGGCTCTCGTGGGTTATACCAATGTCGGCAAGTCTACAATCATGAACCTCCTCAGCAAGTCGGAAGTCTTCGCCGAAAACAAACTCTTCGCCACCCTCGACACCACTGTACGCAAAGTGGTGGTGGAGAACCTTCCCTTCCTCCTCACCGACACCGTGGGGTTCATACGCAAGCTCCCCTCGCATCTGGTCGACTCCTTCAAGTCGACCCTCGACGAAGTGCGCGAGGCCGACGTGCTCGTGCATGTGGTGGATATATCGCATCCCAACTTCGAGGAGCAGATCGAGGTGGTCAACAAGACCCTCGCCGATGTATGCGGCGCCGTGAGGAAACCGATGATTATGGTGTTCAACAAGATTGACGCCTTCTCATATACCCCCAAGGATCCCGACGACCTCACTCCTCCTACAAGGGAAAACATCTCTCTGCCCGAACTCAAGAAGACGTGGATGTCGAAAATGGACAACAACTGCATCTTCATATCGGCCAAGGAGAAGGTGAATATCGACGAGCTCAAGCAGAAACTCTACGACAAGGCCCGCGAGATTCATTCCGAACGCTTCCCCTATAACGACTTCCTCTATCAGAAATACGAAGACCTCGACGCCGAATCATGATTGATAAAGAGAAAAAAAGGCCACTGGAATGGTGGGAACAGCGGCAACTTGAGGAGCAGGGCTGCACCTCGGGGAGCTGGGAGAGCATATATGTGAGCGACGCCACCGACCTGAGCTGCGTACGGCATGTACGTTTCGACGGGCATGTGGAGCTCGGAGCCATGGACCCTGCCGCCGGCGACCGCGTGGAGAATGCCCGCATTGAAGACTGTGTGCTCGGCGACCATGTGGAGGTGGGCAACATCGGCGATGTGCTCAAGAACTGCCATATCGGCGACCATGCGCGCATTATCGACTGCGGCCGCATAGAGTTCGAGCCGGAGACCCGCTGCGGCGTCGGTACCGTGGTGGAGGTCCTCGACGAGACTGGCACAAGGCCCGTAACCATATTCCCGGGTCTCAGCGCACAGCTCGCCCTCCTTATGGCCCGTATGCCCAAATGGGCCGCAAACCATCTCACTCCCCGTCTTTCCGACTGGCTCGTCAGATTCTCGGCGCCAAACTCAATAGGTCATCATGCCACACTCCGCGGCTGCAAGGTGCTCATCAACGTGCAGGTGGGGAATGAGGTCACCATACACGGTGCCATGTCGCTGATCAACGGCACCATCGTCAACAACGCAGCCCCGGGCAAATGCCTCGCGTATGTGGGCGAAGGCGTCGACGCCGCCAACTTCATCATCGAGGATGGCGTGGCCGACTCCGGCGCAATCATCCGCAACTCCTTCATAGGCCAGGGTGCCATAGTCGCCAAAGGTTTCTCTGCCCACGACTCCCTCTTCTTCGCCAACTGCCACCTGGAGAACGGCGAGGCTTGCGCCCTCTTCGCCGGCCCTTACACCGTTTCCATGCACAAGTCGTCGCTCCTTATCGGCTGCCAGACGTCGTTCATGAACGCCGGCTCAGGTACCAATCAGAGCAACCATATGTACAAGTTGGGACCCGTGCACTGGGGTATCCTCGAGCGTGGTGTCAAGACCAGCTCTTTCTCCTACCTTATGCTTGGCGCGAAAATCGGGGCTTTCTCGCTGCTCATGGGGCAGCATAAGACTCATCCCGATTCGTCGCAGTTCCCATTCAGTTATCTTTTCGGCGACGAGAAGGGAGCCACGGTGGTGGTGCCGGGCATGATGCTGCGCAGCTGCGGCCTCATGCGCGACGAGAAGAAATGGCCCTCGCGCGACCGACGCCTGCGTCGCAAGATGCCTTTGCGCGACCGACTCGTGTTCGATGTCCTCAATCCCATGACCGTTGAGAAAATGCTCACCGCCATCGCCGTCATCAACGACCTCCTGCTGCGACCCGCCGACGATGACCGTATGATCCGCTACCGCGGCATGAAGTTCTCGCGTGCCTCCCTTGAACGTGCTCTCGTGCTCTACAAATTCGGTATCTTCAAATATCTGAGCCTCCATATTCCCGAAGGCTTCTCCTCGAAGAGCCCGAAAGAGGAACTTGACGAATGGGTTGACATCGCCGGACTTCCCATGCAGCGCCGCGACCTGCAGAGGGTTCTCGTGTCGGAGACCATCGAGGAGATGGAACAGATATTCAGCGGCTGTCTCGACAGCTACCGCGACATGGAGCGCGAATGGATAGAGGCCCGATTCCCCGAGCAATGGCGCAAGTCGCCGGAGGTCATCGCCGAATATGCCGCCGACTTCGACCGTCTCGTCGACGAAGACCGCGCCCGCTACCTCGCCGACCTCGACGCCCAGAACCGAATGCTCGCACTCTAATCAATGTTGAATTTTGAATTTTGAATCGGCCGCTACGGTGAACACTGCCTACTCAAGAACGACATCCATTTTTTGTTCTCTTGATTCAAAATGCGTGCACGCGCCTGCCTCTTTTGTTCTCTTGATTCAAGATGCGTGCACGCGCCTGCCTCGGAGAGGCAAGACATGGTTAACCCCACCTTTACGAGCTGGGGTCGACGGCGCCAGCCGCCGGCACAGCGAGTTAGGTGGGGTGCGAAGACTGCATATAGGCAGCAGAGTCGGAGACCCTGCACTGATGGATACGACGTATCTGCCGCTTCTGTGGACAGTCTTATTTTGGCTTTTTAGGGATATTTTTTGTTTCTTTGGATTTTTATATTGAACTCATTTAAACTTTTGTGATTTGTGAATTTTTTTAAGGAAAACCACAG
>CAJUAT010000067.1 GCA_910584525.1 uncultured Muribaculaceae bacterium | reverse complement strand
TCGCTCAATTTTATAATCTGAAATCAGCAAGTTGAACTTGCGAAACTTGAATAAAATTATTAAAGAGGATGGCAATATTTTGGAATTGACTTTCGACAATATAGAAGAACAGCTGATAGCCCTGTCGGACAATGAAATAATAGAAAATCTGGATCAAAGGACACAGCAGTTCTACCATTTCCTCGAATGCTTCAACCGTCAGTCAAAGGAAACAGGACGCCCGTTCTGGGCATTTTTGAATACATGCGCAATGGGAGAATGGAATCCTATCGAAAAGCGCATCACAACATTCTTCCCCACACCCACCCTCGGGATGCTGCGGTACGAGGCATTCAATGCCCTCGCCCTCGGCGCACAGGGTCTTGTATGCTGGATGTATGGGATGGGATTGAGCAAGAAGTTTCTCGATAAGAACGAGTACTGCAACGTGTTTGTCGATGCTCCTATGATGGCCGATGTACCGCTCAATCCCGTACCCGGCGAGACCAAAGTGACTCTGAAATACCGCGACAACACGCTATGGCAGAATGTCAAGACTGTAATCAACGAAGTTCGTTCGCTCGAACGCATCTTCCTGAACACCGAAGTCACTGCATACGGACATTGCTTCCCCGGAGATACCGTACCCGAAATTTACCTCGGACTGAGGCAAGTGTCATTTGCCGACGGAACCCCTTCCGGCTTCATGCCGATTATGTCTGTCACTTTCCCAACCGGAACTTCAAAAACAAATTCCAAGCATCCCGGAATTCTCATATCCATACTGAAGACTGTCTTAAGGGAGGAGACCGTCGCACCTGCCGAACCCGAGACATATTCTTCTGATTCCGGCTCGATTCTTCCGGACCATCCTGTAAAGCCCGACATTCCGGTCATTACGTTTATAACGAAGAGATATATCGTCGTCACCAATCATGACGCCTTATACCCACAAGGACCGATAAATATACGGTTCGCCCCAGAATATCAGATTACACCAGTCTTTGGCGAATCCGCAATTTCCCTCGATGTCTCCCAGGCGACTTCAGTCGACATGACCTTGTCGCCGGGAAACATGTGTATATTCGAATTCTCGAAGCTGAAGACCTGAGCAGGATAAGGCATCCTGCAGGAACAACTTCCCCGCTTCGCACCGACAACTTTATTCAGAGGGCGCTGATACGGGCAAGGTATTTGCCCAGGATATCGAACTCGAGATTCACCACGGTACCCTTGCGGATGTCGCAGAAGTTGGTATGGTCGTGGGTATAGGGGATGATGGCGTTCATCAACGTGCAGTCGAGCATGTCGTCGCCGGCCGGTGTCTCCGTAGGCTCGCATACGGTCAGCGACACGCCGTTGACCGTCACCGACCCTTTGTCGACCACCATATAGCCGCGGCGCGCCATCTCGCGCGACACCCTGAAGGCAAACGTATAATACCAGCTGCCATCGGCCTCACGCACATCGGTGCATACCGCCGTCTGGTCAACATGTCCCTGGACGATATGGCCGTCGAGACGCCCGTCGATGCGCATGCTACGCTCCACATTCACTTTGCTCCCCACTTCAAGAAGCCCCAGATTCGACCGCTCCAGCGTCTCCTTGACAGCCGTGACTGTATACGTGCCGTCGCCCGGAAGACTCACCACCGTGAGGCATACCCCGTTGTGCGACACCGACTGGTCAATCTTCAGCTCCTCCACAAACGAACACGTCATCGTGATATGAAGATTGTCGCCCTCTTTCCTCAAAGCCACCACCCGGGCAGCCTCCTCTACTATTCCTGAAAACATAAGTAACTGTTCAAAAATATTTTATAGTATTTCTTTTTTTGACTCATCTATATCGCAAAATTAAGAAAAAATATTTAAATTTACGAGGTCAAACCAAAACTCCAGAGTGTTGAAAACCACCTCCTCACTAAAAACCATACGGTTGCCGAAGTCGCTTCATGCGGTCAAGGAACCAGACGGCGAGAGCATACGTCGCATCACCATCATAGGCGCCAACGGGTCTGGAAAGACCCGCTTCATGGATGAGATGACGGAACTATGCGGCGACAACGCCTTCTGCATGAACGTTCTGTCGGCCTTTTATCCCGACAAGTCGGAGTCAGTGCGTCGCGGCTCGATCGACGCCTTGTACCGCGAGCTGATGCTCGCCCAGTCGTACCTCCGCGCCGATGCCGTGACACAGCTCGACAAGGTATTCTACCTGCTGCTGGCCGACGAGATGCAGAACCTCCTCGACATAAAGACCCATCTGGGCCGCGGCGGCAATCCCAGACGTCTCCCCCTGTCGCGGCTCGACAAGGTGAGCCGCCATTGGGAAAGGATATTCCCCGCCAACAGGATAGTGCGCAGCGACGGGCGCATGATGTTCAGCACCGGCGCCGGCGGCGACCTCATACCTCTCGACAAGCTGAGCCAGGGAGAAAAGGCCGTGCTATATTATCTGGCGGGCGCCCTCTTCGCCATGCCCGGCGCCGTAGTATTCATCGACGCCCCCTCCCTTTTCATCCATCCGGCGATTGTCAACACTCTGTGGGACACCATAGAGGCGCTGCGTCCCGACTGTACTTTCGTATACAATTCGGTGGATGTGGATTTCGTGACGGGACGCGCCGCCAACGCCTGCCTGTGGGTGAAAAGCTATGACTCCGACAGTCATGCCTGGGATTATGACCTCCTTGAGAAGACACCGCTGAGCGACGAACTGATGGTGGAACTGGCGGGCAACAGACGCCCCGTGCTCTTCATCGAGGGCGACGACCGCCACAGCATCGACATGCGCCTCTACTCCCTGGCATTCCCCGACATGAAAGTGCGGCCCCTCGGCTCCTGCAACAAGGTGATAGAGACCGTCAGGACCTTCAACGACCTCAACTCCATGCATCACCTGCAAAGCATGGGGATAGTGGACCGCGACCGGCGCACCGACGCCGAAGTGGAATACCTGCGCCAGAAAAAAATCCTTGTCCCCGATGTGGCGGAAGTGGAGAATATTTTCCTCCTCCCGGAAGTGATACGCACCATGGCCACGCGGCGCGGCAAGAATGCCGACAAGATACTCTCCAAGGTACGCGCCAACGTGCTCCGGCAGTTCCGCGCCCATATCGACGAGCAGGCCCTGCAGCATACACGCCACAAGATAAAGCGGGATGTGGAGTGCCGTATCGACGCGCGTTTCAACTGCATCACCGCCATGGAGACACACCTTCGACAGCTTGTCAACAAGCTGCAGCCCCGAAGCCATTACAACCGACTGCGCAACGAGTTCCTGCGCCTCGCCGAAGCAGACGACTATCTCGGTATTCTCCGGGTGTTCAACCACAAGCCGATGCTCTCCAACTGCAATCTCCACGGCATGCTCGGATACAAAAGCCCGTCAGACTATATATACGGAGTGCTCGACATGCTCAAGACCGACAGCAACGACGCCACACATGTCAGAAACGCAATCCTCCATATCCTTCACGCCGACCGGCAGGACGCTCAGGAAAAGAACGGCCAGACTCAATCCAACAACACAAAAACCGTTCCTTAAACGTTCATAATAAAAACACCCTAAGCAAAAACATACCCCGAAATATGGACAAACCCCTTGCAATACTACGCAATGACCCCTGGCTGGAGCCTTACTCGGCAGCCATAGAAGGGCGTCATGACGACGTGATAAGAAAATACGACGAGCTTACGGCCAACACCGACGGTTCTCTGGTAAAATTCGCCAACGCATATAAATATTACGGGCTGCACCGTCAGAGAAACGGCAGCTGGATATTCCGCGATTTCCTGCCCCATGCCACCAAGGTGCTGCTCACGGGCACCTTCACCAACTGGGAAGACGACGAGCGCTATGCCCTCAAGCGCCTTGACGACGGCACATGGGAGGGAAAATTCGCCGCCGACATGCTGCATCCCGGCGACCTCTACAAGATGCGCGTCTTCTGGGATGGAGGCAGCGGCGACCGCATTCCCGTATATGCCACCCGCGTCCTTCAGGACGACAACACCAAGATTTTCTCGGCCGAAGTATACTTCCCGGAGAATCCCTACAAGTTCAAGGTAAAGCGTTTCACGCCCGACACCAAGCCCCTTCTTATCTACGAGGCGCATATAGGCATGGCCGAGGAGAAGCAGGGCGTAGGCTCTTATGAGGAGTTCCGTCAGAACATCCTCCCGCGCATCGCCAAGGACGGATACAACGCCATACAGCTCATGGCAATCCAGGAGCATCCATACTATGGCTCGTTCGGATACCACGTGAGCAGCTTCTATGCCGCCTCGTCGCGCTTCGGTACTCCCGACGACCTCAAACGTCTCGTCGACGAGGCTCATTCTCTCGGCATAGCCGTAATCATGGACATCGTGCACAGCCATGCAGTCAAGAACGAAGTGGAAGGCCTCGGACGTATCGACGGCTCATACGACCTATACTTCTATGGCGACCATCGCCGCGAACACCCAGCATGGGACTCCCTGTGCTTCGACTACGGCAAGAACTCCGTGCTCCATTTCCTGCTCTCCAACTGCAAATACTGGCTTGAGGAGTTCAATTTCGACGGCTTCCGTTTCGACGGCGTAACCTCGATGCTCTACTACGACCATGGTCTGGGAAAAGCCTTCGGAAGCTACGGCGACTATTACGACGGCAACCAGGATACCAACGCCATCGTATACCTGACACTCGCCAACATCCTCATCCATGAGGTGAAATCCACCGCCTTCACCATAGCCGAGGAGATGAGCGGAATGCCCGGCCTGGCCATACCCTTCAAAGATGGCGGCATCGGCTTCGACTACCGCCTCGCCATGGGCATACCCGACTACTGGATCAAGCTCATAAAGGAAAAGAAAGACGAAGACTGGCATCCCACCTCCATATACTGGGAGCTCACCAACCGGCGTGCCGATGAAAAGACCGTGAGCTATTGCGAGAGCCATGACCAGGCCCTCGTGGGCGACAAGACAATCATCTTCCGCCTGATTGACAAGGAGATGTACTGGCACATGGAGGCCAACGATGACAACGGCGTGGTGGCACGCGGCATGGCGCTCCACAAGATGATACGCCTCGTGACGCTCGGCACCATCAACGGCGGTTACCTCAACTTCATGGGCAACGAGTTCGGCCATCCCGAATGGATTGACTTCCCGCGCGAAGGCAACGGCTGGAGCTACAAGTATGCCCGCCGCCAATGGGACCTCGTAGACCGTCAGGAGCTCAAATACAAGTTCCTCAACAATTTCGACAACGACATGATAGGCGTCGTGTCGGAGGTATACAATTTCCAGTCACTTCCCGTGGAGAAACTCTGGGAGAAAGATGATGACCAGGTTCTGGCCTTCCGGCGCGGCGACCTGATATTCGTGTTCAACTGGAATCCGACGCAGTCGTTCGACGGTTACGGTTTTCTGGCGCCGGCCGGCGAATACGAGACCATCCTCAACAGCGACGACCCCCGTTACGGCGGCTACGGACTCGTGGACAACTCCATACACCATTTCACACTTCCCGACCCCCTCTATGACCCCACCGGCAAGGGGTGGCTCAAGATGTACATACCGGCACGCTCGGCGCAGGTGCTGCGAATGGTCAGGAAAGCCCCCGCGCGCAAGTCGGCAGCTAAAAAGAAAGGGACCTCGAAATGAAAAGAATCACGATTGCCATAGACGGCTATTCATCATCGGGGAAGTCGACAATGGCGCGCGAGCTTGCCCGGCGTCTGGGGTATACCTATGTTGACTCCGGCGCCATGTACCGGGCCGTAACGCTCTACGCCATGGAGCACGGCATGGCCTCGGCCGACAAGGGAGTGGACACCGCCGCCCTTGTGAAGGCGCTCCCCGAGATACAGATAGGCTTTTCCCATCCCGACAGCGAAGGCGTGCAGCATACCCTTCTCAACGGCCGCGACGTGGAACGCCAGATACGTTCTCTGGAAGTGAGCGAGCTTGTGAGTCCTGTGGCCACAATCCCGGAAGTGCGCGAGCGTCTTGTGCGTCTGCAGCAGGACTTCGGGCGCCAGGGAGGCATCGTCATGGATGGCCGCGACATAGGCACCACCGTATTCCCCGACGCCGAGATGAAGGTGTTTGTCAACGCCAGCGCCGAGGAGCGCGCACGCCGCCGCCTCAAGGAACTGCAGCAGCGTGCCGGCGAGTCGCCGTCGTATGAGGAGGTTCTCGCCAACGTGCGAGAACGCGACCTTATCGACAGCACCCGCGAGGTCTCGCCGCTCCGAAAGGCTGACGACGCTCACGAACTCGACAACGACAGGATGAACCATCAGCAGCAGATGCAATGGCTCATCGACCTATATAACAAAATTGCCGATGGCCAGTCGTGAAATGCCCTCCGTCAAGATAGAGATTGACGCCAATTCCGGCTTCTGCTTCGGTGTGGTCACGGCCATTCAGAAAGCGGAAGTCGAATTGTCGCGTACCGGCTCGCTGAGATGCCTCGGAGATATCGTGCACAATGCCTCGGAAGTGGAACGCCTGCGCCGGTTGGGTCTGGAGACAATAACCCATGCCGACCTGACGAGCCTCCACGACACCACGGTGCTTCTGCGCGCACACGGCGAACCCCCGTCGACCTACGACATACTGCGCAAAAACAACATACAGGTTATCGACGCCACCTGTCCCGTGGTACTGCGCCTGCAGCGACGTATCAAGGAGGCTTACGACAAGGCCCGCGCCGAACTCGAAAGCGGCCTCAGAAAGGAAATGCCCATATTCCTGATTTACGGCAAGAACGGACATGCCGAGGTGAACGGACTCGTAGGACAGACCAACGGCGAAGCCGTGGTGATACAGCAGCCCGGCCAGCTCGACACCCTTGACCTTGACAAGGACATTCTCCTTTATTCGCAGACCACCATGAGCCTCGACGGCTTCCGGCAGGTGGTTGACGCCATCCGTAACCACAAGACTCGCGGAAAATTCGAGTTTTTCGACACGATATGCCGGCAAGTGGCCACTCGTTCCGACAAGATACGCGACTTTGCCAAGAACCATGACGTGATTGTGTTCGTGACGGGAGCCAAGTCGTCAAACGGCAAGGTGCTCTACGGCGAATGTCTGTCGGCCAACGGGAGAACCCATGCCGTGACCGACAGCGAAGGCGTGGATGCATCCTGGTTTGAAGGAGCTCGCTCCATAGGGATATGCGGCGCCACTTCCACACCGGCATGGCTCATGGAGGAAGTGGCCGCCAAAATCATCAACCTTACAGAATCAACACCTGAAAATCAGTGATTACCAAAGAAGACGAGAGGTGGATGCGTCAGGCCATTCTGGAGGCAGAAGCGGCCGGCGCCGAAGGAGAAGTGCCGGTGGGCGCCGTGATAGTGAGCCGCAACCGCATAGTAGGCCGTGGCCACAACATGACCGAGGCTCTCAAGGATGTCACCGCCCATGCCGAAATCATGGCGATAACCGCCGCCGCCAACACCCTCGGCGGCAAATACCTGCCCGACTGCACGATTTACGTCACCGTGGAACCATGTATGATGTGCGCCGGAGCCCTGGGATGGTGCCAGATAGGCCGCATAGTCTACGGAACCCCCGACGTCAAAAGAGGTTTCCTGTCATATTTCGGCAACGACCCCTCGCCGCTGCATCCCAAGACTATTGTAGATTCCGGCCTCCTTGCCGACGACTGCGCCGCCCTCATGTCCGACTTCTTCAAGCTACGAAGAAAATAAAGTGTGGCACTTTTTTGTATTGTTAACAATTTTAGTTAATTTTACAGCAAAATCGGAGAGACAGCTCTGATAACGATGAACAAGAAGAACACACTTAACAAATCTATCTTATGACACTACATGACCGCATCAAAGGAGCGCTATACGGCTTTGCATTGGGCGATGCCCTCGGGTTGGGCACCGAGTTCATGACCCGCGAGGAGATTGCCGGATATTATCCCGACAAATGCCGACGTTTCTCCGACATCATCCGCGACGCCCACCGCAGCCAGTGGCAGCCGGGACAATGGACCAACGACACAGAGTTCATGATATGCCTCTGCGAGCAGATTCTCGACAATGGAGACTTCGACGTATATGAGGCCGCTAAATACATAAAGAAGACTTTCGACGCCTTATCCGGCGATACCTCACCCGTGCTCCGCGCCGTGATGAACAATCCGGGATGGGTGGAGAATCCCATACTGAAGACCCACGAGACATGGCGGCGGCAGAAGCTCTCCGAAGCCTCCAATGAGGCGATACAGCGCGGTATCGTGAGCGGTTTGCTTTGCTCCCGCGAGCAGCTCGGACAGACCACTCGCCGGATGGTGCTCCTCACCAACGACGACTCCCGCTGCGTATCGTCGACGATGGTCATTGCATACATGACACATTGTCTGCTGCATACCGGCGAGCCGGCTCCATTCGACGACCTTACCGCCATATGCTATGCAGCCGATGCCAGAACGATACCTTTCCTGGAGGCTACCCTTCATGAGGATATCAACACGATAGGCATCGACGACGAAGACACCATGATGTACACGCGCAAGAGCATGGCCGCCGGCCTTTGGCCCGTATGGCATTGCCAAAAGGCTGAAGACTACATATATTCCATCATCGACCAGGGCGGCGATGCCGATACGAATGCCGCCATTTCGGGCGCTTTCGCCGGTCTCCGATTCGGTTTCGACGCCCTCCCCGACATCAAGGAGGAAATTATCGACAAAGAGCGCCTCGATATCCTCGCCGACCGCATCACCGACTATGTCCGGAAGAATATAATGCGATAGAGATGGCTACGGCAAAAGCATGGGTGGAGGCGATACGGTTGCGTACCCTCCCGGCATCAATATCAGGAGTGCTGGCCGGCACCGGCTGCGCATGCCATATGAACGGTTTCCGCCTGCTCCCCTGCATCATATGTCTCCTTTTCGCGGTGATGGCGCAGATTGTCTCCAATTTCGCCAATGAATATTTCGATTACCGCAACGGGCTTGACGCCAAAGGACGCGAGGGCTTCCGGCGAGGCGTCACCGAAGGCGACATATCGCCACGCGCTATGCTCAACGCCGTAATCATACTCATGGCCGTAACCTGCGCCCTCGGTTGCTCTCTACTCATATGGGGCGGATGGTGGCTTATCCCCATCGGAATAGCCATAGCGGTATTCGCCATAGCATACTCCGCGGGACCATGGCCGCTGTCGCATCACGGCCTCGGGGAAATTGCCGTGGTCATATTCTTCGGCATTCTCCCCGTGACGCTCACCGCCTATCTGCAGACAGGCTCATGGAGCGTTCTCCCCCTTGCGCTACCTCTCTCCCTGGCTCTCGGCCTCATGATCGCCAATATCATGATTGTCAACAATTACCGTGATTACGACGACGACCGCAAGGTCGGCAAACGTACCCTCGCCGTAATCATCGGCACCCGCGCCACCGCCATCCTCTACATGGCAAATGCAATTGCCGCCACAATCATAACGGTTATGGCCATAATCCCATTCACCGGCATATGGTGGATGCTCGGCCCGGTATTGTATGTGAACCTGTCATGGCTGCTGTGGACAGAGATGAAGGCCTCCCGGGGACATGAGCTGAACCCGGTGCTCGGCAAAACGGCCATGCTCGTGTCGGCATTCGCAATATGGCTGCTCATAACACTCGCCTGCAACTGACCTTAAAATTGGCACTTGTAATTGGCCGCGAAGTTTTGTAACTTTGCAGTCGGCAAACAGGCAATTTCCCAAGCATACGATGGCCGACCAGACAAGATACAACAACCGTAAGAAATACGAAGCCCCGGCGGAAAGCCCGACGGGTAAGCTGCCTCCCCACGACACGGAACTCGAGGAGGTGGTTCTCGGCGCTCTCATGCTCGAGAAGGATGCCTATTCCAATGTGGCCGACATACTGACACCTGACACCTTCTACGACCCCAACAACGCCAAGATTTTCGAAGCCATATCCACACTGGGTCTCAACCAGCGGCCCATCGACATGCGCACCGTGACCGACCAGCTGCGCAGCGACGGCAATCTAAAGGAAATCGGCGGCGCTGTCAGAATCGCCGAACTCACCAGCCAGGTGTACTCCGCGGCAAACATAGAATATCATGCCAAGATTCTGGCTCAGAAATTTCTGGCGCGCAGGCTCATCACTTTCTCGAGCAAGGTGAGCGAAGGAGCCTTCGACGAGGGCAACGATGTGGAAGACCTGCTCCAGCAGGCTGAGGGACAGCTGTTCGCCATAGCCCAGAACCATATGAAGAGGGAGGTGACGCCCATCGACCCGGTACTTACCCAGGCCATAGAGCAGATTCATGCGGCCAGGGAGTCTAAAACGGGCCTTTCCGGACTGCAGACAGGCTTTACGGAACTCGACAAGATGACGTCGGGCTGGCAGAACTCCAACCTTATCATCATAGCGGCGCGTCCGGCGATGGGCAAGACGGCCTTTGCCCTCACCATGGCCAAGAACATGGCCATAGACTACAACATACCCGTGGGGCTCTTCACGCTCGAGATGGCCAACGTGGAGCTTGTGAAGCGTCTGATAAGCAACATCGGCGAACTCGACGGTCATCAGATCAAGAGCGGCCAGGTGTCGCCCGAAGAATGGGACAGGCTCAACAGCCGCCTCAACAGCGTATACAATTCTCCTCTCTATCTCGACGAGACCGCCGGCCTCAGCATTACCGAACTGCGCACCAAGGCGCGACGGCTCGTCAGGGAACGCGGCGTGAAGATTATCATGATCGACTACCTGCAGCTCATGAACGCCACGGGACTTAAACTCGGCAGCCGCGAACAGGAGGTGTCGACCATCTCGCGCTCCCTCAAGGCCCTCGCCAAGGAGCTCGAGATTCCCATCATAGCCCTCTCGCAGCTGAACCGAAGCACCGAAACCCGCGAGGACAAGCGTCCCGTGCTCTCCGACCTACGCGAATCGGGTGCCATTGAGCAGGATGCCGACATCGTTTGCTTCATACACCGCCCCGAGTACTACACAAAAAGTACCGAAGACAAGGATGGCAACGACATACGCGGATTGGCGCAGCTCATAGTTGCCAAACACCGCAGCGGCGCCGTAGGCGATGTCAAGCTGCGGTTCGTGGGCAAATATGCCCGCTTCGAAAACTGGGACGAAGGATACCAGCTCATGCAGCAGGCCTTCGGCAGCAGCAGCCAGGAGTCGCACGGCGAAACAGGGCGCCGCCAAAGCCGCATGAACGACGACAGCAACAATATCCCCATGTCGAACTTCAGCTTCCCCGCCGCTCCCGACACCAACCCAGACATCCTCCCCGGCCCCGGCGAAGACCAGGTGCCTTTTTAACCCCCTTCTTTGATTTTTTTAACTTTACGCGAACATTTCCCCGTTAACCTTTGTTTTATTTACAAAGAACAAAAAAAACAAAGGTTATGGAATCCAAGGAAAAAGAAAATAAAATCGCACGTGAACGCGAGGAAGTCCAGGAGGATGTGAATCACATCAGGCTGGAACACAAGGAGCGTCGCGAGAACTCCACACGCAAGGTCAACAAGCTTTGGCTCTGGCTCGGAGTGCTGATACTCATCTTCATATTGCTCTACTGGCTCTATACCATTGGCCTTTTCGAAGACCTTACCGGAGTGACCAACGGTTAGAGCGCGTTCCTTAAAATTTCGCTGTGAATGAAATACCGCCCACAGTAAAATAATACCACTATAAACTGTATCATGAAAAGGTATTGCCGCAGGTTGCGAAAAGAACAAAATAATAAAGCCAACAGAACCTTTTCAACAAAGCGGGCGTTATAAAGATACTCATTACCGGCCATTCAAGGTCCTTATCAAAGGGTCGTATTATAGAAAACAAGACCGGGAAAAGGACGGCGGAGCTTCGGCGCCGCCGTTTTTTATTGTAGCAGTCTTTAGTAGATGACAAAATCTGAAAATGTGTTATTAAACACCTGAATATCAGCGTATTAAATTTGCAAAAGTCCCTGAAAATCAGTAACTTTAAAGAAAAGTTCGCAGCTTTTTCTATGAAGATTACTGACTCCAAGGACTTGGTCAAAGTTAACCAAATCCTCCCAATTATGCAAGAGCATTTTGGAAATTCGATGAATCTGGCCCGTATAAGGCTCATGGCTTTTGTACTTCACGCCTTGTGCGTGGTGCAGACCGTGAGTCTGCACAAGCTTGCCTCGGCGATGCCTACTGCTGTGGAGCGGGATTCCAACTTGCGACGCATACAACGCTTCATCGCCCATTATGCCCTCAGCCTTGATCTGGTGGCGCGCATGATATTCTCGCTGCTCCCCGTCAAGGAGGGAGTTGTTCTGAGCATGGACCGCACCAACTGGGAGTTCGGCGATTTCAACATCAATATCCTCATGCTCGGTATCACCTATAAAGGAATTCAAGTTTCGCAAGTTCAACTTGCTGATTTCAGATTATAAAATTGAGCGATA
>CAJUAT010000066.1 GCA_910584525.1 uncultured Muribaculaceae bacterium | reverse complement strand
TTTATATCTTAAAAGACTTTTTATGTTTTTGAAATAAGTTTAAATCACTTCAATTATAATATTTTCACAAATCGCGTATCCTTATATTGAAGAATAATAATAAATCCTTATTCTCTGATGCTGAGACCGGAAGGGTATCGGACGAGGAATTTTTCAATCATAGGAATAACTCCGACGACATTAAAATTACCTCCGCCCCGTCTCTTTTCGGCATCTTTTACGAGGTCTCGTCGGTCACGATGCCCGCATCGCTCCCTTCTCGACTCGTAAAATCTGCTCGAAAAGAGCCGCCCCTACGGCCCCGAAATTTTACGGAACGCGCTCTAAAAATTTTGTTCCCGAAGTACCATATGCCGTTCCACACATCAATGGCGAACATGCCGAAGGTAATCATGAGCAAAGTGGTGGTGAGGTCCAGAATCACGGCATGGTCCACATACAGCCAGTAGCCCGTCCTTATGGCCAGATATGCGCATCCTACCTGCAGGAAGCGCATCGCGATACCTTTGTAATCTTTTTTGAGGTTAAGGGAAATCATCACCATTATGAAGCAGGCGGCCAGGGCTATAAGCGCATCGTATGGATACGTAATATCCACGGGCCAGTCTCCGTCGATAAGGTTGGCGATGATATGGGCGTGAATCTGGACTCCGGGCATTCTGGGCGACACCGGCGTGGCATGAGAGTCGTCGAGGTCGTTCATGCCGCCTATGAGCACAATCTTTCCGGTGAGGTCTTCCAGATGGTCGGCGACCTCGCCGGCATCGTACACCGGGAACCGCCGCGACGGGAAGTCTATGATGCCCAGTTCGGAATCATGACTGCGGAAGCGCCGCAATGCTCCGGGAGAATACCTCTCGGCCAATAGTCCGGCAAACGACACCAACGTGTCGCCCTGCACCGGGAAATCCACCCTGTATTGCCGCACTCTGGCGTCTGGGTTCTCCGTAGGCCATGTCACCACTCCATATTCCATACCGGGCACCTGACCGTAGAAAAAGGGACGGACACCGGGGCTGAACTTACCATTGTCGGCCGTGACAGTCTGGGCGCATACCATATTCCCGGTGAGCGACACAGCCTCCACCAGCAGGCTATCGACACTCTCAGCACCCGCCTTCGGGAAATTCACGTCGAGGCCTATCACCTTGGGTGCTCCCTCCTCCACGATGCCCAGCAGCTCGGCAATCTCTTCACGGCCGCCGGCACCGATGTTCACGAGCACTATCCTGTCGTCGTAGTCGCTGACGCTCCTGTTGTCGGCAAACTGGGCGAACATGTCGGCCATGCGCAGGTCGTTCTTCTCCGGCGCGCTCACCACCGCCGTGGTGATGGCATTGAACGGCACCGCCAGGACCATCGACAACAGAAAGGCCAGCACCGTGATGCCCAGCGCTTTCGGTATGCTTGATATTATTTCCCTCAGTTTCTTTTGCATTTCGTTATAGGTCAAAAGTCGCAAGACCCTTGTCGTAGTCGAAGTCAGGGGAGAGGCTGCAGCCAGTCGGCATCGGGGTCATCGTCGGCAAGCGGGGCAGCCAACGTCATGTCAATCACCGGTGTCTTGCCGCCGGCATGATCGGCCTCTCCCTTACGGCCGCTCTCGCGCATCTCGATTATCTTGGCACGCAGTCTGCCTATCCTGTCTTCGTAATGTCTCTTCATATCCTCCACGGCAGTGAGCCCCCGCTCGAACTCGCTGACACGGCGGTCCATGTCTTTCCATTCATCGAGACGGTCGCGCAAGTCGCGAAGTTCCTCGTCGCGGCGTTCAAGCTCCTCCTGCAGCTCCCCTACCTTGCAGCGAAGCTCCGAGGCAGAAGCCCGCTCGGCGATAAGCTCTTCCTCTCCCACCCTCAGCTCCTCCTCGCTCTTTTCAAGACGGGAGGAGAGGTCGGCGTTGGTAATGGTCAACTCGTCAAGCTCTTCCATGGTCCGACGCGGATGAAGCCATATGTCCAGAGCCTTCCCCATCAGGTGTCGGCAATACCCGGTTTCATAACCACCCCCTTCGATTTCATACCGTTGATGGCTATGGTGAGCGGCTCGTCGAAACGCACCACCCTTATAAACTCCGTCTCCTCCTCCGCAGGCATCGCGTCGAGGTATCCCATATCGAGATAACCGCTGCCGGCCTGCATGTCGATGGTAAAGTAACCCGTGCCGAAGGAGGTAAGGTTCTGGAAGAAATGCGTACCCTGGCTCGGTTCTATCCTGAAGCCGGGGAGAGCCGACTCCACAATCAGTCGAGCATTGGCAATCTGCGGCCACCGCACCGGGATGCCCAGAGCCGGGTCGCTGGTGCCCCATCGGCCCGGACCCAGAAGGATATAGGGTTGTCCGGCGTCGGTAAGTTCCTTGTTGATGTCGGCCACCTCGGCGGCTATCTCGCGCGTACGCAGGCTGTCGAAGGCTCCTTCCTTGACATACACCACATGACGCACATTGTCCATCACTCCATGACCCAGGGCCATGTCGCTGCGCATCAGAAGTTTCTCGTCAGGCAGCTTGATGATCTTGTTGTCGAGCATCTCCTTGCGGTCGACAATCGGCCTGATTTGCAGCCAGTAGACAGTGCCTATGCGTCCGTCGGCATCCGGCTCGGCGAATATGTTGCCTGCAAACTCTATCTCCACGGGACGTCCCAGCTCATACTGCCCGGTCTCGAGCATGAACCTGGCGATGCGCGCCAGCGGGAATCTGTCGTGCTTTAGTATGTTGGCGAAAGTAAGCACCTTTCGGCCTGGCCCCGCCTCAGTGTCACGGAGCATGTCGTCGTTGACATCGTAAGTGGAGACCATGTACTTCAGCGATCCGCTTTTGAAAGCGTCGGCCACAGGAATGCGGGAGATATTGAAGTTGTTGTCGACGGAGAAATCGTCGTTGGCCACAATCTTCGGCTGCAGGCCGTAGAGGTAAGTCTGGGTGTCGCGCAACGCCGATTGCACCGTGGATGTCTGCACCACATGTTCGGGATGCGCGGGACTGAAGCGCAGGGCCTTGCTGCCGTCGACGATGTACTCGCCGAGTCCGGCCGCTATCTCCACCACGCCCTCGGAACTCTTTTCGTCGCCTATGGGATAGTAATTGAGGCTGCGTCCAACGCCCGAGAAGTTGGGGTAATAGAATCCGTCATGGTCATTGCCGGCCACCTCCTGCAGAATCACGGCCATCTTCTCCTGGTCAATCACGTTGCTTGTGGCCATCATGTATGCCTTGGAGTCGGCGAAATACACCGATGCGTATACCGCTTTCACAGCCGCCGACAACATCCTCAGCCGCGCTGATATGTCGGGGATGTAGGGTATCATGTAGGTGGAGTATATTCCGGCGAAAGGCTGGTAATGGGAGTCCTCGAGCAAGGAGGAGCTGCGTACGGCCAGCGGGCGGTGAACCACATCGAAAAAGGCCAGAAAGTCTTCGTTGACCTCCTCGGGAAGCTCCGCGTTGAGAAAGGCCCGCAGTATCTCCTCGTCGGGGGCGTCGCTCAACGCTATCTGGTATAGACCGTTACGGTCCATGAACTCGTCGAAGATATCGGTGCATACCACCAGCGTATGAGGGATGGTGATCTGCACTCCTTCGAAATTGTCGCACACGGGGTTGCGCTTGATAATCTGGTCGATGAATGCCAGGCCGCGCCCCTTGCCGCCCATCGACCCCTGTCCTATGCGGGCGAAATTGCTGTAGTCGTCGTAATTGTCGCGGTCGAACTCGGCAACCACTCCCCGGTTCTTCATCCGCCGGTAACGCACTATGCACTCGAACACCAGCTTGCGGACCTTCGGCGCATCCTCGATATCCTTGAACACGTGATGCTTCAACGCCTCGGCAATCGGGAAGAGTGCCCGTGAATAGAGCCACCGGCTTATACAGTTGTTCTGCGAATAGAAATGCAGCAGGTCGCTGGGAATCTCGAAGATGCCGTTCTGCAGTTCCTTGAGGTTGTGTATGCGCATCATCTCGCGGCCGTTGGAGGGATAGCGCACTATGAAGTCGCCGAAACCGAACTCCTTAATGACGGCGGCACGCAGGTCAACGGGCAGCTTCTTGGAGTTCTTGTCGAGGAATGTATATCCGGCCTCTTCGGCTCTTTGACGGTTGGAGCTTTCCTGGCTCTCCATGATTACCGGCGCATGTGGATTGCGGCTGTGCAGATACTCGGCGAGTCGCATTCCGGCGTCGGGGTCCTTCTCGCCGTTTACCGGGAAACGGGCGTCGGTGACCATCCCCAGGATATTGTCGCCATACTTGTCGATGATAGCCGTGGCCTCCTCGTAATTCTTGGCAAGGAACACCTTGCTGCGTCCACGCATACGCAACGAGGCCTCGTGCTGGTTGAGGGCCTCCTTGCTGAACTCCTTGCTCTGCTTGAGAAGAAACTTGAAAAGATAGGGCAATATCGAGCTGTAGAAGCGTATCGAGTCCTCCACAAGAAGGATGGCCTGCACTCCCGTGTCGAGAATGTCGTTGGGTGCGTTCATGCTGTCTTCCACCAGCTTGATGATGGCCAATATCAGGTCGACGTTGCCAAGCCAAGAGAAGACATAGTCCACACCCCGCAGGTCCTCGTTGGCGATACGCCGGCGCACCTCCTTGCTGAAGGGCGTGAGCACCACAAAAGGTATCTCGGGATATTCCCAGTCGATATTGACAGCCTCACGGAATGTCTCGCTGATGTCCACGCCGGGCATGGCGATAATCATGTCGAAGCTCTTCTCACGCAGCTGGGCATATGCCTCGCCATACGTGGCCACCATCGTGAAACGCGGCGGCGACGTCAGGTTCAGCGACACATATTCGTTGTAGATCTGTTCCTCGATTCGGCCATCCTCCTCGAGGACAAAGGCGTCGTAGGGAGTGGCTATCAACAGCACGTTGAAAATCCGGCGCTGCATCAGCGTCTGAAAGGCCGTATCCTTGAGATACAGTTTGCCCAGCATCGTGTCGTCGACCCTCTCCATACCCCGTTGACGGTATCAGGCTTCCTTGTTCTTCTCGAGGAAAGCGGCTAAGGCATCGGGCATCGAGCGGTGCTCGGCGGTAGGCGCCGCGATGTCGGCACGCAAACCAGCCTCGCTGATCGCCTCAATCGTCTTCTGTCCCAGACCTCCTATGGCCACGCCGTCGGTCTCCTGATTGAAGTCGGGAAAATTCTTCTTCAGCGAGTCTATTCCCTGCGGACTGAAGAATATGAACATGTCGTAATCCTTGTCTTCATCCTCGCGGAAATCATTGCTGACCGTGCGGAACATTACGGCTTTCGTGACGCTCAGGTGATGCTCCTCAAGCACGGAGGTATCCTCGCTGTGCACGTCCGACACCGGAAAGAGAAATTTCTCTTTCTTGTTCTTGTCCATGGTGGCCAGGAGATGCTCGTCGCCGAGACGTCCCGTCTTGCCGAATGATATCTTACGCTTGCGGTATACTATGTACTTCTGCAGGTAGAGGGCCACAGCCTCGGTGGTGCAGAAATAACGCATCGTGTCGGGTACCTTGAAACGGAACTCCTCCGCCAGACGGAAATAATTGTCGATAGCCGTGCGCGACGTGAATATCACCGCCGTATACTCGGCTATGTTGATTTTTGACTGACGGAACTCTTTGGCCGTCAATCCCTCGGTCTTGATAAATGGACGGAACACGACCTCAACGCCGTATTTCCGGGCTATGTCATAATATGGCGACTTGTCGCCTGCCGGCTGGGGCTGGGATACTAATATCTTCTTTATCTTCATCTTCTCTTCGGCTTTTCTGCACTCGGATCAAGGTCTTTTTTCATAGCCATGACGTGCATATCTGCAACGTCAGAACATATATGAGGAGTAAGGGTACGATTTCTAAACTGCAAAGATAATACAAAAATAGCAACCATGAGGCAGTTTTGGTGAAAAAAATGCGAAAACCCTTAAAAATAAATATAATTTTCCCTATGGGGAAAGTTGCGAGGGCTATGAAGAGGAGAGTAGCGGTCCATTGCGGCTGCGCCATCACGAGGCATGCCAGAGGGAAAAGAAGAATCGTCTGTAGACCTGAAGCGGCAGCGGCGCCCCTCACCCATGACTCTGTCTTGCGGCTGTCGGTAAACACATTGCCAACCACCCAGTAGGCCAGCAGCATAACAACATCGTAGGCCAGCGCCGCCAGTGTGCATACTCCTATCACCTCCGGACTGAACGCCGGCGGCGTGAAACTCCCTCCTGCCGTATCCGGCAACAAACGGAACGATGCCGCCAGCAATACCCCCGAACTGACCACCCACAGCAGATTGACAAGTATCAGGAAGCTCGTCTCCTTCACCGTGTCGTCGAACACGTTCTGGCGCTCGCGGGTGTCGGTAAGGTCATTGACCATGGCGGCGATGAAGCGTGAGCTCCCCTTGATACGCATGGCCACAGCAAAGAACACGAGCGCCAGCACAAGGTATACCCACGACCAGCCGCCGTCGGGCGCCGTGGGAGGGGCTCCCGTATGTGCCGGGGCTTCCAGCACCAGCCCGGCCGCTGTTTGCCCCATGATGCTGTCGGGACCATAGCCCGGTGCCCACGGCGGCATTACTCTTACAGCCAGTTCTCCCTCCGGTACCATCGGATACTCTTTTCTATTCCTTCGGCAAGCGGCGTCTCGGCTTCAAAACCCAGTACTCGCCGGGCCTTGTCGACGTTCACGTTCCAGTTGCGCTGCTTCATGATGCGGTACTTGTCGCTGTTGAGAGTCGACGGCCTGTTGACTGCCACTCCCCATTTCTCGGCGATACCGCTGACCATCTTCACTATCCACAAGGGCATACGCATCGGCACCACTATCTTCTTGCCCATCTTTGCCATGGCCAGCTGCCGGAACTCCTTCTGCGAGTAGGCCCGCGGCTCCGAGATATGGTATATCTCGTTGGCCGGCGATTTCTCCAAAGCCATGAAAGCGGCGCGGGCCAGGTCGGCGGCATATATGAACGTCAGCATCTGTCGGCGGAAGCCGACACTGAAGTCAAAACCTCGCGCTATGGCCTTGAACATCAGGAAGTAGTCATGGTCGCGCGGCCCGTAAACACCTGTGGGACGCAGGATTATGTATGGTATTCCGGCGGTCTGCAGCCATAGCTCCGCCTTCAGCTTGGAGGCTCCGTAGCGTGTGTTGGGACGTGGTATCATCTCCTCGTCGTAGGGCGTGTAACCCTTCTCGTCGCCCGGCCCCATGGCCGACAGACTGCTCATGTAGAGAAATCTCTCGGGTTCCTTGCACGTGCGGTGAAGAGCCTCCGTGAAATGTCGCAGATAGTCGTAATTGATACGCGAGAAGTCGGCGTAACGCTTCACCTTGGTGGCTCCGAGGTTGTAGATGATATAGTCCCATTTCGCACCGGGCATCGCCTCCTCAAGGCTCTTGTCGAGAGTCTCGGGATGGTCGAAGTCGAAGGTCACGAAATTAAGCTCCAGCTGCGACAGGTACTTCCGCGAGGTAGTGGCTCTCACGCCTGCCCATACCTCGTAACCTCGCCGCAATCCTTCCTCTACAAGAAAACTGCCGACAAAGCCGCCGGCTCCTACTATCAATACTTTCTTCTTTTCCTCCATCACGTTTTCGTCCATCACGTTTTTTGGTTTGAACCACCTGAAAGTCAGTCCTCGGATGCCGGCATCGGCACTTTGCGGAATTCATACCCTTGGTCGAGAAGCCATTCAATGGCTTCGGGCAATGCCTTTTCGAGACGTGGCCAGCTCTTCACTGAATCATGAAACACTATCACCGAGCCATTGCGGGCGTAGCGCTTGACGTTGTCGACCACATCCCGGGCTGTGAGACGCTTGCTGTAATCGCGTGTCACCAGGTCAAACATCACCACGCGGAAATGTTCATGCAGGGCCCATGTCTGTCGGGGTCGCAGCCAGCCATGGGGCGGCCGGAACAATTCGCTCTTGATATACTGCCGTGCCTCGGCCACATCTCTCAGATAACTCGTGCACCGCAATCTCATGCCCTGCACATGGTGCATGGTGTGGTTGCCGACATGGTGGCCGCGCCGCAACACCTCGGCATAAAGCTCCGGATACTTGCGCACGTTGTCGCCGACCATGAAGAATGTGGCCTTGACGCCATATCTGTCGAGGATGTCGAGCGTCCAGGGTGTCACCTCTGGCACCGGTCCGTCGTCAAAAGTGAGGTAGACCGTTTTACGACCGTCACGGCACCGGCGGCGGAACATCGCCCCCGGCACCGTGAGTCGGAACAACAACGGTGGTCGTTCTATAAGCATTACATGAAGGGATTCGTCTGCGTCCCCATGGCAGGCATCTCCGCGCCCTGCGAGCCGGCAGCCTCCGTCCTCGCCGAAGCGTTGCCCTGCACGTGATGCTGTTGATATGCGTCGTGAAGCCGCTTGCTGCGGTTCATGTCTACCTTCTTTATCTCAGGATCGGCCTCCACAAGCTCGCGAGGTACGCCGTATTCGATGTACTGCTGCACGGCCCCATAGAATATGGAGTCAAGGATTCTGTTGTCCTCGCTCTGGGCGGCATAGTCGGCGGCACTCATCCCGGCAAGCTGGTTTACTATGGCTGCCACATCGCTGAGCTCACGGACCAGCGCGCCTACATCGGCACTCCCCTCCGAATCCATGTCGCCGCCATATGCCTGATTGTAGTATTGCCTCAGAGTATCCTCGCTATAGCCGGTGGGCTTCAACAGCGCGGTAACCCATTTGCCGTCCCCGCCGAAACGCTTGTAAAGCTCTATGAACTTATAGAACTGATATTTCATCAGTCGGGTTTCGGGTGTTGTGGAGGGATTGGTGAAACGGGTGTTGAGCATCATGTCGTAGGAGAGATATTTCGACATGCGTTTCATCTGACGCTGGAGCATCTGCACGGCTTTTGTCTTCAGCTTGGGGTCGTTCAGCCGCTCGCCGAGAGTACCGTAGATTTCCGGCACTGTCAATGCCACCGTCAAGGTATATGGCGAAGCCTTCTCGGGAAGTTTCGTATCTATGAGGTTTACCACCTTGAGGGCCTTTCGGTATTTGTCGTCAGCACCTTTGGCGTCGCCGTCGGCCTTCAGTCTGTCGCCTTCCGAGATCAGCTCCGCGGCCACATCCATCATAGACGTTCTGGTGGTGATGAGCATCCTGCGGGCCGTCTCGTCGTAATACGGGGCTTTGCCGGGGGTGTCAAGACCTCCCCAGCGGTATTTGCTGACCACGCCGTATGCCTTGTCGGTACGTGCCGGAAGACCCGGCTGTATCGTCGGCAGAAGCTGGTGCGTCATGCCCGTGGAGGCCAGATAGTCGGAAAGTCCCAGATGATATTCGGTGCCTACCGTGGAACACCAGTATATCGGACGCGGCCACCCCTCGGCGGCATTCGTGGCTATGATGTCGAGCATCAGCAGTTCGCCGAGACTCAGATAACCTTTGCCTGCCACTGCCGGAGCCTCCGACAGGTCGATTACTATGTCGTCGACTATCCTCGCCGAATCCTTGGCGGCCACAAGGCCACGCGCTATCACTGCCTGCTTGTCAACAGGGATTGTCAATACCGAGCTCTTGAGCATCGGGTAATTGTACAGCGAGTCGGGCTCGGCATTCTTGTAGAGGAGTTTCAGGCTCTCGAGGAGGTCGGCCGGTGCCGTTTCTCTGCCCGGAATGGTTATATCCATCCTGCCGTAGGCTATGTCGGCGGGAGTAGCCGTGAAATGTACCGGCGCCGCCGTATAACTCTGCTGACGCATCTGGTTGGCGTACCAGTCACTGGCAAGATAGCTGAGGTTGATGATCTTCACGTCGGGACGCACACCCTCCACTTCCTGCGCGTACCACAGGGGGAAGGTATCGTTGTCGCCGTTGCAGAACACTATGGCGTCAGGTTCGAGACTCTCAAGATAGTTTATGGCGAAGTCTCTGGCGGCATACCTGCCGCTGCGGTCATGGTCGTCCCATGTCTGCGACACCATCTGCAGAGGTACCGCCAGACCCAACACACATGCCGCTGCCGCGGCATATACTCCCGAATCCTTCTTGCCGGCAAGTATCTTGCCGAGAATCTTCCATAGAGCCGACACGCCCATGCCTATCCATATGGCGAAGGCATAGAAGGAACCGGCAAAGGCATAGTCGCGCTCGCGAGGCTGCATGGGCGGCTGGTTAAGGTATATCACTATGGCGATGCCAGTCATGAAGAAGAGGAAGAATACCACCCAGAACTGCTCGATGCCGCGTCGGCCCGCAAACAGTGCCTGCCACAACAGTCCCAGAAGTCCCAGCAGCAACGGCAGCATGTAGTACACGTTGTGTCCCTTGTTTTCCTTGCCGAGGTCATCGGGGAGCTCCGACTGGTCGCCCAGTCGGCTGTTGTCGAGGAAGGGTATGCCCGTAATCCAGTTGCCGGCGTCATACTCGCCGTTCTGGTTCAGCACATCATTCTGACGGCCGGCGAAATTCCACAGGAAATAACGCCAGTACATATGATTGAGCTGATAATTGAAGAAGTATTCGAGATTCTGGCCGTAGGTGGGTCTGTAAGCCATACGGGCCGGATATACCACCATGCCGTTGGCGGGGTTCACATAAGGCTGCGCCTGATAGTCGGGCTCCGCTATCTTCTCGCCCGTCTCCGCGTCTATGGCATAGATTTCCTTCATATTGGCGGCGGTGGTGTCGAGATTCACCCAATTGCCGTAATACTGACGGTGTGCACGGCTGTAGATACGCGGGAGCACCATGTTCAGCTCCGGATTGAGCACATATTCCGGCTTATAGTCGCGAAGCACATAATAGTCGCCGCCACGTTCGGCCAGCTTCATGTTGGCGGACAGCTCGCTGTTGCTCAGAAAACCATTTTCCGACTCGGCAACGGCTCCTTTAACGCCCTTGGCGTACATCGCCTTCCCTTTGTTGACACGCTGGCCGAAATCATAGTCAGTCATCACCAAAGGCACTCCCTCCTGGGTATACTGAATGGTGTCGATACGCGAGCCTCTCACCTCACGCGCCGTGGTGGAGTTAAACGTCTCGCCGTACAGCAAGGGGTTCTCGCCATACTGCTCGCGGCTCAGATAGGCGGCAAGGTCGAAGACATTGTCGGGGGAGTTCTGGTTCATCGGAGTGTCGGCCGTCGAGCGTATCAGTATCAGCGCATAGCTCGAATAGCCGATGAATATCACCGTTATGCTCCACATTATCACGTTGAGCACTCTTACCGACAGCGGACGGAAATAAGGGATCCACAGCCAAGCGGCAAGGGCAGCCATGAGAATCCATCCCAGCCACCATCCTGATCCTATGAACAGCATGCCGCTGATGAGCACGGCCAGAAAGAAGCTGACCTTTATAAGCATCGGCGACTTCTGACGGCGCAGCTCATAAAGAGCCCAGAAGAAAAGGAGGCATGTCAGCACCACATAGCACATGGCGCCGCTGTTGAAACCGAGACCAATACCGTTGACAAACAGCAGTTCGAAACGCTGTGCCATCTTGATGAAGCCCGGCACCATGCCGTAAAGCACCAACGCGATGATCACAAACGAAACCAGCAATGCTCCCAACGTCTGAAGCAGGCTCATATTCCTGTACTTGCGGAATACGAACACCAGGACTATTGCCGGGATACACAGAAGGTTGAGGAGGTGCACCGCGATGCTTAGTCCTATCACATATGCTATCAGTATGAGGTATCTGTCACTGTGGGGAAGGTCGGCACGGTTCTCCCATTTGAGGATGAGCCAGAACACGAGGGCCGTACAGAAGGAGGAGAAGGCATAAACCTCGCCTTCCACGGCAGAGAACCAGAAAGTGTCGCTCCAGGCATAGGCAAGTGCGCCAACGACGCCGCTACCCATGATTGCAAGATACTTCGAAAGGCTAAGTTCTTCTTTATGGTCGTTCTTGACCACAAGTCTTCGCACGAGATGAGTAATGGTCCAGAACAGGAGCAGTATTGTCAGGGCGCTGAGCAGACCGCTCATGGCATTGACCATCAGCGAGACATGAGCCGCATCCGTAGCAAAGTTTGAGAAGAAACGTGCCGTAAGCATGAAGATAGGGTTGCCCGGCGGGTGACCGATCTCAAGCTTGTCGGCCTGGATTATAAACTCGCCGCAGTCCCAATAGGAAGCCGTCGGCTCGAGAGTAAGCCAATAAGTTGCCAGCGCGATCACGAAAACCGCCCAGCCTATGGCATTGTTGACTATATTATATTTTTTTGTAATCATCAGAGATAACCGGCATTCCGCCGCTACCATTAACAGTTAGAGATTCAATCAGCAAAATTACCAATTTCCGCTTAAATAGGCAAATCAAAAATCCGGCAGGCTCCCGCGGCACCACCCAGAGCTACCCGCGCCCCTCGAGCTTCCCGATCAATCTCGATAAATCCCGCTTTATCCCGATTAATCCCGATAAATCCCGATTGTTCTCGATTAATCCCGATTAATCCCGAAATGAAAAAAGGGAACCCTTTCGGATTCCCTTCTTGAAGGTG
>CAJUAT010000065.1 GCA_910584525.1 uncultured Muribaculaceae bacterium | reverse complement strand
TGTTATCCCTAATATTTCAACTAAACTACAAAAAAGAACATGGAAACAAAACTACATACAGAATGGACAGTCGCCGACATATGCGACGGATTTGTCTATAACGAGCTTGAGGCCAAAGGTTTGTTCGGCATGGGTGGGCAACTTACCATACAGCCGGAATATCAGCGCAATTATATATATGCCGACGGTAAGCGGGATGTGGCGGTGATTGATTCCGTCCTGAAAGGCTACCCTCTCGGAGTTATTTATTTCAACAGGACAGCAGACGGACGACTGGAGGTGCTCGATGGCCAGCAGCGCATTACATCTTTAGGACGGTTCTATAATGGCAAACTCGGCATCAAGGACGAGAACGGACTCCCTCAAAGCATCGGTTCCATTGCCAAAGAAAAAAGGGAAATGTTCCTTGCCACAAAACTTCTCATATACGAATGTGAAGGGACTGAGGCCGAGATTAAGGAATGGTTCCGCACGATAAATATCGCCGGAGTACCGCTTAACACGCAGGAACTGCTTAATGCCGTTTATTCCGGACCTTTCGTCACTGCGGCAAAAGGAGTTTTCAGCAATACTCAGAACTCCAAGATGCAGATGTGGCAGGCATATGTCTCAGGGGCTGCCAACCGACAGGACTTTCTTGCCACGGCTCTAGAGTGGGTCAGCCGTAGCAAAGCCGAAGAATACATGCGCGACCACCGTTTCAGCTCCGATATCACGGAACTCGTCAATTATTTCAATTCTGTTATAGATTGGGCACGGACGGTGTTTCCTCTCGTTGAAAATGAAATGCGAGGTCTACCATGGGGCGAACTTTACGAGAAATATCATACTCAGCCATATAACCCGGCTCAGATGAAACAGCGGGTGGCGGAGTTGTATGCCGACCCGTATGTGAAGAATCGACGCGGTGTGTTTGAGTTTCTTTTAGGAGGAGAGACCGATACGAAGCTTCTGGATATCCGCATCTTTGACGAAGCGACAAAGCGAGCTGTATATTCCCGCCAGACCGAACAGGCGAAAGCCGCCGGCAAGTCCAACTGTCCCTTCTGTGCCATAGGCCATGACGCCAACGCAAACAAGATATGGAAGTTGAACGAAATGGATGCCGACCATGTCACTGCATGGAGCAAAGGTGGGGCGACTGACATCTCAAACTGTCAGATGCTCTGCAAGCACCACAACCGAGCTAAAGGCAACCGTTGAAATAGGACAGCGCATATCTTGTGAATCATAAAAATCACTAAGTATGCACAATACATCTACTTTCCGCGAAATAGCGGAGCTATGGATAGAAAACAGGCGCAGCGTAGTCAAACACTCGACATACTGTGCATATGCTCTTATTCTAAAGATTCATCTCATGCCCGTTTTCGCCGATTCCGTATCCATATCAGAGACAGAAGTTCAGCTATTTGCATTCGGCAAACTTGAGACAGGATTGAGCAAGAAAACGGTCCATGACATTATCGCCGTGCTTAAGTCCGTCGGGCGTTTCGGGGCAAAGAGAGGAATGTTTGAGATGCCTTCGTGGGACATCGAATATCCCTCGGATACAGCCGCACGCAGTTTGCCCGTGCTGTCATTACCCGATCATAAAAAACTGCTTAACGCGATTGCATCCGCTCCGACTTTACAGAATATAGGGATAATGATTGCTCTATGCTGCGGCTTGCGCATAGGAGAAGTGTGCGCCCTTCAATGGAAGGATGTGGATATGGTACGCCGTATTATCACAGTAGCGGGCACTACAGGACGAATTTACAATTGCGACCTGATGGCAACAGAACAGTATGTCTCCACGCCCAAGACCCGGAATTCAAATCGTGAAATCCCCATCTCTCCGCTTCTCTTCAAAGCCTTGAATGAAGTGAAAAAACAGCAGAGGGTAGAAAAGTACGTGGTAGGCGAAGGATCTAAGGCGAAAGAGCCTCGCACATACCGGGAGACTTTCAGCCGGATTCTCAAACGTCTTGAAATTCCGGCAATAGTGTTCCATGGATTGCGCCATACATTCGCCACCAGATGCATAGAAAGTGGATGCGACTATAAAACAGTAAGTGTAATACTCGGACACTCGAATGTTGCGACAACACTCAATCTGTATGTACATCCAAATCTCGAACAGAAAAAACGCTGTATCTCCCGTATGAACAAATTTCTTCGGCTCGAATCCGATTAGCAACGCGGAGATTTTGGAGTTTGGGGTAATTAAAAATGGTCACGGAGCGTTTAGAGCGTGTTCCTTAAACTTTCACTTTAATCTCATGTCCCAACATTGGCGTTATTGCCGATACCGATATTTTTTGCTATTTTTGCAGTTATGAAACGAAAACACTCGATAACGGCTTTTTTGACAATGATTCTGGCAGTCGCCACACAGGCGACGGCAGCCACTCCACAAATATCCGAAAACCTCGGCATATACCTAAAGGCTTGTTCCGACATGATGACTGCCCTTTCCAACAAGGACACCGGGCTGATGAACAAGACCATCGACCTCTTCAGCTGCGCCGACTATGGAGAGCTGACGCAGGAAGACATCATGGAACCGTCGGGAAATGCAGGCAAACCGGATTTTTCTTTCTGCTACGAGGATGCCGAAAAGCTCATGAACAGCAGCTTCGACCTGGCTCTACTCGACCCGGATCATATGGTGAGAGCCACTGCACCCGAGTTAAATCTGCATCATTTCAGTCTGGAGCCGTCGCAGACTTATTCCTTCTCTGTGGAATGCCAGGGAACCACCCAGGTAACGGCCACCTCCGGGCTCCCCGGCGCCGTTCCGGCGCTGAGCGTAGCCGACATCACCAACGGCAACGTGTCGACAGAGGGTTCCCCCCTTGACGGATACCACGCTACTATGGCCGTGGTGGAACAGCCCGGGGAGGGACTGCTGCGCATCTCGGTCACCAACACCGACAGCGAGAAAAGGACTTTCGTGGTGATTCTTAACTGATACGGGTCATGACGCGGGCGCACAAGGGGATATTGACAGGCATTATGCTGACAGCGGCATTAAGTGTTGCCGCCGTCAGGGGTGTGCTGCCGACTCCTATCCTGGAACGGGCTCAGAGCCATGCCCTGCGTGGCGACTACCGCCGTGCAGAGGCCGTCTACGACACCCTCCTATCTCTTCCCGGGCTGCGCAACAGCATGAAGTTTCAGGGCTACGACGGCCGCGCGCGCTGCCGCCGCATTCTCGGCGACTATGGCGGCGCTATCGCCGACTATGACTCCGCCCTCGCCCTGCCCGCTTCCGCGCGAAACCATGCCATCATAACCCTCAACCGCGCAAACGTGCTTCTCTCCACCGGCCAGTATGCCGAGACCATGGCTTCCATCGACGCCCTCGACACCGCCGGCATGGCCCCGGACATAAAGTACCGCGCAATCGGCGACAAGGCCGGCGCTCTTACCCGCTCCGGCCGTTATGACGAGGCCGAAGTCCTCTACCGCCGACTCCTCGACACCGACCACCCGGCTATCGAAAAAGAACTCACCGGCCAGAACCTCGGCTTCACCCTCATGCTCGCCGGAAAGCCGGCGGAAGGACGCCGTTACCTGAGCTATGCCCTCGACATGTCGGGACATAGGAAGAATCCGTCGGTACGCGGGGCCATAATCCTCTCCAACCTCGCTCTTGCAGAGGCCATGACCGGCGACATGCCCCAGGCCCTCCGCGACATCGACGAGGCCATCGCATTCCTTGGCGACAAACTGGGCAAGCAACATGCCGACTATATCACCGCCCTGCGCAAGAAGGCCGAGATACACCTTATGAGTGGCGACAATGCCGCGGCCCTCGGCGTGTTCAAGCCTTACTATTCCCTGCTGCGCGACAATGTGCTGGCCACCTTCCCGGCCCTGACCGAGCAGGGGCGCCTCGACTACTGGAAGAAAGAGAAGCCGCTGATGTCGGAACTTTTCGCCACGGGCAACGAGGATGCCTCATTTCTTCTCGACGTGTCGCTGCTGCGCCGTGCCGTGGCACTGACAGGCGCCGACAAGGCTTTCGGCCTCAAGGCGTCGGCACGTCTGGCCGTCAACGGCAACGACCTACGCAAAAAACTGCGTGCCGGCGAAACGGCCGTCGACTTCATAGTATACCCGCGCATTGACAGCACGGGCAACATCACCGACAGGATGGGGGCTCTCGTGGCCACACGCGCCGACACGCGGTTTACGGATCTCGGCAGCACAAGCGACATAGAGAACTGGCGTGTGGCAGGCCGCGGTTTCGGCCCTGCATCCCGCTCCAACAACGACCGCGACAAAGACGCCATATACCGCGACACCACTCTCTTCACCAAGGTATGGGGCGACATACTGAGCATAGCTCCCGAATCACGCGTGGTTTATTTCGCGCCCGACGGCCTCTTCAATCTGGCGGCCATCGAGACGCTGCGGATACCGGCAAGCCTCGCCGACAAGGGGAACATCCGTTTCCACAGACTCACGACGCTCGCCAACATCATTGACCGCGACCGGAAACGTGCCGATAACGGCACCACGCTCGTGGCCGGCGGCATAAGCTATGACGAGATGCCTGCCGTGGATGCCGCCAACCCTAACCATGACGCCCTCAGGTACATGGTGCGCATCAACAACGGCAAACAGATATACTTCGCGGCTCTCGACGGCATGCGCCGCGAGTCGATAGCCATCGACAGCATCCTCGACCATTCGCGCCTCTTCACACACCTCACGGAAGAGGAGTTCAAGAAGGTGGCCGGCGGTTACCACCGCATGCATCTGTCGACCCACGGCTACACTCTGGCGCTCGACCAACCCCGCGACAACCTGTGGACGCGCGACACGCTGAGCGCCGACAACTCCCTGCTGGCTTCAGGGCTTGTGCTCTCGGGCGCCAACATCTCGCAGCAATATCCCGAACGAGACGACGGGCTCCTCTCGGCCCGCGAATTGTGCGACCTCGACCTGAGCAACATCGACTTCGCCGTGCTCGCCGCCTGTCAGACGGCCATCGGGCATGTCGACGACGAAGGTCCCGCAGGGATACTCCGCGGCCTCAAAAAAGCTGGCGTACATACCGTGGTCGCCACTCTCTGGGAGGTCAACGACAATGCCACCCTCCTCTTCATGACCACCTTCTACGATGCCCTCAACAAGGGGATGTCGAAATACGACGCCTTCCATCTGGCGCGCAACACGGTGAGAGACTTCAAGCGGGAAGTGCCCGTGACCACCTCCAGATTCGACCCGGCCACGATGACTTCCGTGCTCATCGACACCGGCAAGACACGTACCACCGCCCCCTTCGCAAAGCCGTCGATGTGGGCGCCATTCATACTTATCGACGACATCTGATGAATTTTGAATTTGGAATTTTGAATTTTGAATAAGAACAAGAAAAAATGAGATTCATTTTTAAGATATTTGCGGTAATAGCTATCCTCGGGTGTACGGGGAGCGCCGCGTATGGACAGCATACGGTGCCGGGAGGTGCCGTCAACAGTACCGACGCCGCGCAGGAGTTCAACGTGATAGTCTACGAGAACAGCGACAGCACGCTACTGTCGCTGGGAAAGAATGTGAGTACCCGCGGCATTTTGGGCGACTCATGGCGCAGCATAAAGAACGCATACCGCAACACGGTGATCGGTTCCATTTCGGGCATCAGCGCCGAGATTCTCCAGACGGGCGTGAACTGGCTCATAGAGACTTTGCGCGACAAGAAACAGGACTGGATGGAGCAGGCCCGCAAGGACTGCCGCTATACCAAGCATCTGCCCATGCAGCGGCAGATCACCGACTTCTATGCCACCACTTCCACCCGCGGTGCCATGGACCTCGACAGCATAGTCTTCGACGGCTTCGGTTGCCAGCAGTTCCTCACCTACAACAATCCCGCCACCAACAAGAGGGAACGCCTTCTGGTGTTCGACATGAAATGTTCGCTGCGCAAGGATGACGTGGGACGAAACCGAATGATCCACCACAGTAAGTTTGAAGTGGTGGTTGACCACCTCTTCTTCAATCCCTATCTCTGCAATATACCCAACGATTCGCTGACGAGCGCCAATTCGTCGCTGCGCATACCATTCTCGTTCGACTCGCGCAAGGATCTCGTTTTCAACGTCAAGGCACGCGTGAGCTCCTCATGGATGAACGAGGCCATTCAGGCTGTCAACGACCAGCTGCTCGGAGAGTTCGACATTACCGCCAGGATTCCCGACGGCTCTTACATACAGACCGGCGACTGGTACCCCGGCTATTTCGTATATATCAATCCTACCGATGAGAACATAGCCCATTACGAGCTGAGCCGGAAGCAGGTGGACGAGATGAAAAGGATGGGGAAGGTGGTCAGCGTCACCGGCGAGTCGTTCCTCGTACCCCGTTCCTTTGTGGGATATGAGAACAAGGATAGCGACACGCGCATATGGGGCACTGGGCAGTACAAGGTGGACATGGATATCAGCGAGACCTGCGACATAAATCCGGAATATTATCTTGAGCCGGTAGCACCCGGAGCCAGGGCTCAGATGCCGCCGGCCAACATGACGGGTGGCGACGGCAGGCAGCAGAAACCGCTGACGGTGGCACAGATGTCGAAAGGGCGCAAATGGAACGACAACTGGAAGCCCGAATGGAAGAAGATGAAGAAGCGTCGCCGCCGCCCCTCTCTGGGCCAGCGGATAATGACGTCGCTCAACATGAAGTATGGCAACTTCCGCTGGGTCAACACCATTCTTGATCCGGTCACGACGGTGATTCTGCAGCAGGAGACAGCCGCTCTCAACGGCTGGACCGACAGCTGGCTCAACATCGGTTCCCAGGCAGCCGCCGCCAACACCCAGAAACCCGCCGGCCAAGGCGGCCAGGGTCAAGGTCAGGGTCAGAGTGGTCAGGGTCAAGGGGGCCAGGGAGGTCAAGGCAAGAATCCACAAAAGCATAAAGACAATCGTGAAATAACAGCGTCAGAAAATACCCTTAATCCGAACTCAAAAGCCGTGCCTCCTGCCAGGAAGCGCGGCTTTAATAATGAGACAAACAAATGTAGTCCCAATCGCTGGAGGCTATATTTCCTCTTGACCCTGACATCACTTTGTTAAGTAATATGAAGCGCACTTAGAGTGCGTGATTGGGAGGTGGACTCAGACGGTGCGGAGTTCGATGCGGAAGGTGGTGCCGACGCCCGGTTCCGACTCCTTGACGAAGATTCTGCCACCGTGATATTCCTCGATGATTCGTTTCACGAGGGTAAGGCCGAGTCCCCAACCCCGTTTCTTGGTGGTGTAGCCCGGATTGAAGATTGTTTTGAAATGTTTGCGGGCTATTCCTTTCCCGGTATCCTTTACCTCAATCCACGCTATGTTGTGGTCGGCGCCGGTGGTTATGTCTATCCTGCCGACGCCCTGCATGGCATCGACGGCATTCTTGGTGAGGTTTTCCATCACCCATTCTATCAGCGGACGCGACAGCCTTACGCCATGGTCGTCGTCGGAGAGGTGCATGTTGATCGACACCCTGCCCGACACCCGCCCTTTCATATAGTCGAGCGAGCGGCCCACGGTCTCGTTGATGTATTCGAGTTGCATTTCCGGCAGAGAACCGATTTTCGAGAAGCGGTCGGCGATGATGGAGAGCCGTTTGACATCCTTGTCGATTTCGGCGGTCACATCCCTGTCGATGCCGAGCGTCTCCAGATATTGCGACCATGCCATGAGCGACGATATGGGCGTGCCCAGCTGATGCGCCGTCTCCTTTGACAGACCTACCCACACCCTGTTCTGTTCGGCGCGTTTGGTATATACGAGTGCCGCATAGAGAATCACCGCCAGAATTATGGTCACGGTCATCTGTATGTAGGGATAGAGGCTCAGACTTTTCAGCAGCGACGAATCCTCGTAATATATATACTGTTCGGCACCTTGACCCATCTCCACCTCAATGAAATGGTTGTTGCTGCGCGACACACTCTTCAGGTCGCGGCCGTCGAGGGCTTTGGAGAGCCGTTTGCTGAGATATTCCCTGTTTCGTTCCGACAGGTCGGCGTACAGACTCTTGTCGGCATCCTCCTTGTCGGGGAGGCTGAAATTGCGGAACTCGGAGATGTTGCCCTTGTTGTCGGTGACGAGGACAGGAATGGAATTATTGGCGGAGATGATGTCGAGCAGGAACTCGAAGTCGGAGTCGACGTTGGCCTTGGCAAGGCGTTGCGTGGCCTTTGCCCATATGTCCATGCGCTCGCGTTCCTGGGCGGCAAGTTCCTTTACCAGGCCGTTGGAAATCCATATGAATGCCACGATGGCCGCCACCGAAATGGCCACAATCATGAATTTGCCGAGTCTGCGGTCCATAAGTCTCAGGGCGCGATTAATGGTCGAGGATGAATTTGGCCACGGAGTCGTCGGTGTTGGGGCCAATCACGATGTCGGCTTCCTCCTTGACGCGGTCAATGGCATTGTCGACGGCCACGGCGATGTCGGCCTCGCGCATCATGGGCAGGTCGTTGACATTGTCGCCGAAAGCCACAATCTTGTCGGCGCCTATCGATTCGGCCAGGGCGCGCATGGCCTTGGCTTTGGTGGCCTCGGGGGAGAAGGCTTCCAGAATGGCTGTCTTGTCGCCATAGATGTCGTGATAGAACTGGGCCCTTACGCCGGGAAGCCGGCGTGTCTTCTCGTAGGTCTCCTCGCCGCGGCGGTTGTCGAGCATGGAATAGAGGAGTATGATGTCGTCAAGCTCGCGGGTAACGCCTCCTTCCTCCACATGTTTGTAAGGCGACGACCGGCGTTCGGCAAGAAACTCACGTTGCAGCGGCGTCATCTCCCCGATATGGCGGATGGTGATCATATTGTCGCGCAGCGAATATACGAAAGAGGGGATGTTGTCGGCGATATATACGTCGATAAGTCGCCGGGCATCCTCGGGCTTGAATAGCCGCAGACGGGAATATATACCGGTGCGGGGGTCCCAGAGAGCGGCGCCGGTCATGACGATAACGGGGAGGGATGTGTTGACGCTGGCGAGTATGGAGGCCACGGTGGCCGGTGTCCTGGCGGTGGCGGGCGTGAAGAGTTTCCCCTCGGCTATGGCCTCGTTGAGCATGGCCACAGTGCGGGTCGACAGCCGGGCGTCCGGCTGCAGCAATGTGCCGTCAAGGTCGCTGACATATAACGTCTTGCTCATTCCTTTTTTCCGGTTTTGTCCTTGATTTCGGTGAATTTCACATCCTCTACCTGCTGTTCGTGATATTCGCGGCGGGAAGATGTTTTGCCGTTGTCGATCACGGAGGTTTCGGAATAGTCGACGGATTCGGTGTATTCGACATCGACGGCCACCTTACGGAGTTCGTCGGCGGGATGGGTGGCTGGATGTCGGCGGCGTTGACGGCGCGAAGACTGCGTATTGTCGGCGCGTTGCCGCTCGCGTTTCATCTTGCGTTCCTGACGGCGCGTAGGCTGGCCGGTCATCTTGCGGAGCATGTCTTCGGCACGCCGCGCCATGAAGCCCCGCAGCCACTTGAGAATCCATGGCCACAGAAGCGCCAGGACTATCAGTATTATCAGCACTGTTCCCATCATTCCGGCGCGGCGATGTCAAGGAGTGAATAGCCCAGATAAACCACGATGGTCCACAACAGCCCCGGAACGCCCATTATGGCTACCGGCAGGATGGCAGTGGCTGCCATAAGCCAGCGCCACCGGTTCCCTTTCCAGCCATAGGTCTTGAACTTCAGGGAGAAGAACTTCACGGGCGACACCATAAGCCAGCTCTCGGCCAGAATCACCGGCAGGAACCAGTACCACTGGGTGAAAGAGTCGTTTCCCTGCAGACAAAGGGCAGAGTATCCAATCCAGAAAATGGCGTTGGCGGGAATGGGGAGACCTATGAATGAGAAATGCTGACGGTCGTCGATATTGAATCTGGCGAGCCGAAGGGCGCCGCATACGGGGATTATGAAAACGAGCCATGGAGTCCAGTCCTGGAGACCCATGTCGGACATTGTCATGAACATGAGGACGGCGGGGGCCACACCGAAGCTCACGAGGTCGCAGAGCGAGTCGAGTTCCTTGCCGAGCGATGAGTAAGCGTGCAGCAGACGTGCCGCGAAGCCGTCGCAGAAGTCGGCAAGCGCCGCGAGGCCTATGAATATCCAGCACCAGCTGTAGCCGTCGAGTCCCCACATGGGTTCTGTGCCGCGGAAGGCGCACAGTATCGCCATGACTCCCGACGCTATGTTGAGACATGTGATGCTGTTGGGTATGTTTCTGATGATGACGTTCATTTCAGGATTCTTTTTGACCGGAGGCCGGGGGCACCACGGCGAGGGGTGTGACTCCTCCGGCGGTATAGTCGTTGATTTTCAATAGTATTTTCGAATCCACGGGGAGGTATATGTCGACGCGTGAACCGAATTTAATGAAACCGAGGTGGTCGTCGATGCAGGCGTCGTCGTGGACATGGGCATAGGTGACGATACGTCGGGCCATGGCGCCGGCAATCTGACGTACGGTGATGTGGCGGCCGTTGTCCATGCGTATGCCCACGGTGCTGCGTTCGTTCTCGGTGCTCGCTTTAGGCAACCATGCCGACAGGAAACGCCCGCTGTGATGTCGTACATATTCCACCTCACCGTCGACGGGAAACCAGTTGGCATGTACGTTGAGCGGACTCATGAACACCGATACCATAATGGCTTCATGGCGCAGGTACTCGCCTTCGAAGACCTTTTCCACGGCCACTACCTTGCCGTCGACGGAGCTTACCACCATATTGTCGCGCGGACCGGTGTAGTCGCGGTGCGGACACCGGAAGAAGTTGAACACGAACAGGTATCCTACCGCCGACAGCGCCGACAGTATGATAGGCACGGGACCGGGAGCCATGAACAGCCACAACGGTACGTTCAACGCTATCAATACGCATAACAGCGGTATCAATACGCCCGTGCCTTCCCGGTGTATCTTTATTGTGTGTAACCTACGTCTTTTCACTAATTGCAAAATTAACAATTTCGCGGGGAAATTCCTAATTTTTCGTATATTGGTATGCTCCGAGGGAAGGATTGCCGTCAGCGAGGCGGTTAACGCCGTCGATGTCGGTCATGGCCGCCGGGGTCACGAAGGCAGGGTTGCCCGCCGATATCACCGGCGAGTCATCCTTAAGCCGGTAGTTGAAATAATATATGGGCCGGTCGGTCAGGAACATCGGGTCGGTGTCCCACAGGCAGTCGATGAAATTGTCGTCGTTGCTGCCTGTCGACTTCAGTGAGCAGTAGCGCAGGAATACGTTGCTGCCGGTAAGGTCGCCGGTGTTGAGGTCGTCGGGGATGCCGTAGAATATGCAGTTCTCGAAAGTCGCGGCCATAAGGGGGTTGACGCTATCGTCGTCGCTGTCGGGGAGACAGTGACCCAGATACACGAGAGGGCCTGTGATTGCCGAGAAGAGGTAATTGTTGGCGAAGGTGCACTGCAGGAAGGATGCCTGGCCGCCGAGGAGGGCCACAGTGGAGCCGGCGGCTTCCGAGAAGCAGCATCCTACCGCCTCCAGCTTGACGTATGGAGCCGTCAGGACATGGTTCTTGGAATTATGGAGCCATGAATTGCGGAGGTATAGCTTTGTGCGGCTGAGGTCGGCGCACGAGTCGAGCATCAGCCCGAAGTCGGTGCTGCGCATGTCCACGTATTCCATCCGGTTGTCGAACGAGCCGGCGGCTATCGAAATGCCCTGCCATTGTCCCGACATTATGTCGTATTCCACATCGGGCAGCACATTGTCGAGGCGGTCGCCGCGGAGCTGTATCAGCTCACCCGGCTTACCCTGGGCCACAAGCCTTCCTTCCACGCGCATGGAAGCCTTGTCGTGAAAGAGGATGCGAGCTCCCGGGTCGATGGTGAGGGTGGCGCGGGAGTCAACGGTAAGCGAATCGAAAATTACGTAAGGGCGCTCGGCCGTGAACCGCGTGTCTTCCGTGAGGCGCGTACCCCGGAGACGCGTCACGTTCTGGCCCCATGCCTCGCAGAGTACTTGCTGCGTGACTCCGTTGGTCACGAACTCCAGCCGGTCCTCCACAAGCGCAGGCTCGTTGTCGGCAACTTCGGGTATGTAGCATTCTATGAAGATATATATGGAATCCTTGCCTCGGATTTCTATGTCGTGAAATTCGCTGCCGCTCTGGCCGTCGACATTCATGCGGAAACGGGTGTCGGCGTCGGCGAAACGTATGGAGCTGATGTTGATGCCCTGCTTGGAGCGGTTTGACACCACGAGCCGCGCCGTGGGGGTCCCCAGGTCGGTGAAGACCGTGTCGAAACTCACGGTGTCGCGTGAAAATGTCAGAATGTCCGACGGCGATGTGCTCATCTTGTCGTTGATGCACGAACTGAGTATTCCCGGCAATAGAACAATCCCCAGCAGCGTTAACAAAGACAGAAACTGTCGGCGGAATCCGGTGTGTTTTTTAATCATTCCGGTGAGTTGTCGTATCATAGGCTCTGTTCCTTAAAAATTGTTCACGCAGGGGTCGCAGGCTTTAGACGATTT
>CAJUAT010000064.1 GCA_910584525.1 uncultured Muribaculaceae bacterium | reverse complement strand
GCGGTTCTCTGCGTGAGATAATATCAATGCGCGACTGCACTTGCGAAACTTGAATTATTAACAATTCAAATTATTGAAATGTTAAAATATCTTAAGGAATGTGCGGCGCTTTATCGCGGCTACCTTGCCAAAAGGGCTTTATTGGCGTCGTGAGCGGATTTGATGCCGGCTTCGGCGGCACAGCGGCGAAGCTCCTCTGCATCGTTGATGCTTGTATCGTTGACAGCATCGGGGAACATCTCCAGAGTCTCCGCCAGAATAAACATTGCCGACGGATTCCCTTTTTTTGCAGCCTTCGTGAAATATTGCAGACTTTTGTCATAGCCGTAAGCTACACCGGCACCACGGGAATAAGCATCGCCGAGCAAAGCGAGTGCCCTGCCGCAGAGAGGATTGTCCACAGAGTCGCCGACCTGTTCGAAGAGAATTACTCCTGCCGCCGGAGCTAATGAGGTGTAATAACGCAGGCCGAGGTTCAGCGCCGAGTCGGCAGAGAGGCGTTGCCACCGCGGCGCCATGAGCGATATAAGCCGCGACTGTGCGTCGGCGAGACCGCCGGCGAGAGCCCCTTCATATGCCAGCATCGCTTTCAGCGAGTCCTGATCTACCCACCGCCCGTCGCGCCACATGTCGCCGAGCATACTGAGGGCCGTTGGAACCTTCATGTCGGCAGCCTGTATGAGATAGCGAAAGGCCACGGAATCGTTATGGTTTCTTTCAGCCTTGGAGCAGACGGTGGAATCGTTCAGGAGGAGGAAAGCAATGTTTGCCATGGCGCGGGGGTCGGCCATATCGGCGCTGCGCCGCAGCCACATGCGGGCCGAATCGGCGTTGACGGCTACCAGCCTTCGCCCTCCGGCATAGTATCCATGGCCATAGAGATAACCCATATGGTTCATGGCGGGAGGATATAGAGCCTCGGCACTGCGGCGCATGAGCCGCAAGGCACGTGCCGAATCGGGGGCTACCGTGTCCCATCCCTGTTCCAGGATGAGCGCCAGCCGATACTGAGCCTCGCTGTCGCCATTCTCGGCAAGCCTCTCGAACTGCCGGAACGACGCCCGAGCCTCCGAGGCGTCTCTGCCATGGCCATAGACCATCCCCATGGCCGCGAAGCACGCAAGAAGTATAACCCACACCCACCGCATCGCGTTATCCTTTGGGCGTGAGCGTTACCAACGGCACTATCATCTCCTCCAGCGAGATGCCCCCGTGCTGGAAGGTGCCGTTGTAATACTGCACATAGTAATTGTAATTGTTGGGGTAGGAGAAGAAATCCTCGTTGGTGGCGAAGATATAGGTGCTCGACATGTTCGGCATCGGGAGACCGAAACGCCGCGGATTCTTTATTTCGTATACCTGACGGGGGTTGTAGCTGAGATTCTTGCCGACCTTGTAACGCAGGTTTGTGTTGGTGTTCTTGTCGCCGACGACCTTTATGGGGTTATCCACGCGGATGGTACCATGGTCGGTGGTAAGCACCACCTTGTATCCGAAAGCCGCGAGACGGCTGAAAATGTCGAGCACGCCGGAATGGCGGAACCATGACTCGGCAATCGAGCGGTAGGCTGCATCGTTGGCGGCAAGTTCGCGGATCATCTTCGACTCGGTACGGGCGTGCGACAGCATGTCGATGAAATTGAGCACCACCACCTGTAGCGGCACATCGCGGTTGCCGCTGAGCTTGCCCAGAAATTTCTCGCAGCCCGTGGAGTCGTTGATCTTGGTATATGTGAAGCGGTCCTTGCGGCGGTACCTGTCGAGCTGCGTCTGAACAAGCTCCTGCTCGTGTATGTTGAGGCCCTCGTCCTCATCTTCCTCCACCCACAGTTCCGGATACATCTGCTGTATGTCGAGCGGCATCAAGCCGGCGAATATGGAATTGCGGGCATACTGTGTGGAGGTGGGAAGAATGGTGGTGTAAAGGTCCTCGGAAATGTTGAAATACTCGGCGAGGAGCGGCTGAATCACCTTCCACTGGTCAAGACGGAAATTGTCGACGAGGAAGAAGCAGACCTTCTCGCCATTGTCGAGCAGCGGGAATACTCTGTTCTTGAATAGCGCCGGGCTCATGAGCGGACGGTCATCCTCGGTGACCCATTTCTCATAAGTGCGGCGCACGTATTTGCAGAAGTTGGCGTTGGCATCCCGTTTCTGGGAGAGAAGCATCTCGCCCATGGGAGAGCCTGATGCCGACAGTTTCAGTTCCCAGCTCACGAGTTTGCGGTAGATGTCGTGCCAGTCGTCGAGGCACGAGGCCATGTTGATCTGTTGCGACAGGGCGGCAAACTCATGCTGATAGTCGGACGACGTCTGCTCGGTGACTATCTCCCGGCTGTGCAGGTTCTTCTTGATTGACAGAAGAATCTGGTTGGGGTTCACAGGCTTTATGAGATAGTCGGCGATGCGGTTGCCGATGGCCTGGTCCATGATATTCTCCTCTTCTGACTTGGTGATCATCACCACGGGCACCTCGGGGTGTCGCTCGTTGATGATGTCGAGGGTCTCGAGGCCGGAAATGCCGGGCATGTTCTCGTCGAGGAGCACCAGAGAGAAAGGCTCCGCGTCGAGGGCATCGAGGGCGTCGCGGCCGTTGGAAACGGTCGTCACCTCATAGCCTTTCGCCTTGAGAAAGAGTATGTGGGGCTTCAGAAGATCTATCTCGTCGTCGGCCCATAGTATCTTGTCCATCGATAATCGGATTTATAAAGTTTCTTCCGCCGGTTCTTCCGGCGCCTCAAGCACCTGCCGTTCCGTCTCCTTCACGGCATCCTCCTCCTCGAAGCGGAAGTAATCATCAAATGAACGTCCCTCGCGCAACAGAAGTTCGAAATTGGGCTTGCTTATGCGTATCGGCCTCACTCCGGGCGGGAATGTGAAGTCCTTGTCGGTCATCACCTGACGGTAATGGTCCACCTGCCGGGTATTGCCGAATCCCTTTATTATGAGTAGTCCGACGTTGCCGAAACTCATGGGTTCGAGGTCGAAGTCCTTGACCACGAACGATGAGAAGTTGAAACGGGCCACATCATAGAGGAGCAGGTTGGCGTTGACGGAATCGCGGGGGAAAGCGAGCACGAGATACTGAGGGGAGTCGGGGTCGCGTTCGAAATTGGCAGGCTGTCCGTCGGCACCCTTGGCGACGCTGTCGTTGGAGAGGCGCATCGACCATATCATGCCTCGCGAGTTGGACTGTCCCGAACGCAGCTTGCGACCCTCGCGCAGCCCGCGCATGATGCCGCCGGCCATGTCGGTCATGTCGGTGTCGGGCCATTTCTCAAGCAGCGTGGTGATCCGCTCCTTGAACTTCTCCGGCTGATCCTCCGTGAGGTAGCTCAGAGCGTCGATAAACACGAACTTGGGCAGAATCTTCGACAGCGGGAAGTCGCGTTCCATATCCCCGGTGAGGGCGTGGACACGGTTGTTGCGGTTGTCGAGATAGGCATCGTAGGCTTCCTGATACATCTCCTCCTGCACCTGGTTCATCTTGCGCAGGTTGTCGAAATAGGCAGGGTCTTTCATGGCGGTGCCGTAGGGTGAATCGGGGAAGTCGGTGAGGATAAGCTGTCGCCATCTCTCGGCCTCCGCGGTCTGCCCGCTGCGTATCGCCATAAGGTACATGTTGTAATATACGTCAAGACGGTAGATATTGTCGGGATACCGCCTGAGCAGTTCGTTGAACTCCTTCATGGATGCGGGGAAGTCCTCCAGCCGGTCCTTGAGGATGATGCCCATGTTGTAGAGACCCTCCTGGATCACATCGTTGCATGTCTGAATATCCTCGGGAGTCTTGGGAATCTGGCTGAGGTAGAACTCCACGTTATGCGGGTCGCTTGCACCCTCGGCCTTTTTCGCGGCCTCGGGGTCGTTGACGGCGGTGGTGTCGGAAGGCTGTGAGCCGTCGGACAGCTCGGTGTCATCGTCGGGTTCTTCCATGGAGAAGGATGTCTTGTTGCGGCGGCGCCAGTCATCCTCGTTCTTGCGCGACCCCCAGCGACGCAGAAACTCGTTCTTTCCCTGGTTCTTGGTGGTGGCGTTGTAGAAATACCATGACTTGTCGGCATTGTTGATAACCGGCGGGGCTGTCTCGTCGCGCTTTATGCCGTCGTCGCGTCCCTCCTGTTCGGCAAGATATTCCTGACGCTTGGCCTCCTCGGCCTCCTCCTTCTCTTTCTTTATGAGGTCGTCCACAATCTTCTGGCACACCTTTCTCTGCTCCTCGGGCGACATCTTGGAGAGAGTGAGCAGCGAGTCCTGCAGGTGCACGTTGCCGGCATATGTGGCGAGTTCGTCAAGCACGTCGCTGCGCTTCTTGAGGAGCTTGTAGTCGGGATATGTCTCGGGCAGCTGAGGTATGGCTTCCGAATAGCAGGGCTGTGCCTTTATATAGTCGCCTTGCGTGAAATATATGTTGCCGAGGGCGAGCTGCGCCAGGGCCTTGTCGATGCCGTTGCGCGTGGATTTTTCCACGGCCAGCACATAATTTTTGACAGCCTGCGTGGTGTCGCGGCGGCTCAGATAGAGGTTGCCTATGGCATAATATATCTGGTCGAGGTATTCGGCATTGCGGGCGTATCGAGTCATGCCGCGGAGGCTGCGCACCTCTCCCTTGATGTTGGTGCCCTGGAATACCTCGCTCTGTTTGATACGGGCGTTGAATTTCACGCGGTAGTCGGTGGAGGCACCGCTGCCCGCTTTCTTGAAGGCATTGTAGGCGTTCTTTTTCTCGCCGAGCTGAGAATAGGTCTGTCCCAGCAGGAACCACAGGCGGTTCTTCTGCGAGCCGGAAGCCTGCCGGGCGGCATACTGCAGGGGTTTCACCGCCTCCTGCCAATGCTCTGTGCGCAGGTAATAGTCGGCCCACGCCAGATTGTATAAATTCTTGAGATTCTTGTCGGTGAGGTCTTTCTCCTTTACGAGGTGGAGAGCGTTCTCAGCCTCATAGTCCCAGTCCATGGCGAGATAGCTGAGGGCAGTCCAGAGTCGCGCTTCGGTGGTGACGGCAGGCAGCCAGCCGAAGTGCTTGGAGATGTAGAAGAAAGTGGCTGCGGCGCCGAGGAAGTCGCCGTTCATGTATTGGCCGCGTCCCATGGTGAGCCATGCGTTGTGGAGGAAGGGATTGAATTCCTCGCGGGCGCGGAATGCCTTCTCCTTGGGAGTGCCGCTCTTCTTTTTAGGTTTCTTCTTGATGGAATGCAGCTGAATGGCCTTCTGCATCTTCTCGATGGTGCGCTTGAAGTCGCCCGAGGGCTGAGGCACTTTCTGGTCGGCGCGAGCTTCCGCCGGGTGGATGAACACCCGGCGCGAATAGTCGTCCTGATAAGCGCGCTCCATCTCCTGGAGCTGCTCGTCATAATGGGTCTTGCCGTTATAATACACGTTATAACGGGTGTTGAAAGCCTGCCAGGCGCGAGAGCCGGGCGTGTTCTTGTTGGTGCCGCAGGCCGCCATGCCCAGCAGTACGGCAACCGTCGTGACCCAATATATGATTCTGTTACGTATTCCCACTAACAAAGAAACGCCGCACCGCTATTGATATTTTAGAGCGTGTCGTCGCAAGAAGTGTTATTCAGAGTCGCCGAGGAGGTCGGGGCGCAGTTCACGGGTGCGTTGCAGGGCCATGTCGTAGCGCCATTGCGCTATCTTGGCCTCGTGGCCCGACAGGAGTATGTCTGGCACTTTCCAGCCGTTGAACTCGGCGGGCCGGGAGTAGACCGGGGGTGCCAGGAGGTTGTCCTGGAAAGAGTCGGAGAGTGCCGACTGTTCGTCGCCGATCACACCGGGGATTATGCGTACCACGGCGTCGGCGATTACCGCCGCCGGAAGCTCGCCGCCCGTGAGAACATAGTCGCCGACGGATATCTCCCGGGTGATGAGGTGCTCGCGCACGCGCCAGTCAACACCCTTGTAATGGCCGCAGAGGATGATGATGTTGTCGAGCAGCGACAGCTGGTTGGCCATCGGCTGGTCGAACTTCTCGCCATCGGGAGTGGTGAAGATTATCTCGTCGTAATGCCGCTCCGACGTCAGCTTGGTGATGCAGTCGTAGATGGGCTGTATCTGCATCACCATCCCGGCCTCGCCCCCGAAAGGGTAGTCGTCGACCTTGCGGTGCCGGCTCGTGGTGTAGTCGCGAAGATTGTGTATGTGTATCTCGGCGAGTCCCTTGTCCTGAGCCCGCTTGAGGATAGAGCACCCCACAAAAGGCTCTATCATCTCGGGCATCACTGTGAGGATGTCTATGCGCATCAGTCGATTTCTTCGTCAGCTTCGTAACCGCCCATCTCGCGGATGGCGTTCTTGAGCATCGTGTACTGCTGGAAAAGATTGTTCACGGGCACTTCTCCCTCCAGATAGTTGTGCATGGGGCTCTTCAGGAAGAAGCTCAGGAAACGCTGTATACCCTTTCTTCCGGCACGTTGCGCGAGGTCGCTGAGCAGCACCAGGTCCAGACATAGCGGAGCCGCCAGAATGGAGTCGCGGCAGAGGAAGTTGATCTTTATCTGCATGGGGTAGCCCATCCAGCCGAAAATGTCGATGTTGTCCCAGCCCTCCTTGTTGTCGTTGCGCGGGGGATAGTAGTTGATGCGTACCTTGTGGTAGTACTGGGTATCTTCGTCGTTGCCGTGGCCATAGAGGTCGGGCTGCTCCTCGGGCACGAGAATCGACTCGAGTGTCGACAGTTTCGACACCTCTTTGGTGCGGAAATTGGCGGGTTCGTCGAGCACGAGACCGTCGCGGTTGCCGAGGATGTTGGTGGAGAACCATCCGCTGAGGCCGAGGCAGCGCGTGCCGATTATTGGGGCGAAGCCTGATTTCACCAGCGTCTGGCCCGTCTTGAAGTCCTTGCCGGCTATGGGCATGCCTGTCTTGTCGGCGAGTTCCCACATGGCGGGGATGTCTACGGTGGTGTTGGGTGCTCCCATGATGAATGGGCATCCTTCGGAAAGGGCGGCATAAGCATAGCACATCGACGGTGCCACATGCTCACGGTCGTCGGCCTTCATGGCGGCCTCGAGGTCGGCGAGACTGTAGTGTGCCTTCTCGTCGACGGGCACGTACACCTCTGTGGAGGCGGCCCATAGCACCACCACGCGCTCCACGCCGCTTTCGCGCCGGAAGGCGCGTATGTCCTCGCGGATCTGCTCGGTCATGTCCCAGCGGTCGCTGCATTCCTTGACGTTGTCGCCGTCAAGACGCTTGGCGTAATTGTGGTCAAAAGCCGCTTTCAGAGGCTTGATGCGTTCAAGCTCCTCCTTGACGGGATTTATATCCTTCTCTTTGAGCACTTCGGCATTTATAGCGCTCTCGTAAGCATTCGCCGGATATACGTCCCAGGCAGCAAAAACGATGTCGTTGAGATTTGCCAACGGAACGATGTCTTTGTAGTGCAGATATTTCTTGTCGGCGCCTTTGCCGATGCGTATCTTGTCATATTGTGTCATGGAGCCGATGGGCTTTGCCAGACCTTTGCGGGTCATCAGCACACCGGTGATGAAGGTGGTGCTTACAGCGCCAAGACCTACTATCATTACTCCCAGTTTACCTTTCGGAGCCTCTGCTGTTTTCGACATTTCTGTGTGTTATTTGTTGAAAGTAACTGTTCATCCAATTAATAAGCCGTAAAATTATTGCCAATTTGCGAATCGGCCAAAGATTTAGGGGACTATTTAAGCCCTCTAAACTTAAATTACCTTAACGGATTGAAGATTTATATAAATAAAGTTAAATATAGTTCTATTAAGAAGATAAGGTTAAATAAAGTTAATCGGGCAGCTATCCCCAAATCACTCTTGCCCCTCTTTCTCCCGGGCGGCCGACGGGTAGGCCTCTACAATTCGCAATGCTTCCCCGAGGTTGCTGATCATGTTGGGGTGGAAGAGTTCGTTTTCCTCCTTGTCCCAGGCCTCTCCCTTGATCCATAGCACCTGGCAGCCTATCGACTCTGCCGGCAGGATATCTTTCTTCAGCGAGTCGCCTATCACAAGTGTTTCCGACGGCTGCAGCCCCAGTGCCTTTACGCCATGCTCGAATATGCGCGGGTCGGGTTTGCGTATGCCCAGAATGGCGCTTTCTATGATGTCGCGGAAATATTTCCTGATGCCGAAATCGGTGAGGACGGTATCTATATTGCCGTAGAAATTGGATACGAGCACCAGCGGATACCGCTCCGACAAAGCCTTGAGCATCGGCTTTGCAAGCTCTATGTTGTGGCGTGCGTAGTCGTAGCAGGAGCCGGCGATGCGCCGCGTGGCCTTGTCGACTTCCTCCGGTGCGAATAGACCCTGGCGCACAAGCCATTCCAGCTCGATTTTCACCTTGATGAGGAGCATGTCGTGAAAATCGTGGGCGGGCAGTATGTGTCGCTCGCGGGCGAGTTCCCGCTCCGCGTACACATAGGCTTCGCGGAAGGCTCCCTTGTCTACTGTCACGCCGGCCTGGCGGTAGCCCAGCCACAATACCTCGCTCCAGTGACGCCCGTCTGTGTCAAGTGTCCCGCCGTAATCGAAGATTATTCCCTTTATTCTTTTTACATCTATGTTCATGACCCTTGTGTTTAAGGAAGGTACTCTTGTGTTTTGAGGGCGCCAACGGTGCCTTCCGAGTTTTTCAGTTCCTGTGACAGGCGTCGGCATATGTGTTCGTGACGCACCATCATATATATCATAATGCAATTCATCACGGTTAGTTCAAAGGCCAGATAGGTCCATGGCATCCGCAGCAGCAGAATGGCTATGAAAAGGGCCAGTGAACGCGTGTTGAAGCTCAGTATGTTGGTATATTTCATGAGAGGGAGAGATTCTTTCCTGAACTGCCGGCGGAAGCCGTCGGGGATATTGTCGCCATATCTGAGGGCGATTTCGCGGCGGAGCCGCTGCATATGCGGCGTGCGGTTTTCCTGTCCTGCCGTATAGTTGGAATAGAAAAGGAGCACGAGCTTGCGCCAGGGTTCACGCCGCCATGACAGGGAATGGTACTGGGCTTTCATGGCTTCGGCGTTGTCGAGTTCGGAACCCTCTTTCCCTTTGAGGAAGAAGAGGTGGAACTGGCGGTAATAGTCGGCTATGGCAGCCTGGGCGGCATGGCAAATGGCAGCGGCCACGGCCATGGCCCATATTGCCCAGGGGTGGGCGGAGAAGAAGGGTGAGGTGGCGTTCTCGCGGAAGATGATGGCCAGGTAAATTGCGGCGAACCATATGTCGCTGCTCAGCCCGTCGAGGATGCGGCCCATCCGGGAGTATTGTCCCGTAAGGCGTGCGAGCTGCCCGTCGGCCGAATCGAACGAGTCGGCCCATATGAGCAGTATGGCGCCAAGAAGGTTCCACCACAGGCTGTCGTAATAGAAGCACCAGCCGGCGCCTATGCCCAGGAATATGGAGGCTATGGTGATGGCGTTGGGGGTCACTCCCAGACGCCGCGCCAGTCGAGCCCACCCGTAGCCTATCGGACGGTAGAAATGAAGGTCCCACCATTCTTCGGTATCCATCGATTTCAGCGACGCCTGATATTCACCCATTTTCGCTCCGGCGGCGTTTCGACGGTCATTTCCCATTGTGACGTGTTGTTTTTAAGTGTTTGCGGATGTTTTTGAGGATGCATCGGGCAATGGCGGCGGCGGCCTCGTCGCGGCAGGGCGCGAAGCTCGGCCAGTCGTTGAAGTCGATGATGCGTACCGTGCCGTCGGAGCCCACTATGCAGTCGCCCCCATATATCTTCACATCAAGAAGCCGCGACGTCCTTTCGCACAGCTGGTGAAGCGCCGGGATGTCGAAGGCATACCCCTGGCTTTTGCCGTTGACCGTCTCCCAGCCATATTTGCTGTGGCCTTCGTCGAAAGGATAGAACCAGTAGAAGAAGGGTTCTCCCTGCACGCCGTAGAATTTCACCAGGTCGCCGGTAAGGTGGCGGTTGATGACGGCGCGGCGTATCCCGCGGTAGAAATATTCATGGAGCATGTCCTGGGCTTCGCGGGCATTGCGGCAATAGCTGATGTCTTCCTTGTGCATGGCGTGGAAGTCGCCCCGCTTTATCCAGCAGGCGCCTATGCCCGCTTCGTCGAGCTCGGCGCGCACATCCTCGTTGGTGTTCACTATGAGCGACTGGGGGTAGGGGATGCCGTTGGCGATGAGCAGTCGGGTAAGCGGCTCGCGTCGGCTGTTGGAGATGCCGTAGCCCGAGTTGATTACCAGCCGACCCTTGTCTTCAAGGCTCTGCAGCTTGGCCACCGACGCCGGTTCCCGGCACATGTTGAGGATGATGTCCTGGGTGATGTCGCTGTTGCGGAACTGTTCCTCGCTGTAAAGCGTCACCGAGCAGCCGCGTTTGCGCAGATGTTCCGACACGGTGTTGATAATCGCCGCGTCGTTGCCTATGTTGTTGGGGGAATAGGCTCCTGACCTCATCACGCCAGCAATCTCTATTTCCGCCATGTGTGGTTATCTTTGAATGTTCCGGCCACAGAGGCGGCCGTGGAGATGTCGGCGGCATGGTCCACGTCGACGGCCTTGCCTATGTCGTAGGCTTTGAGCCGCAGCCCCGCTTCCACGAGAGCCCGCTGGTAGTTGCGCATGCGCCGCACACCTTTCCGCAGTGTCTCGTCGAGGATGTCGAGTGCCTTGTCGCCAAGTCCGTAGATGCCTGCGGATATGTATCGCGGATTCTCCTCACGGTCCTTGAAGCCGAGGATGTCCATATCCTTGTCGACGCTTACGTACAGAGGCTTTTCGTCGTCGATGAATGAGGTCACGGCCATGATGCCGTCGATGTCGTCGGGGGCAGCGGCATAGGCTGCGGCATAGTCGAGGAATGCCCGTGTGTTGAAGACGGTGTCGACGGTAGTGGCTATGAATCGGCCCTTTCCGCGTAGCATGTCGCCGACAATGGCGAAGGTGTGCATGGAGCTGGGGGTGATGGCCTGGCGTATTTCGAGCCGGTATGGGAGGGAGGGAGCCGTTGTCTGCAGGTAACGGGCTGTTTCGGGGCGTGAGGCGTTGGTGACCACGGCCACAGTGTCGGCGCCGGCCATGGCGAAGACGTGCAGTAGCCGGCCGATCAGCGGCATGCCGTTGACTTCCACCAGCGGTTTGGGTAGTGAGAGACCTTCGTCGGCGAGGCGGCTTCCTTCGCCGGCGGCTATGATGCCGAAATTCATGCTTTTAAAGGATTGGCGGCGGCTTCAAGGTTGCGGCGGCGGTTGCGCAGCAGGTCGATGGCGGCATAGATGGCCTGGCGCATGGATGTGGGGTCGGCCACGCCCTGCCAGGCGATGTCGTAGGCAGTGCCATGGTCAGGACTCGTGCGCACCAGCGGCAGTCCTGCCGTGAAGTTCACCCCGCGGTCGCCGGCAAGTGCCTTGAAGGGTGCCAGACCCTGGTCGTGGTACATGGCCAGCGCCCCGTCATATTTGCGGTAGGCGCCGCTGGCGAAGAAACCGTCGGCGGCAAATGGCCCGAAGGTCATATGGCTGTTGCCTGTCTCCTTGATGGCCGGTATGATCTCGCGTATCTCCTCGGTGCCTAAAAGCCCGTTGTCGCCGCAATGTGGATTGAGACTAAGCACCGCTATCTTCGGGCAGTCTATGTCGAAGTCGAGGCGCAGCGAGGCGTCGAACTCAGCGAGGGCTTCGATTATCGCCTCTTTGGTGACAGAGCCGGCCACTTCCCCTATCGGCTTGTGGGTGGTGAGCAGAGCTATGCGCAGAGAATCGTCGAAGAGGATCATCCGCGGCTTGGCGCCGCAGCGTTCGCCGAGAAATTCCGTATGGCCCGTGAAATGGAAGGAGTCCGACTGGACGGCCTCCTTGCTGATGGGAGCCGTGACGAGAGTGTCGATTTTGGCATCGGCGATGTCTTTTACGGCTCTTTCCAGAGCCGTCACGGCGGCTCTGCCCGACTGACGGGTCCCTGTGCCGGGAGTAAGCTCCACATCCTTGATGCCGAGGTCCACTATGTTGAGGAATCCATCCTCGGCATAGCCGGCATCCGTCACCACCTTGATGCGCGGAAGCGTGAGTCCGAAATTCTCGGCAGCTTTCTCCACCAACGCAGGGATGCCGTAGAACACCGGCGTGAAAAGCTCCGTAATCTCCTCATCGGCAAGAGCCTTGAGGCTCACCTCATATCCCACACCATTATAATCGCCATGGGTTATACCCACCTTTATCAGCTCTGACATATCGTTCGTTCAATATCTTTCAACCTCCAAAGTTACAAATATTTTCCGACAACAGAAAAAGAGCCTTGTCAGGGAAGCGTTCGGCGGAGTTAACTGGCCTACAAGTTGAACGACGTTACCTCACCACAATTTTCCTTGCGTTGTTGCCCTGGCGGATGATGTAGATGCCGGGGCGGAGCTTGTCGGAGCTGTCGATGCTCTGTCCCTGCAGATTGTAGTATTCGGCCGGGCTCGGCGCCGCAGCGTTCGCCGAGAAATTCCGTATGACCCGTGAAATGGAAGGAGTTCGACTGGACGGCCTCCTTGCAGTCGATTTTTCTCGAAGATGAAGGAGTGTAGCGAGCTACACCGCGAATTCAAAGACGAAGTGCGAAGGCTGTGAGCTGAAATGCCCATCCTCTC
>CAJUAT010000063.1 GCA_910584525.1 uncultured Muribaculaceae bacterium | reverse complement strand
GAAGAGTAGGTAATCGCCACCTTCAAGAAGGGAATCCGAAAGGGTTCCCTTTTTTTTTGCGAAGTTAAACCTTATCACGCCGATGGTGATTGCTTACTTTGGGAAAGCGGAAGAGTAGGTAATCGCCACCTTCAAGAAGGGAATCCGAAAGGGTTCCCTTTTTTCATTTCGGGATTAATCGAGAACAATCGGGATTTATCGGGTCAAGCATGAGGTGCAGGATTAATCGGAAAAATTTAGTAATTTTGCATTACAATCAGAGCGGGATTACATGGCAGGTAATGGTGAGCTGAAAAAGAAGACGGCAAAGGGATTGCTGTGGGGCGGTATCGGCAACGGGATGATGCAGATACTCAACCTCCTTTTCGGCATATTTCTCGCCAGAATGCTTACACCGGCTGATTATGGTATGGTAGGGGCTCTCACCATCTTCTCTACATTGGCCGGATTATTGGCCGAAAGCGGTTTTATCCTCGCTATCGTCAACAAAAAGGAAGCTGCTGCCAAGGACTACAATGCTCTATTCTGGTTCAGCACGTTGGTGTCAGCGGCCATATACATCATCTTGTTTTTCTCGGCTCCTCTCATCTCCTCTTTCTATCATGAACCGGAGATGAAGATGTTGTCACGTGTTCTTTTCATAGGATTTCTTTTCGGCGGCCTGTCGGCGGCTCCTACTGCCTATCTTTTCCGTAACTTGATGGTGAAGCAGCGTAGTCTGGCAATGATTACGGCCATATGCATATCGGGCGTCATCGGAGTGACATGTGCCGCCAATGGTTGCCGATATTGGGGAATAGCCGTGCAATCGGTATCGTATATTTTCATCAATAGCATGTTGGTATGGTGGTGGTGTCCCTGGCGACCATCATTTAAAATCGACTTCAAGCCACTGCGCGAAATGCTCCCTTTCAGCATCAAGCAGCTGATAATAACTCTCTTCACGCAAATCAACAACAACATTTTTTCCGTGCTTCTGGGCAGGTTTTACAACATGCAGATCACGGGATATTATACGCAGGGAAGCAAGTGGACCATGATGGGCTACGGCATTATCCAGGGTATGATCAACGGTGTGGGGCAACCTGTGTTGCGAGAGGCGGGTACGGATGCCGTCCGTCGTGCCAACGTATTCAGCAAGATGTTGCGCTTCACGGCATTCATCAGTTTTCCGGCACTCTTCGGACTGGCGATAGTGTCCCGCGAGCTTATTATCATAGCCGTCACCGACAAATGGATTGACTCCGTGCCGGTGATTCAGATTCTGTGTGCCGGAAGCGCCTTCATTCCCATTTGCGTGCTCTATGCCAATTTGTTCAACAGCATGGGGCGTCCTTCCGTATATATGTGGAACACGATAGCCCTCGGCCTAACGCAGCTTGTATCGATAACGGTCACCTACCGTATGGGATTGAACGTCATGCTTGCCTTCTACAGCCTTATAAACATTCTATGGGTTTTCGTATGGCAATATTTTGCCGGCAGGTATGCCGGCATACGTTGGAAGACAGTGGTCAGAGATATCTCGTCATATCTTGTGGTAACGCTCTTTGTAATGGGCGTGACATTATGGGGAACAAGACATATCGAAAACACTCTTTTGTCGCTGACAGTAAAGATAGTGATGGCCGCCGGGCTGTATTGCTTTATACTGTGGCGCGCCAACTCGGTAATCTTTAAGGAGAGTGTGGATTATCTATTGAAACGTAAGCGTTGACAGCATGCCCGGATGGCACGAGATAAAATCACGGTATCTCTTCATAGCCTTTTCTTTCATGGAGGAGATTTGTCTGAGAGCCTCTTCGGAATGGTCATGCAATAAAGGGCGGTGGTTCAATGCTTTTGTGATGCGCAGGCCTTCATCGAGAATACGGCATGACTCCGGCGACAGATAAGTCTCGCGGAATTTACCCCATATATATTCCACACCTTCATCGGAAGGGTGCACAAGGTCATCGGCATAGAATCTGTAGTCGCGCAAATCATCCATCAGTATTTCGTAAGAAGGGAAGTAGGATGTCAGGGGATTGGATTGACAAATCCGTTCGCACGCCAACAGGAGAGTGGCCTTGGATCGGCTGTTGCCTTCAAAACCATCCTTCAGATGCCTTACGGGACTAACAGTGAAAATCACATTCAGCTTTTCGTTCATACCATGGAGGGCATCTATAACCCTATTCCATCTGAGCACAATCTCATCAATATCCAGGCGTCGACGTTTAAATGTTTCGGCAGGGAATTTATGACAATTGGCAACGATGTAGTTGTCGCGGTCTTGTAGTTCATAAACCCAGGATGTACCGAAAGTGATTATCAATGCCCTTGCATCGACGAGCTGCCTATGCAGGTCATCGATAAGATTGTGGGCAATTTGCCTTGATTCATCGCGAGAGAATCTGTCGGCATGTGAATCCATCAGCCAGGACACCCAAAGATTTCCGTTGAGTGCGGACGCGTCAGCTATGCTGTTATCTATGTCGGCATCATCGCACACCATGGCCAATTCGAGAATATTGGCAATGGAGGCGGGATTGTACAGAACGCCGCAGGTGTTTGGATACGCATCCCATAGCGACTCCCTCATCTTTTTGCCTATGGAGTCGGTAAAGCAAGAACCGAGCAACACCACAGGCCGCTCCACATCCAGGGAGGAACATCTCTTCCCGACTTTATATTCAGTCCTGAATTTCATGACTTAGAATGCGCTCTAATATTCGGCGGCTGCACCCCTGAGGGTAGCCAGAGCATCCTGATATGCATAATCGGCCTCCACAACACGAATAGCCATCTCATACAGAGGGGTGATTTGCGACAGATACTCATGCACCGACAGATTGCCGAGATCATATAGACGCTTTATATCCTTGGAATTGTCGCATTCCCGGCACAGTTTGGCAGTTTCCAGAGCCGTCTCGCCCAGAGCCTTTGCCTTCTGATACTTCATCCGGAGATCAATGGCATTGTTGTGGCGCGCCTCATCAAGGGCGGCATCCGCTGCCAGTTTGGCCGCCTTAGCAGCTTTTACCCTTCCCTTGTTGCCCCACAATGGCAGAGTCACGCCGAGGCTTACTCCATAGTGGTCGTCGTCCTTCACCATTTCGGAAGTATATCCCAAAGAAAACTCGGGCAGACCCTCCTTCTTGCGCAGACTTATCTCCGCATCGGCGGCTGCAGTTGCATCACGTGCCACCGCTATGGCCGGATTCTTCTCCACGGCTGCCGCGCTCCATTCGGCATAATCAGAGGGAAGCGTGTAGGGCATATATTCCACAGGTGTCCACGACAGATCGGCTCCACCGGCCATCCCACGGAGCATCTGCATCGTGCCTTCAAGCTCTATCTTTTCAAGACGACGTTGTGAGATGATCTGCGACATCTCCATGCGTATCGAATTGACATCCACGGAAGTCATGGTGCCCTTCTCCACAGCCTTACGGGCTGCTTCAAGCATCTGGTTATAATTTTTCTCCATACTGTCGTAGACGTTGTCGAGACGCTGGAGATACACAGCCTTGGTCATCAGAGCATCAGCCTCGGAGGCTATCCGCAGCCGTTCGCCCGACAATTCCGACAAGGCCATACGATTTTGGCTCTCGGCCACCCGGCGTTTCGCCCCAGACAGAGTGGCGAAGTCGAAACCCTGACTGACATCAAGCATTACCTTGTCGGCATTCTGCACTCCCCACTGGTAGGCAAACTCCACTTCAGGATTCGACAGATTCAGCCCTGTCATATTTTCATTTTCCGTGGCCTGCGTCTGCAGTGTCCTGGCTTTTAGAGTGCGGCTTCCACGGGCTATCTCGCTTAAGGCATCGACATAAGAGTTCTGAGCGGACATACCCGCTGTGGCACACAGACCCAGAAGCATCATGCTTCTACTTATAGCAGTCAGTTTCATATTTGTATCTGGCTTTATTTTTGTTCAGCAACATATAGATTATAGGGATAATAAACCCGTTCAGCAACGTGGAAGATATGAGTCCGCCGAGAATCACCTTGGCCATAGGGCTCTGAATCTCGTTGCCCGGTTGCGCACCCCCTGCGGCAAGCGGTATCAGCGCCAGGGCCGAGGTGAGGGCTGTCATGATTATGGGGTTCAGTCGGTCGAGAGAACCCTCCATTATCGCATCTTTTAAACAATACCCGCGCTTGATGAGTTCATTGTACCTGTCAACGAGAAGCATCCCGTTGCGGGTGGCTATACCGAATAGGGATATGAAGCCTATGATGGCAGGTATGCTCACCACGCCTGAGGTCAGTGCCACGGCGAACACGCCGCCTATCAGCGCCAACGGCAGATTCACCATCACCACGAGCGACTGCAACGAGTTTCTGAACTGATTGAAGAGCAACAGGTATATCGCCAATATCGAGAAGAAGGATACGAGGAGCAGCGTGCGGGAGGCTCTTTCCTCGCTTTCGAACTGTCCGCCATACTCCACTCTCGTATTGGGCGGGAGCGTAACATTCTTGTCGATGGTTTCCTTGATGTCGTTGACGGCACCGCGGAGGTCACGGCCTGCCACATTGGCGCTCACCACCATCAGCCGCTCAATATTCTCCCTGTTGACGGTACCGGGTCCCGACGACACTTCGATTTCGGCAATGGCGTCGAGTGTTATCTGGCGGCCGTCGGCAGCCGTTATCGGTGTCTCGCGTATGCTCTCCAGATCCATGTCGCCGGCATCCTGAAGCTTGACCACCAGGTCTACCGGCTGATTGTTCTCGTACACCTCCGACACCTTCCGGCCACCCAACAGCACTTCCACAGCCTCGTTGAAGGCAGGGATGGTAATGCCGTATTCGGCCATCACTTCGCGCCGGGGCTTGATTTTCAGCTGCGGACGCATCACCTGCTGCTCCACATTAACATCGGCAAGTCCAGGTATTTCCTGTATCGCCTCCTTGATTTTTTTGCCTGTCTGGTGAATCTTCATCAGATCCGGGCCGAAAACCTTTATGGCTATGTTGGCTCTTGTGCCCGACAGCATGGCGTCGATACGGTGGGAGATGGGCTGACCGATTTCGATATTGACCCCCTGGATGTGCGACAGCTTATCCCTTACTTCCTTCAGCATCTCATCCTTCGATCGGTCCTTAAGCTCAAAGGGAGCCTCTATTTCCGAGACATTGATGCCGAGGGCATGTTCGTCGAGCTCGGCACGTCCCGTTTTACGCGCCACGGTACTGATCTCATCCACCGACATGAGCAGCCTTTCGGCCAGTGCCCCTATGCGTTCCGATTCCTCGAGGGATATTCCCGGATTTGCACTCACATTTATGGTAAGCGACCCCTCATTGAAAGGAGGCAGGAAGCTGCGACCCTGCAGGAAAAAGAGAATGAGAGCGGCCACGAAGAAAATGGCTGTAATGCCCGTGACGGGACGCCAATGGCGCAATGTCCATGCCAGAGCCTTGGCATAATATCCCTTGAGCCATACCACAATCCGAGGTTCTCCCTTGTCGGCGCCTTTGCCCGGCAGCAGCCATGAGCATAGCACAGGAGTGAGTGTGAGAGCAACAAGAGTGGAGGCAACCAAAGCTATTATGAAAGAGATGCCCAGCGGCACCAGCATGCGCCCCTCCATGCCATGAAGAAAGAAGAGAGGCACAAAGCTCACGATGATGATGAGGGTGGAGTTGAGAATAGGCATCCTCACCTCGCGCGAGGCGTTGTAGATTACCTTTATCTTGCTTTGACGAGATTCCGGAGGAAGCGCCATGTTGTGACGCAGCCGCTTGTAGACGTTCTCCACGTCCACGATAGCGTCGTCGACAAGCGACCCTATGGCGATGGCTATGCCTCCGATACTCATGGTGTTGATGGTCAGTCCCATGAAATGCAGCGACAGCAGAGTCATCAGCAGCGACAGCGGTATCGTCACCAGCGATATCAGCGTGGTGCGCGGATTCATAAGGAAGACGAAGAGGATGATGCATACGAACACCGCTCCCTCTATCAGACTTTTCTTCAGATTGTCCATCGAGCTGTCGATGAATTTCTGCTGTCGGTACAGGTCGGTGTTGATGTTTACGGCTGCCGGCAATGACGCCTTTATTTTATTCATCTCGGCGTCGATGCGTTCCGTAAGCTCCAAAGTTCCCGTGTCAGGCTGTTTGGTCACGGTCATTATCACCCCCGGCTTGCCATGAATGGAAGCTGCGCCGGTGTACGGCATACGGGGCATAGGCTTGACGTCGGCTACATTCTCGAGCATCACTGCCATCCCCTCGGTGTCCTTTACCACGCTTTTCCCTATGGCGGCGGCATCGTTTGTGGATACTATCCCTCGAATAAGGTATTCATTGCCGTTATCGTATACAGAGGTGCCGGCAGGATTTGTATTGATACCATCGGTGGCGGCTATCACATCGGAGAGCGTCACATTGTATTCTCGCATCCGCTCAGGTCTGAGCAATATCTGGTATTCCTTGACCTGGCCACCTATCACCGACACCTGGGCTACGCCGTCAAGACTTCTGATGCGCGGAGCGATGGTGAAATCGGCAAGGGTGCGAAGGTCCATCATAGACACGGAGTCAGAATCGAGACCGATAAACATCACCTCGCCGAGTACCGACGATTGCGGACCCATCACCGGCGCTCCCACATTTTTTCCGAACTGCTCCCGGATTGTGCCGAGTCTCTCCGATACATTCTGCCGGGCCCGGTATGGGTCGGTGTCCCAGTTGAATTCAACCCACACGATGGAATATCCTGCAGTGGAGGTGCTGCGTATCCGTCTCACACCCTGTGTACCGTTGAGGGCAGTCTCTATGGGGTAGGTCACGAGTTGCTCCACCTCCTCGGGAGCCATTCCCGGCGCTTCGGTCATCACCGCTACAGTGGGGGCGTTCAGGTCGGGAAAGACATCCACCTCCATTCTTGTGGCCACGAAACAGCCGCCGATCACCACCACAAGTGCCAGCGCCGCTATCAGAAGCCTGTTTTTGAGGGCAAAACCTATTATCCTGTCAAGCATGGCGTATCAATGGTTATGGGAGTGTCCGGCAGGGAGTTTGCCGCCATTCTCTGCATGGCGCACGCTCTGAACGCCTTCCGTCACTATCTTGTCGCCGCTCTTGACGCCGCTCCGGATCTCCACACGTATGCCGTCGCTCGTCCCTATGCTGACAGGTATTCGTTTATATACGTGGTCGTGGACTTCCGCAAAGACAAAATGCTGACCCAACTCCTCTATAATGGCCGATTTCGGCAGACTAATCACGCCGTTGCGCGGCGACGACAGCAGATATACCTCCACCACGCTGCCGTTGCGGAGTGAGCCGGGATTGTCAAATTCCATGATTACAGGCACGTAATGCGACTGCGTAAGGTCGGGCATCTGCGACGACACCATCCTGAAACCTAACTTGGAGAGGTCTACGGCTCCCTTGTCATTGCCGGGAATCACGATATTGGCACCGGTTATGGCACCCAGGTTCTCCCATTGCCTTTCGCTGACATCGGCACGAAGATGCAGCCGGCGATTCTGGGAGACAGTGGCAAGGAGGTCGCCCTGGTTCACAAACTGTCCCTGCGACACGTTCACTGCCGTAATGTAACCGCCGACAGGCGACGATGCCCCAACGGCACCCGTAGCTCCACGCACCGCCACTCCCTGCGCCAACGCCTTCGCATTGGCGTAATTGCTCCTGATCTTTTCGTACTCGCGCTTTGATATGAGGTTATCCTTTACCAATTCCTCGGCGCGTTTCAGCTCCGTTTCCGCTAACTGCAGATTGATGGCCGCCGTCTGTTGGCCGTCGCTCTGCTCCATGCCCCGCGAGCTGATGGTGAAGAGCGTCTGTCCTGCACTGACGGGAGTACCCGTGGCCAAAGTCTTGTTGGTGAAGTTCACTATCCCGGAGGCCTTGGCCGTCACAACCCCCTGCATTCCCGACGGCGACTGTATACGGCCACCTGTCTTTATTACATAGCTGAAAGGAGCGGGAGCCACTGTCTCCGTCTTTATGCCGGCCAGCTCTATGGCCTCGTGACTCATAGTAATCTCATCCTCATGTCCCGCCTCGGTTCCGGTCTGTCGTGCCGCTGCCACATCTTTATGCTCGCCGTCATGATCATCGTGCGAATGGCTGCATGACAAGCCGAAGGTTGCCGTCATGCCCAATATCAGAAGTGTGTATATCGTGCGTCTTATGCTCATTGCCCATGATTGATGGTGTTTCCACTCATTATAACGTGTGAAATGCCTTAATAATCTTTTGGAAGCGGCATGCCGATGTAAAAATCCGGATGTGTGAAATGTTAAAAAATCAATGATTTTCGTGAGTTTTCAAGGTGGAATTGTGTTGTAATTCCCTATATCGGCAAATAGGCTAAATATTGCATCTATGAAAATTTGATATAAATAGTACTTGTAAGTATACATATGTCGGATATGTTTGTAGAAAATTGATTTTGTCTTAAAATTTGGGAGATTCGATTAACATTTGTAGCCTTAACTAAAATTTTATAATTTTGGGTAAAATTATTGAAGCAGTCTTGATGAGTTAACGGATTCTGCTTATCAGGCCATTGATGAGTCGTTTGAAAAACACCCCTAAGTGAATATTCAAAGAAGGGAACATACATTGATTCTAAAGATTACAGGAATAAGAGGTTAGGGATGCCATACGGCCATTAAGAGTAACAATTGAATCCTTAAGAAGTCTATGAAGAAACATTTCTTATTGACTATGTCGCTGGCGGTGCTGACAGGGCTAACATCGACATCACAGACTTTTGTAGTTGACGGCATCAGTTACAAGGTATTGTCGGCTACCGAAAAAACTGTTGAGGTGACACGCCCTGCAAAGGCAGTCACCATAGCGGAAGTGGTTGTACCGGCCACGGTCACCAATGGCGACGTTACCTACACGGTTACGGCCGTCGGCAACCAGGCCTTCCAGCTTAACGAGACCGTGACGTCTGTGAAGCTTCCCGACGGTATTCTTTCCATCGGTAACAATGCTTTCCAGCAATGCAAGAATCTGGTGACATTCGAGATGGGCAACAAGGTGACATCCATCGGTCAGTTTGCTTTCAGCAGTAGCGCCAAACTTAAGGAGATGCGTCTTTCAAAGACTGTCAAGACTATAGGACCGAGAGCCTTCATGGCATGTTCCGCCCTTGAGGTTCTCGACCTCGGCGAAGATCTTGAGGCTGTGCCTGACTGGATGTGCCATGCGTGCAGCAATCTGCGGGGTATCACCGTGCCCGATAAAGTTACTACCATCGGCGCCAGCGCTTTCCGCAGCAATACCAAGGCCGACACCATCCAGATAGGCAAGAGCGTTACCTCTATCGGCGACTATGCGTTCGGATACTCCACGGGATGCACCAAATTCATATCCCTTGCCCCGACACCTCCAGCGCTGACCGGCGATAAGGCTATCGTAAACACTTACGACAAGACGATGCTCTGGGTCAGCGAGAAATCCCTGGCCCTCTACCAGCAGGCCGAATATTGGAAAAACTTCAAGAGTATCAAGGCATACGACCCGTCGGGACAAGTCGGCGACAAGCTGTTTGTAGTGGCCGGCGTCGGATACGAACTTATTTCAAAGGACGACAAGACGGTAGGTATAGCTCATATCGACACGCTTGTATACAAGGGTTCTGTCCTGGCACGCAACACTGTTGACTATGCCGGCGAGACTTTCACGGTGATAGCTGTACAGCCGCAGGCGTTCAAGGGCGCCACCGAGCTTACGCAGGTGGAACTCCCCGCGTCTATTGCCAATATCGGCGATGAGGCGTTTGCAGGTTGCACAGGCCTGAAATACCTTGTATCGCAGGCTACCGACATTCCGGCTACCGGCAAGGATGTTTTCTCTGGCGTCAAATTCGCCGACAGCAAGCTCTTCGTGCCACGCGCTTCCGCCGCCGCCTACAAGGCCGCCGAACAGTGGAAAGATTTCACCAACATGAGCATTATAATCGACGAGGTTACCGTTGACGGTCTTACCTACAAGTGCAACAACATCGTGGCAAGTACCCTCGACTTCACAGGGGCTCCCAAGTTCAAGGGCGCGTTGGTGATTCCTGACCAGGTTATGGTGGATGGTTATCCCTTCTCATGTACTGTGATTGCAGGTAACTCTTTCTATAACACTGATATTACCGCGCTCACTCTTCCCAAGACACTCAAGGCCATAGCAAGCAACGCATTCTTTACGCTGGGCAAATACGACAAACCCATCGAGCGCATCGTGGTTCCCGAAGGTGTTGTATCCATCGGTTCCAACGCTTTCTACGGTTGCCATGTAAATTATGTGGATCTTCCTGAAAACAGTCTTACCGACCTTGCCAGCAGCGCTTTCTATGCCTGCGACATCAAAGGTATCAAGATTCCCGGCAGCGTGGGTGTGATCAATTCCTCGACATTCTACGGCAGCGACATCTCATGGGTTGTTCTCGGAGAGGGTATCACCGAAATCAACGACAATGCATTCTTCGGCACAAAAATTGGTGCTGTGCGTCTTCCCTCCACTATGAAGAAACTCAACGGCGCCGCTTTCAGCGCCTGCTCCCTCCTTTCGTCACTCACCATCAACGATGGCCTGGAGTCGGTATCCGAAGGTGCCTTCTCCAACTGTAACAGCCTTTACAAGATATTTAACTTCTCGAAGACTCTTCCCGAAGGTCTCGACAAGGCTCTGGCCTCAAGCGGCGACCAGATCGGTATGGACCGTACCACATATACCGTCAGCGACGCTCTTAAAACCGGCAATGCTTTCGGTAGGGTAGTGGTTCGCAAGGACCTCGCTTCCTGGTTCGACTACAAGGGCGTAAGATATCTGCCCGAAGAGGAGAATCCTGCAAATGTCATGGCTGTAGACGGCAGCTATCTTATGGATGACCTCTCGGTGGAACTCCCCGAGAAATTCACCGCCAACGGCAAGAACTACAATGTTACGGAGGTGGCAACCTATCTTCTTTGCGGTCAGAGCATCATGAAGGAAGTCAACGTGACATATCCGTTCACCATGGTGCCCAACGGTTTCATCTACAATGCCCGCAGCGTCAAGAAGGTTACGATACCCTCCTCAGTCACCGACCTCGGATGGTATTGCTTCGCATGGACAGATTCGCTCGATAAGGTGGACCTTCCCGCCAACCTCAAGAATATCGGCGTGGCCTCATTCTATTACTCAGGTATCAAGGAACTCACCGTTCCCGCAAAAGTGGAGCTTATGGACAATGGCTCGGTATCGGGTTGCAGAAGTCTTGAGAAAGTGACATTCGAGGATGGCAGCGGCAAAGTGATGCTCGGCTACATGCCTACAATGTTCGGTAACCGTCCGCTCTTCACCGGTTCGAAAATCAAGGAACTTACCATCGGCCGTAACCTCAATTATCTTGCCGGCGCCTCTTACGGTTATTCGCCTTTCTATGGCGACTCCATAATCGAGAAAGTGGTGATCACCGACATGCCTACCGTAATCAGCAACGACCTTCTTCGCGACTGCAAGAGCATCAGGAACATCGAGGTGGGTCAGCGCGTGGTAGCTATCGGCAACAACGTGTTCAACGGATGTCTCGCACTCGACTCCATAAGTCTGGGCGGCGGTGTCTCCTCCATCGGCACAAGGGCTTTCGGAAGCTGCGCAAATCTCAAGAAATTCTATTGCAAGGCCATGACACCTCCCGACTGCGGAACAGATGCTCTCAAGGACATCGACAAACAGCAGTGCACCCTATATGTGGCTCCCAATTCGGTTGACCAGTATAAGGCTGCCGCTCAGTGGAAAGACTTCTACAACATCGAAGGCTACGTGTTCTCGGGTGTAGAGTCGGTAGGCGTTGAAACAGGCGGTCGCTACTTGGTATACAACGTCAGTGGCGTTCTGGTGCTCGACACACGCGATGCATCTATGATCGACGACCTTCCCGCCGGATTATACATAATCAACGGCAAGAAGGTGCTTAAGAAGTAATCTCGACTGTCACCTACGGGTGACCTACAATACTTAACGCGATACGGGTCGGACAATCAGTCCGGCCCGTAGTCATACAAAAAAAGCTGCCGAAGCAGCTTTTTTGTTCTTAGAGAGGCGTATCAATAGTTTTCGGCTTTCATCTCGAAATAGCTCTGGGCGTGGTCGCAAACGGGGCAGACCTCGGGAGCATTCTTTCCGATCACCACGTGTCCGCAATTGCGACATATCCATATGGTGTCGCCTTCGCGGGAGAATACGATACCTTTCTCTATGTTGCTCAGGAGCTTGCGGTAGCGCTCCTCATGGTGTTTTTCTATTTCGCCCACCATTCTGAAGAGCTTGGCAATGTCGTTGAAGCCCTCTTCGTCGGCCTCCTTGGCCATGCGGCTGTACATGTCGGTCCATTCGAAGTTCTCGCCGGCGGCTGCATCGGCAAGATTCGCCAGCGTGTCGGGTACGTTACCTCCGTTGAGAAGCTTGAACCATATCTTGGCATGCTCCTTTTCGTTGTTGGCTGTCTCCTCGAAGAGTGCGGCTATCTGCTGGTATCCCTCTTTCTTTGCTTTCGACGCATAGTACGTGTATTTGTTGCGGGCCTGCGACTCACCGGCAAACGCATCCATCAGATTGCGCTCCGTCTTTGTTCCTTTCAAATCTTTCATTGTCGTATTTTGAGTGTTAAAAGTTTCCAAACACAAAATTAAGCATTCTCCACAAGATATTCAATAGGGTGCTCTGCAAAAAAGGAGTGCAGCTATGAAAGCCACACTCCTTTTGGGTATTATATCTCTTTTGAT
>CAJUAT010000062.1 GCA_910584525.1 uncultured Muribaculaceae bacterium | reverse complement strand
ATCGCTCAATTTTATAATCTGAAATCAGCAAGTTGAACTTGCGAAACTTGAATTGTTAAAATTAAAAAGTTCCACTATGAACAGCGCTGTAAAAGAAGACATACGCAGGTATGCCGGAAAGAGTCTTTCTTATCTGGTACCGCTGGCCGTAACGGTAATTCTGCTGGTATGGCTATTCCACAAGGTAAATTTCCGGGATGTGGTGCGTACAGTCAAGGAAGGTTGCGACTGGTGGTGGCTGCTGGTTATGATGGGACTTACCACGTTGTCGCATGCCATACGTGGCATACGGTGGGGCATACAGTTACGAGCGGCAGGCGTGCCGCGAATGCCGGTGATGCGCGAATGCGTTTCCATCTTCGGCGCCTATGCCCTCAATCTTGTGCTTCCGCGTCTCGGCGAGGTGTGGCGCTGCGTATATATATCACGCCGCGAAAAGGTGTCGCTTTCCACAGTGGTAGGCACCGACTTCGGCGACCGTGGCTCCGACCTCGTGGTGGTGCTCGCTCTCTTTCTCCTCGCCGTGGCCGTGGCAAAATCGGCTATGGACGACTTCCTTATCCATTACGCCCTTGGCCGCGACATAAGGCATCTCGTTATGGACCCATGGGTATGGTGCTCCCTCGTGGCTGTAGTAAGCGCAATATGGAGCATATGCCATTTCTGCCGCCGTTTCAGATTCGTGGAAAAGGTCAACGACTCCCTCTACCGTATGTGGAAAGGTTTCGCCGTGCTCTTCACCATGAAAGGTAGATGGGCTTACGTGTTCCTTACCCTCGGCATATGGACATGCTATTATCTGCAGACCTATGTCACCTTCCAGGCTTTTCCCTTCACCCGCGCGTTGACAGACCTCCCCGGCTCATACTGGGGGCTGATACCTGGTCTTGTGGTCTTCGTGTTCGGGGCTTTCTCCATGGCCGTTCCCTCCAACGGTGGTCTCGGCCCATGGAATGTGGCCGTGATGTACGCCCTCTCCCTTTACGGCATCAGCGACACCCAGGGCGCCGCTTTCTCCATGGTGATGTGGAGTTCGCAGGCTTTCGGACTCGTGCTCGAAGGTATATTCTCCGCCATATACATATCCTGGGACAATAAGCATAATCCTTATATTAATCCTGCCGCGGCGCCTGATACGGAGTATTCCGTTACCGCCGCAGTATCACCGCAGCCGTAGCACGGTGCCGGCTCTGTCCCTGACCTTCGGGTTGAGCCCCTTTATCGTGGACAGACGCATACCGTAACGCTGGCTTATGGAATGCATCGACTCCCCTTCGCCTATCGTGACCCTTTCCACTCCTTCCGGAGCCTCCTCATGTTTGGGTTCAAGCCATACTTCCTCCCAGTCCTTTATCTTATGGTCGCGATGTACATCATTATACGACATAAGTTTTTTCGTATCCATCTTCAGTTCTCTGGCTATCGAAGCATAAGAGTCGCCGGGGGCGGCAATCACGTAATGCAGCCTGCGGCTTCTTCTCACGGGATGTGATGCGGCGAGCGTGGCCTGTATGAACTGCGCGTTCTCCTCGGCGCTCCTTCCCCCCTCGCTGTCGAAGAGGTAAAGGGCATAGCGCTCTATTATGGTTATGAGACGCGACGCATAGTTGGGGTCGGTGGCATAACCGCACTTTTTGAGTCCACGCGCCCAGCCCGCATAGTCGAGAGGGTCAAGCTCGAAAAGAGAGGCATATCTTTTCTTCAGCAGGAAAAGGGAATGGTCGTTGAAACTCTCGGCAGCATTCCTGTATACACGGAAGCAGTCGTCGGGATTGTCGTCGCTTCGCAGCATGGTGTCGCCGCTCCACGTGTTATGGCATTTTATACCGAAATGGTTGTTGCCGCGCGTGGCGAGCGTAGACCTTCCGGCGGCACTCTCCAGCAAGCCCTGGGCAAGAGTGATGGAGGCCGGTATGCCGTGAAGCTCCTGCTGCTCCACAGCCATCGCCCCGTAAGTATCTATATAGTCGCGGTATACATCTCCTCTGACCGTGGATACAATTGTAGCCAACAATATTATTAAAACATATAAATACCTCATCTGGTCATGCAGTAAATGGCTATTGAAGCGGAAGAGGCCACATTCAGTGAATGCTTGGTGCCGTACTGCGGAATCTCGAGCACTATGTCGGCCATGTCCACTATACGCTGGTCCACACCCTGCACCTCGTTGCCAACCACAAGAAGGTAACGTTCCCCCTCCATGCGCCGGAAATCCTTTATGTCGGTACTGTTGTGGGTCTGTTCGAGCACGCATATCTTCCACCCCTCCTTCTGCATACGCAAGGTCTCTTCGAAAGTATCGCTTACCCAGCGCCATGCCACGGTGTGCTCGGCGCCAAGGGCTGTCTTGCTTATCTCCGGATGTGGCGGACGTCCGCTTATGCCGCCGAGTATTATCTCGCCTATACGGAAAGCGTCGCCCACGCGGAAGATAGAGCCTATGTTATATAAGGAACGTACGTTGTCGGCAAGTACCGACACCGGATTCTTCTCTATCAGCAGATACTCTTCCTCGCTTATGCGGGTAAGTTCGGATATGTTCTTCTTTTTACGGTCCATTATTTGCTGAGTTCCAGCATACGTTCTATGGGTTTGAGTGCCTTTTCGGCCGTCTCCTTGTCCACAATTATTTCCGGGGCTTCATCGCGGAGCGCGCGGGCCACTTTCTCAAGGGTGTTGAGTTTCATGTAGTCGCAGTTGTTGCACTGGCATCCCGCCTCCTCGGGAGGTGCGGGAATGAAGGTCTTGCCCGGGCATTTGCGCTGCATCTCGAAGAGTATGCCGCTTTCGGTTACCACTATATACTCCCTGGCATCGTCGTTGCGGGCGAAGTCGAGCAGCGCGGCTGTGGAGCCTACCTTGTCGGCTATAAGCTGCAGCGGTCGGCGACATTCGGGATGTACAAGTATCTTCGCCCCTTTGTGCTCTTCTTTAAGTCTGAGTATTTCCTGCATGGAGAAGCGGTCGTGCACATGGCAGGCACCGTTCCACAGAAGCATCTTGCGGCCTGTCACGGCGTTGATATATTCTCCCAGGTTATGGTCGGGACCGAATATTATTTTTTCATCCTCAGGCAGCGAGTCGACCACCTTGCGGGCGTTGCCACTCGTCACCACTATGTCGGTAAGTGCTTTTACCGCCGCTGTGGTGTTGACATATGAAATCACCGTATGGTCGGGATGAGCCTTCACGAAAGCCTCGAACTCCTCCGGCGGACAGCTGTCGGCCAGCGAACACCCTGCAGCCATGTCGGGTACAAGCACCTTCTTGCCGGGACACAGTATCTTGGCCGTCTCTCCCATGAAATGCACTCCGCACATCACTATGATGTCGGCATCAGTCTCCGAAGCCTTTCTCGCCAACGCCAGCGAGTCGCCGATGAAGTCGGCTATCTCCTGGATCTCTGGCCGCGTATAGTAGTGCGCCATTATCAACGCATTCTTATCTTCCTTAAGATGCTTTATCTCTTCTTTCAGCGCTTTGTAGTCTTCCATAACGACTTTTTTTCAAAATTTTTAAGGTGGCCCTCATCATCATTTTTTCTTAAGTTTTAAAAATTAAAAATTTAAATAAAAAAATAAGGAAGATGATAAAAGGTGTTGAAAACCACCAATAACTTTCCCCTCAAAAATTTGGAAAAACGGGTTATCCCTGTTTTTGGGAGGTTTATCCACAGGCTGTGAAATCATCATACGTTGAAAATCAGCCGGATAAGGAGTTTATACACATCCTGTCGACAACTGCAAAGTTAATAAAAATCTTGTTCATAACCTTGCGGACCTGTGGAAAAAGCGGTAGATAACTGATGAAAAGCGGTAGATAACCCATTGTATTTATCCACACACAGAAAAAGAAGGATGGAAATAGCTTGAAAAGCCAAAACTTATCTCCCTGTAATACACAGCTTATCTCCAGCTTATCCACCGTTTTTCGTCGGTTATGAACAGGTTATGAACAGGTTCAGAAAAAGATTTTTATTAACTTTGCTGCATATGATACTTGTGATACCTGACAAATACAAGGGGAGCATGACTGCGATGGAGGCGTCGGTGGCTATCGCGGAAGGTCTTGTGGCCGGCGGATGTCGTGAGGAAATCATGCTGTGTCCGCTTGCCGACGGTGGCGAAGGTATGCCCGAAGAGCTGGAAGGAAGGCCGGTGGTGAGCACGTCGCTACTTGTGGGAAAGGCCAATGCCGAACTGTCGGCTAAGAAAGCTATGATTCGTTCGTCGGCCCCTTTGGGACGCTGGCTCATGGAAAATTATGGTCCCGGTACGCGTGGCGGAGCGGCCACCGACTATGTGTGGCTGGCTGTGGGAGGCACGCTGACGGTAGACGGAGGCGCCGGAGCTCTACAGGCGTTGGGATTGCGCTTCCGCGACAATTATGGCAATCTTTTCACAAAGGATGTGACGCCTGCCATGCTCCCGTTTCTCTCGCCTCTCCATGAAGATGATTTCGACGGCATCGACATGGACTATTGGCGAGGGAAGGTACACGTGCTCAGCGATGTGCGTGCCACGCTTACGGGTCCCGGCCTGTCGGCGCTCGATTTCACTTTGCAGAAAGGTGTCGACGCGAAGTATCTTCCTTTTTTGCGTAGCGGTTACGCCAATCTGCAGCGGGTATTGGGGCGCGAAGGGCGCACGGCTGTGGATGGAGCCGGCGGCGGTATAGGTTATGCTTTTGCATCGGTGATAGGATCGCCATGGAGCATGGGTGCCGACGTGATGTTGCAGAGCCGCCGTATTGACTGGGATGGCGTCACGCTGGTGATAAGCGGCGAAGGATGCATCGACTCACAGACGGCCGGTGGCAAGGTGGTGGATGCGGTGCGTCGCGAGGCCATGAAACGGGGACTGGCATTTGTGGCTGTCGGCGGTTATGTGGAGCCGCAGCTGCGCGGGGATTGCGTGCTCAGCACCATCGCCGACGCAGCTGACTATGACCCTTCGCTTGCTCCTGTGCGCCTGCGCGACACCGTCGCCCGATATTTTAGAGCAAAGTAAATGTGCTTTTTGTACGGATGCTCCATGGCGCGTCCGCATCCTTTTATAGGAAGAAAGAGCGCGGGAGAGGGCGCATGTTGTAGGTAGAGGCCATGCTTTGACCGTAGGCGCCGGCGGAGAGGATGGCCACATAGTCGCCACGCCGCAACCGCGGAAGCATCTCGTCGATGCCGAAACAGTCGGACGACTCGCATACCGGTCCCACAACATCATATTTCTCCATAGGCGCGTCGGGCGACGACAGATTCACAATCTTATGGTGTGCACCATATAGCGCGGGTCGAAGGAGGTCGTTCATGCCGGCGTCAAGTACCGCGAAATTCTTCTCTTTTCCTTTTTTCACAAGCACCACCCTTGAAATCAGGGAGCCGCATTGCGCCACCACCGAGCGTCCCAACTCGCAATGCAGCGTCTGGCCTTCGCGCAGCCGTATATGGCTCATGAGAGCGTCGAAATAAGCCTGGAAAGGCGGTATGGTATTCTCCTCCGGATTGTCGTAATCGATGCCCAGGCCTCCGCCTACGTTCACAAACTCCAGCTTTACGCCTATACTGTCGAGCCGTTCCTGATAGCCGTTGATGCGTTCACAAAGAATCATGAAAGGCTCCATGGTGGTAATCTGGCTACCTATATGGAAATGGAGTCCGCGCAGCTTCAGCCATGCATTATCCATGCATATACGCACGCCCTCTTCCATATCGTCGGCGCTTATGCCGAACTTATTTTCCTCCAGACCTGTGGTGATGTAATGATGGGTATGGGCGTCGATATTAGGGTTTATGCGCAAAGCCACGGGAGCTTTTATTCCGCAGCTTTCGGCTATCGAGGCTATGATGCGGAGTTCTTCGAGCGATTCCACATTGAAGCATCCTATGCCTTGTCGCAGACCCAGCTCTATCTCGCTGTCGGTCTTTCCCACGCCGGCAAAGAAAATGTCGGCAGGCCGGAAACCGGCGTGAACAGCAGCCTCTATTTCGCCGCCGCTCACGCAGTCGGCGCCGAAGCCCTCACGGCTTATGATGCGCAGTATGCCGGTGGTGCCGTTGGCCTTCACAGCATAGTGCACCTTGACAGGTCTGTCGCCTATGCTGCGGCGTATCTCCGACAATGTATCTTCCAGTAGCCTTACATCATATAGGTAGAAAGGTGTGGCTATGCCGCTGTTAAGGGCTCTATCTATTGCTTTCATAAAGTCAGTTTTTAAAGAGGTGATTGCTGAGGCGGCGCAGGGCCTCTGTCTTGTTTTCCTTTTCTACGAGGAAGGAGATGTTGTAATTGCTGCCGCCGTAAGAAATCATTCTTACGGGTAAGTCGGCGAGGGCGTCGAGAGCGAGCGCCTCGAAGCCACGGTTACGCCATTGCAGGTCGCCCACCACGCAGATGATCACCATGTCGCGGTCTACGCTTACCGACCCGTATCTGTGAAGTTCCTCCACAATCTCGGCCAGGTGTGTCTCATTGTCGATAGTCACCGACACGCCCACTTCCGAGGTGGTGATCATGTCGATGGGCTTCTCATAGCGCTCGAAAACCTCGAACACTTTTTTGAGGAAACCGTAGGCGAGAAGCATCCGCCCCGACTTTATCTTGATGGCGGTGATGTTGTCTTTGGCAGCCACGGCCTTGATGGTTCCCTTGCGGAGGTTGTTGTCGATGAGAGTACCCTCGGCATCGGGTTCCATGGTATTGAGGAGGCGCACAGGGATGTTGTTTTCCTTGGCAGGAAGAATACAGGTGGGATGGAGGATTTTGGCGCCGAAATAAGCGAGTTCGGCAGCTTCGTCGAAATGGAGGTTATGTACCGGGGAGGTATTCTCCACGAAGCGTGGGTCATTGTCGTGCATGCCGTCGATGTCGGTCCATATCTCGATTAAGTCGGCGTTGATGGCGGCCCCTATCAGGGATGCGGAGTAATCGCTGCCGCCGCGCCGTAGGTTGTCGATTCCTCCTTCGGCATTGCGGCATATGAAACCCTGGGTCAGGAGCACTCGAGCCTCGGGATGGGCGGCGACAGCCTTGGCGGCATGTTCCCGGATGAAGGGAAAGTCGGGCTCTCCATGTATGTCGGTCTTCATGAAATCGAGAGCCGGAAGCAATGCCGCCGACACTTCCATCTCGTCGAGAAGGAGCTTCATAAGGTTGGTCGACAGGAGTTCGCCGCGGGCTACCGTCTCCCTTTCTGAATACTCGTTGGGGCCGGCATCCGTAATGGCGAGGAGGTCGGCGAAGATAGCGTCGGTTATCTCGCGGGCCTTGGTGGCTGTGGCGGCACTGTCATACAGCTCGTCGATCACTGCGGCATAATCGGCTTTCAGGGTGTGGAGCAGTTGGCGTGCCTCTTCCTTGTTGCTGCGCAGCAGCAAGGAAGAGATGCCGAGCAGCCTGTTGGTGGTGCCGCTCATCGCCGACAATACCACTACGCAACGTCCGTCACCGCTGATCAGACGCGCCACTTCCTTCATGCGCCTGGCACTCCCTACCGACGTGCCTCCGAATTTCTTTACCTTCATTAAGACTATTATTATGACCTTGTATTATTTCAACAGGATAACAGGGTATTGGTTTTTCAACGTAAACAAGTCATGAAAAGTATTAAGACAGTTCCGATTCAGTTCTGTGATTCCCAAAAATCGGAGCAGGACAACACAAAACTGCATCATAATTAATCGTTGATCTTTTACCACTTATCACTGAACCATATCCTTGTGCACAGGAATGTCGTCTTTACCCATTAATTTTGATATATGTTGAAATTTTTATAATTTTGTAAGTGGTATCACGACCCTGCAGTTAACCTTATTTCCCGGATAGCACCGGGCACAATTATATCAACAATCAACAACCTTTAAAATCAAACAATGAAAAGAGGATTATTATGCGCGGCCATGGTGGCGTTAGCAGCCTTTCGGGGCTACAGCGACGGCCATCAGGCAAGCATCACCTCTACGCCCTCGCCGATAGTGTCGACGAATGCCTTCGAGGTAACTATCCAGACTTCCGACCTCGGCAGCGAGGTGTATTGCTACACCTGGGCTGTGGTGGGAGGCAAAGACAAAGGAGCTTCCGACTGGGGCGGCGCAATGAACGCCAAGTTCAAGATGACCGGCACGGGAGGCACTTACAAGTACAAGGTCGCCGACCTGAAGGACCTTTACAACCTCTCCGACGACGAGATGACGCAGGTCACGAAGCTCGGGTTCATAGCCCGCAACAACTCCCAGCAGACAGCAGACTGTTTTGTGGACGTGGTGCAGGGTCGCCGTGAGGCTTATTCAGGCGGCGAGGGTACCGCCGAGAGTCCTTTCATCATCAAGACGGCCGCCGACCTCAATGAGCTGGCCTCCACTTCCATCGACTGGGCTTCCGATGTATACGTGCGTCTGGATGCCGACATCACCCTTACGGGTTCTTTCCCCGGCATAGCCTCCAAAGGGTCGCCGTACAAAGGTCACTTCAACGGCAACAGCCATGTGGTGAAAGGTGCCTCCGTCAGCGGCACTTCCTTCGGTATGCCTACCGGCTTCTTCAATGCCATCGACGGCGCCGAAATCAGCGGTCTGGGACTGACGGACCTCAGCGTGAGCGGCACAACCTTCACCGGCGGTCTCGTGGGTTATGCTTATTCGGGCACCGTGTCGCGTTGCTTCACGGCCGGCACTGTATCGGCTACCTCCATATGCGTCGGCGGCCTTGTGGGTGAGAACCATGCCGCCATATCCGACTGCTATTCCATAGCCGCCGTCACCACTGCGGACGACAATGTGGCAGGCGGCCTCGTAGGCAAGAACAAGGGCTCGGTAAAGAACACCTACGCCTCGGGAGAAGTGAAGGCATCCAACTATGCCGGCGGACTCGTGGGCGCCAACTACGGAACCGTGGCCAGCTCCACGTCGTTCAACCCTGCCGTGACCGCCGGAAACGGCAACTATGCCGGACGCTTCGGCGGCAACAACAATGCCCGCAACTCCGTGGAGAAAACCCTGGCTTGGGAGTTGATGCCCATGGCCGACTCCGCCACACACGGCCATCATGCCATCGGCCATAACCAAAACCTTGTCAACAAGAACGTATATTCCGATGTACTCGGCTGGGATTTCAACAACGTGTGGGAATGGCGTCAGGAAGGCACCCATGAGTATCCCGTACTCGCCGGCATCCCCGGACAGGTAGACCCCGGAAATGACCTCTTCTACGGCACTATTACGGGCATCGACATCATTGACACCGAGTCGGCTAATGTGTCGGTATATCCCAATCCTGTCGTGACTGTACTGAACATTACGGGAGCGAAAAGCATGGAGCGCGTGATGCTCTACGGGCTTGACGGCGCCAAAGTGCGCGACATCGCCGTGAATGGCGCCTCCGACGCCGCAATCGACTGCTCCGGACTACACTCCGGAATGTATGTGCTTTGCCTCTACATGACCGACGGATCCAAGACCGTGGTCAAAGTGATTAAAATCTAATTACCGATAATTCAATGAAACTCAACAATATAAAGCAGTGGGCAATGGCGGCGGTGCTGTTGTCGGGCGCCTCCATGTATGCCGAAGCGGCCGTGAACAGCGGTAACCCTGCCCTCTCGTCGCTCGAGCTTAAGGCCGAAGGACGAAACCTCATTCAGTTCAGTCCCGACAAAACCTCCTATGAGATAGAGGTGGAGGACATATCCATAGTCACCATGTCGGCGGCTCCGGCAGCCTCCGATGCCATAGTGAACATTTCTGTCAACGGCAACGCCTATGACAACCATTCTCTCACGGCTCTCGACGGCGGTGAGAACACCATCCTGTATACCGTGACCACCGGCGCCCAGAGCCGCACTTACACCATCAAGGTCAAGACTCCTCTCGTGGAACGCTTCAACCATTTCTCGTGGAAGAACGCCACCGTATACTTCGTGATCACCGACCGCTTCTACAATGGCGACACCTCCAATGACAAGTCGTACCACCGTCAGCGTTCTGAGGGCAGCGTGCCCGACTATGCCACCTTCCACGGCGGCGATATCAAGGGCCTTACCGAGAAGCTCGATTATCTCGACAGGCTGGGCGTCAACGCCATATGGATCACGGCTCCTTACGAGCAGATGCATGGATGGACCGGCGGCAAGAGCGACGCTTTCCCTCATTACGCCTTCCATGGATACTATGCCCTCGACTGGACATACATGGACCGTAACATGGGCACGATCGACGAATTCCGCACCTTCGTCACCGAGGCTCACAAGCGCGGCATACGCGTGGTTATGGACATTGTGCTCAACCATACCGGCTACTGCACCCTCGATGACTGCGTGGACTATGACTTCGGCAACTTCAACGGCACTCCTACGGCAGGATGGCTCCCCTCGGGCAATTACACCATGTGGAGCAGCGACAACGAAGTGTCGTTCAATGCCGACACCCAGGGCAAATGGGGCAACTGGTGGACGCAGTGGGTACGCGCTTTCGGCGACCGCAGCTGGGCTGCCGGCGCCGGCTACGCCAAAGATGGCGGCGACAACTATACCATGAGCCTCGCAGGTCTCCCCGACGTCGTGACGGAAAAAACTTCCCCTGTGGCTATTCCGCCATTCCTGAAGGAAAAATGGCAGCAGGAGAACAGTGGCGATTATCTCGAGTACCGTCTTCCCGATGTGGGCACCTGGCGTCAGGACAACCAGGGAGCTCCCGCCGACTATATCATCAACTGGCTGGCGGCATGGGTCAGGGAATTCGGTATCGACGGCTTCCGCTGCGACACCGCCAAGCATGTGGAGCTGAGCCGCTGGAACCAGCTCAAGCAGACCTGCAACGCCGCCCTCGCTGACTGGCGTGCAAGCTCTCGTGCCGACGAATATGCCAAGTACTGGACCGACAATTTCTGGATGACCGGCGAATGCTTCAGCTGGGAGCACGGCGACACCGGCTATTTCACCCAGGGTGGCTTCGACTCGATGATCAACTTCGCCTTCAACTCCTCTGAAGGGAGCCAGGGACGCACCCCGAGCGTTGACGACTGGCGATACTATGCCAATTTCTGCAACGGCTCCAACGGCCGTCAGGTGCTCAACTATGTGTCGTCGCACGACACCGGTCTCCATCGCCCCGGCGATCAGAAGAAGGTGGCCACCATGCTTCTCCTCTGCCCCGGCGGCGCCCAGATATACTATGGCGACGAGACTTCCCGCGCCTATATGAGCGGCTGTCCCGACCAGTCGATGGCAACGCGTTCCGACTTCAACTGGAGCGCCGTCGACAATGACGACAACAAGCACTGGCAGAAAATCGGCCAGTTCCGTCGCCGCAACCCGGCGGTAGGCGCCGGTACGCAGACCGAACTCGGCAACGGCACTTATGCCCGCACCTTCACCGACGGCGATTATTCCAACGCCGTGGTGATCAAGCTCAACACTCAGGCGGGCCAGAGCTACACCGTAAGCGTGGGCAACGCGTTCGAGGATGGCGCCAAAGTGATGGACGGCTACAACACCTCGGTGAGCGCCACTGTCAGCGGCGGCAAGGTAACCATGACCGCTTCCGGCCCCGTGCTCCTCATTGAGCCTTTCGGCACTATCCGTGGTGAGAATCCTCCCACACCACCCCGTCCTCAGGCTCCCTCTGTAACCGCCAATCCCACATCCGGTACAACCTTCTCCTCCACGCTTGACGTGACACTCGCTTCCAGCGACGGCAGCCCGATACGCTACAGCACCTCCGGAACCGCCACCGAAGCATCTACCCTCTATACGGCACCGATAAGACTCACGGAAACCACCACCATCTCCACATACGTGGCCAACACCGCCGGAAGTCGCGTGCAGTCGTTCTCTTACACCAAGAACGACGAGCCCGTGCCTCCTACACCTCCTACTCCTCCTACTCCTCCTACTCCCGATGAGAACACCATCTATTTCGATAACAGCTCCACCAACTGGCAGACGGTGAAGGTGCACTATTGGGGTGGCGAATCTGCATCCGAATGGCCCGGCGTGGACATGACTCTGTATAAGGACAAGGTATATTCATACTCATGTCCGAAGGGAACGACGGGTCTCGTGTTCAACAATGGCTCGGGCGCCCAGTCGGTCGAACTGACGTTTGTCAAGGGCCACATCTATAACAAGGAAAAGGATCTCGGCGAGTATATCACCGGACCTCAGAAGCCCACTGTGGGCTTCTCTCCCAACGGCGGCAATGTGAAAGGCTCGTCCACCATCACGGTGACCATCAGCAATGAAGCCACCACGGTGACGGCCACCTTCAACGGCCGCAGCCTGACACTCGACAACGGCAGCAACTCTGTGAAAGTGGCCGACTATCTTACGGCCGACAACCAATCGGGAGACTTCAACGTGACCGCGAGCAACAGCGCTGGCAGCACCACGGCCAGCTGCACGTTCACGCGCAACGACAGCGAGCCTGTCTACACCATGACCGGCGACTGGCGCGAACTGTCGATTTATCAGATAATGGTAGGTTCGTTCCAGCACGGCAACGGCGGCGCCAGCGGTTACAGCGACATGTGGGGCCCCGAAGGTCACCGCAAGAACGGTAATCTCCGTGGTGTAATCGAATCTCTCGACTATATCAAGAATCTCGGCATGAACGCCATATGGCTCACTCCGATTTTTGACTCCACCAATGGTCAGGGCGGCGAAAGACTGCAGGCAACCGGTTATTTCTGCACAAATTATTTCAAGGTAGATCCTAAATTCGGCACCGAGGCCGAGTTTGACGAGCTTATACGCGAGGCCCACAGCCGCGGCATATATGTGATTCTCGACGGTGTGTTCGGTCACCATGGTGGTGTAAACCAGGCTTCTCCCAACGGCAAATGGATATCGACCCAGGACAACACCCCGAATGTACGCGGCTCCGAGTCAGGAAACATCCAGTATCCCGGTTCTCTGGAGTATTTCAAGGAGGTGATACGCTATTGGATGAACCGTGGTGTTGACGGATGGCGTCTCGACCAATGCTATCAGGTCTACCAGGGAGGCCACAACTATTGGAATGATCTGCGCAAAGAGGCGGAGGCTGTGGCCAACGAGCGCAAGGCTCGTGGCGAACAGTGGGGAACACTGGCATATATGGTCGGCGAGGACTGGACAGGTGCCGGAAGCATCACCACAACGCAGCAGGATGGCCTCAAGAGCGTCATGGACTTCGACGGAAAGGACAATCTTGTAAACCTGAGCAGCGGAACAGGCTCGATAGGATGGTTCCTTGCCAGCGATGCCAAGACCCGTGGCTACAAGGATGAAGGAGTGAACCCTACTATCTTCTTGAGCAATCATGACACCTCCAGAGTTGGCGACAAGGTGGATGTCAACAGCAACCCTGAGCAGCTCATGGCACGCCATGCTGCCGTGGCCGCTTATTCCGGCCCCACCTGCACTTACTATGGCGATGAGATCGGCGACAAGAGCGGCAACGGAAACGCCGACAACAAGGCCCGTACCTCGGGACGCCTCTCCGGCTTCAACAGCAACGAGCAGAAGCTCCACGACTATGTGGCCAAGGTGTTCAACGCCCGCAAGACCAATCCGGCGTTATGGCGTGGCAGCGTAGAGCGTGACCAGCGCGGCAACGGCCTTGAGGTCATCACCAAAACAGACAGCCAGACAGGCAACAAGGTTGTGGTGATCTTCTCGCAGAGCGATGCCAATGTATCGATAGGCGGCACAGGTCTCGACCTCATCAACGGCGGCAACGTCAGCGGCACCGTAAACGTGAAGGCATGGGTGCCCGCCTTCATCAGAATGAACTGACCCCCTCCCAAAAATCCCTTACTTATCAAGGCCGCGGACACACCATCGTCCGCGGCCTTGCCGCTTAGAGCGCGTTCCTTAAAATTTCGAGGCCGTAGGGGCGCCTCTTTTCGAGCTCTTAATACAGGAAGCCTAACAACCACATAGGTATCTTGTTGCCAATGCCGGTCTCAATATTGTCGACTATGACATAACTATTGGGTTTATCAGCAATCTGAGAGAATCCTTTTCCTTTGCCTCCGACTTCAAACAAATAGGTGCGGTCAAGAAGAAAGTCTCCCTCTTTGGCGGCAAACAGCTTGCCGATATAGCTAAGCATCGATGCCACATAGCTTTCTCTTACCGTACCTACTTTGTTGATGATTCCAAGTGCCTGCATTACCGAGGGGTTGTCAAAGAGTATTTTCTCCGGTTTTGAAGCACGCTTGGGCTGTGTCGTCGCATCCATCA
>CAJUAT010000061.1 GCA_910584525.1 uncultured Muribaculaceae bacterium | reverse complement strand
AAATTAATTACTTATCGATATTATGAAATACACATCTTTACCCATACTCACAACAGGGATAAGCCGCCGTATACTCGCTGTCGCGGCTCTGATTCTGATGTTTGCCGCCAGCGCAAGCGCCGGTTATTACCTTGACATTATCCGCAACAGCGTCAAGTATCAATTCTCCGAACAGCCCGACCAGTATGGCTTCTACTCTCTCACCATTGAAGAGCTCGAAGGCAACTTCAAGATTTTCAACACCGACTACAAGCCGGGGCCGAGCGGTCAGGACCAATACATATATGGAGCTGCCGACGGTCAGCCTTCCGGCGTAACCCTCGACAGCTACAAGCTGCTGTCGCACCCAGGCTCCGACATGCAGATTGAGGGAGGTGGAACCATATACGGTGCCTCCTTCTACTTCAACCCCGACCGTATGGTGCTCTTCATAATGGGAGGCTCATACACAAAACCGGAGCCTACCCAACCCACAGCCTTCATTACCTGGGACAAGTCGGAGGCCTTGAATGCAACCACTGCCGACATATCATTCACGGTTGGCCTAAAGGGAGTGCCGGCCGACACAGACCCCACCCGGTATGAATACACCGTCAACGCCTATTATCTTGACGCCGATGCCCACACCACCTCAACCGACCCCTATACCGTAGTGTCTACATCGCTTAACGGCAAGACCTCCGGAACAATACGTCTTTCGAACCTTGCTGCGGCAAGCTCCACACACGTCTGGCTCGCCGTCTCCGTACAATACGACGGCACTCTCCTCAGAGCCGACACTCAGGGCGACATAGCCACGCCGGAGGTGCCTATACTGATCGGCAAATTCTCCATCACCAACAGCTATGGCGACATACTCACCACGATGAACTGGGATCCCACCCGGGGAATCGTCGGCAGAGAGGATCCCCTGGAACCGGGAGTATATCTCTTCGACAAATATGATGTTACAGAGGAAGACCCCTATAACCGGCTGATATTCACGGGCGATGACGCGTTCAGCTTTGTCACGCGCCTTGCCGGAGAAGGCGACGCCAATCCTTGGGATGTGGTCAACTCTTCACCCCGTTATGCTCCGTCTAACCGGGAGTCGGTCAACAACCGTTGCAAGGTGGCTGTGAACAACTGGTTCAATTATACCCGCTATAACGGCTCCACATCCAACGCATGGATACCGCAGCTCACAGGCCGCGGCGAAGACCCGGGCGCCTATATGTATTCCGTGAAATTCTCATATCCCAAGAAGCAGGTCATAGTGGAAACTGACATAATCACCGGCATCAACGAGATGACTGACAGCGCCAGCCCCGTGAATGTCTACAACATGCTGGGCACGCCCGTAAAGTCAAATGTCGCTCCTGCCGATGCCACCATCGGTCTCCCCGCAGGAATCTACATCGTCGGCAATAAAAAAGTGATGGTGAAATAAGAGATTGTCCAGGCCATGCCAGAAAAGAACGTTCCCCGTGCCTTCGCGTAATCGCATCGGCACGGGGATTCTATTATAAGTCCGTTTGCTAAGTAAAAGGATTTGTATTACCTTTGTGAAAAATAAACAAACGAACCATATATGAAACGAATCGGGACAATGATAGCAGCGGCGGCGATAGCCGTGGCACCTGCGGGATATTGCTGCACCAATCTGATAGCCGGCAAGAAAGCCACCACCGACGGGTCGGTGATGATGACATATTCGGCCGACTCCCACAACCTTTACGGTTATCTTCACCATTCGCCGGCGGGCAAACATGCCGACGGAGAGATGCGCAAGATTGTGGAATGGGACACCGGCAAGCCGCTCGGAGAGATACCCCAGGCCAAAGAGACCTATAACGTGGTGGGCAACATGAACGAGCACCAGGTGGCCATCGGCGAATCCACATGGGGCGGCCGCAAGGAGCTGGCCGACAGCACCGGAAAATCGGTGATGGACTACGGCTCGCTGATATATGTGGCTCTCGAACGGGCAAAAAGCGCACCCGAAGCCATTGACATCATGACCGACCTTGTCGACAGATACGGCTATGCCAGCGGCGGCGAGTCGTTCACAATAGCCGACAAGAATGAAGTGTGGGTGATGGAGATGATCGGCAAGGGCGCCGAGAAAGGTGCTGTATGGATAGCCGTGCGCATACCCGACAACGCCATATCCGGACATGCCAACGAGCCGCGCATACGCAAGGTGGACCTCAAGGACAAGAAGAATGTCCGTTACAGCAAGGATATGATAAGCTTCGCGCGCAAGCGTGGTTACTTCAGCGGCAAGGATGCCGACTTCTCGTTTGCCGATGCTTATGGCGAGCATGACAAGGGCACGCGCCGCGGTTGCGACGGCAGGGTATGGACATTCTTCCGCCGTTACAACGATGATGCCGACAAATACTTCTCATGGGTCAACAGCGACAGCGACGAGCCCATGCCTCTCTATATCATTCCGGATCGCAAGGTGAGTCCCGAAGGTATGCAGGCATCCATGCGCGACCTCTTCCAGGGCACACCTTACGACATGACCCAGGATGTAGGCGCCGGGCCTTTCCACGTGCCTTACCGCTGGCGTCCCATGGAATATGAGGTGGACGGCAAGACCTACTGCATGGAACGCGCCATAGCCACCCAGCAGACCGGCTGGAGCTATGTGTCGCAGAGCCGCGACTGGCTCCCCGACCCTGTCGGCGGTCTCTTCTGGTTCGGTACTGACGACACCAACACCACAGTATATATGCCCTTCTACTGCGGCATGACCGAAGTACCCGCGGAATTGAAGCAGGGCGACATCAACACCCTTGACCTCAACTCCAACTTCTGGGTCAACAACATCGTGGCCAATGAGGCGTACAACCGCTACGACCAGATGATTCCCGACATACGCAAGGTACAGGAGGGCCTGGAGAAGGGCTTCTTCAAGCAGGTGCCCGAGTCAGACACGGAGCTTGCCGCTGCCGTGGAGGCCGGCGATATGGAGGTCTACCGCAATGTGGCCAACCGCCTCGGCGCCGATGCCGCCAAGAAGGCCACCGACAGCTACCGGGACCTCGCCGGTTACCTCTTCGTGAAATTCATGGATGGCAACAGGAAGAAAACCGACGAAAACGGCAATTTCATAAAGTCGGAATATGGCGTGCCGGTATACCCCGAGTTCCCCGGTTACGACAAGCGTTACTACGAGAATATCGTCAAGGAGTCGGGCGACCACTTTTTGATCGGGCCTGCCAGCGGTAAATAAGTGCCTTGTAAGACACGAAACCGAGGAGCACAATCACGAGGAGGATTCCGCCGGCAATGACCACGGCCTCCACGGCGACGCGCAACACAGCCAAGATGATGCATACCACCGTGCCGACAATCGACAATGCTATCAAGGCCACAACCACTTTGAGCAGCAGCTGCTGCCTGTCGAGCTTCCTGCGCTCCGCCGACAACTCCCGGCTCTCGGCCTGAGGCCTCTCCAACTCTTTGTTTTCCATATTTTTCCCTTTTTGATGTTTCCTTTTATAACATCGGGGATTTAGGAAAGTTGGCGAATATGATAATGGACTCCCCGCAAGACGCGGAGGGTCCATTATCATATTCGCTTTTAAGAGCGCGTTCCTTAAAGCGCTTCTGTCAGTGGGTATAGAGGAATCGCTTGATGCTTCGTTTGGGAGTCTTTTCAAACTCGTTGGGCATCAGGATAATCTTGGCTATTCTCTCATAGGGAGCCACCAGCGTGTTGAGTTCCTTACGTATATTCTCGAGGGTGCTCTCCATCTCCGACATAGGCACGTCGAATCTGTCGAGGGCATCGTAGTCGGGATATACGAGAGCGGCAAGCTTGCCGTCGCGCTCCACTACCAGGCTCTCTGCCACATAAGGCATGTTGTTGAGTTTGGCCTCTATCTCTTCAGGATAGATATTCTGTCCGGAAGCCGAAAGGATCATGGTCTTGCTCCTGCCACGCAGGAAAATGCTGCCGTCGGCCGACAGTGTGCCCATGTCGCCGGTTTTAAGCCAGCCTTTATTGTCGAGCACCTCTCCGGTGACTTTAGGATTCTTGAAATACCCCTTCATCACATTGGGACCTTTCACGCACACTTCGCCGGGCACGTTTTCCGGGTCGTCAGAAAGTATCATGGCCTCCATGTCGGGGAGCAGTCGTCCCGACGAGCCTACCTTGAACTCTCGCCATGGCGTATAGCTTATCAACGGACCGCATTCGGTCATGCCGTAACCCACCGTGAACGGAAACTTTATCTTATGCAGGAACTCCTCCACCTCATGGTTGAGGGGAGCGCCCCCCACGATCACCTCCTCGAACTCGCCGCCGAACACGTCGATAAGCTTGCGGCGTATCTTCGAGTATATATAGTTGTCGAGGAATGGCACGGCGAGCGTCCATCTCACGGTTCCCTTGGAAATCATGGGAAGTATCTGGCTCTTGTAGATTTTCTCGAGAATGAGGGGAACGCAGATCACGAGATTAGGCTTTACCTCGCTCATGGCCTTTACAAGGATGCGCGGCGAGGGTGTTTTGCCGAGGAGCGTGACATGCGACCCTACCGCCAGCGGGGTAAGCATATCGAAAGCACAGCCATATGCGTGAGCCAGGGGCAAGAATGCCAGAGCGCGGCTGCTGCGGAAGTGCAGCTGCGTCTCTATGCCGAAGCATACGTTGCCGGCAAGGTTCTCGCCCGTGAGCATCACTCCCTTGGAGAAGCCGGTGGTGCCGGAGGTATAGTTGATTTCCACCACTTCGGAATTGTCGCGGTCGATATATCGCACATCCTCCGAGCGGTATCCCCGTGGATAGCGTGAGCGGAAACGGCGGGTAAGCAGACGCAAAGCCCGCAGCAGCTCCTCGCCGTTACGCTGCTCCAGACATTTGAAGTCGTCAACGGAGAAAACACCCCGCAGGTTCAGCAGCTGGTCGGGCTCCATAAGCTCCCATATCGATTGCGACACGAAGAAGAATCTCGCCTCCGAATGGTTCACGATATGCGCCACATCGTGAGGGTTGAACTCAGGAAGAATCGGCACGATAACGGCGCCATAAGTGACCGTGGCCATGAAAACCAGCACCCAGTTGATGGAATCCTTGCCGCAGATGGCCACCTTGTCGCCAGGCTTCAGGCCGATGGTCTCGTACATGAGATGTATGCGGGCTATGGCGGTGGCCATTTCCCCGTAGGTGAGATGTCGCCTCGACACGTACTCCGTCAAGGCCGGCAGATCCCAGTTCTCCATAAAGCTCTTCTCATAGAGCTTTATGAAATTGGTGATGTTCACTTTGGTATTCATCCTTCGAGGGCAAGTTGGTAGATTTTACGGCAGTCGTCCATCGAGAGGGGCACATAGGCTCCGAGGGTGTCGCCCATGTTTCGGTGGAGCGACTTCACGAGCATGTCTATGTCGGGTTCCTTGCCGATGAGCTCGCGCAGGTTAGTGGTAAGGCCGAGGTCGTGATAGAAATATTTCAGTTCCTCGATGCCCTCCTCGATGATCTGGTCGGTAGACTTTCCGGCCGGGTCTACGCTCATCACATTTATGGCGAAACGCCATAGCTTGTCGGGGTTGAGTTCGGCGCAGAACTTCATCCATGCGGGTATTATCACGGCGAGGCCGGCGCCATGGGCCACGTCATAGAATGCCGAGAGTTCATGCTCTATGCGGTGCGAAGCCCAGTCCTCCACCTTGCCAACGCCGCAGAGGCCATTATGAGCCAGGGTGCCTGCCCACATAATGTCGGCGCGAGCGTCGTAATTGTTACCGTCAAGCTTTACACTGAGAGCCTGGTCCATGATGTCGCGGAGGATAGCTTCGGAATAGGCATCCACGAGCTGAGTGCCGGTGGTCGGCGAGAAATAACGTTCGAAGATATGGGCCATCATGTCCACCACGCCACATGCCGTCTGGAAGAACGGCAGCGAATATGTCAGCTCCGGGTTCATTATGGCGAAACGCGGGCGCAGCATCGTAGGATAGCGCACAGAAATCTTCTGATGGGTGGCCTCATTGGTGATCACGGAGTTGCCGCTCCCTTCGCTGCCGGCTGCCGGTATGGTGAGCACCACACCCACGGGCAGCGCCGCCACGGGCGTCTCCCCGCCGCCGTAGAAATCCCAGAAGTCGCCGCTGTACACTGCCCCCAAGGCTATGGCCTTGGCCGCGTCGATAGGGCTCCCTCCCCCTATGGCCAGCAGGAAGTCAACGCCCTCCTCCACAGCCTTGCCTATGCCGGCATATACGCTCGCCGCCGTAGGATTGGGCGATATGCCCCCGAACTCCGTCCAGGCTATACCCTCCTTGTCAAGAGAGGCCGTCACCTCGGCCAGAAGTCCGTCGCGCTTTATACGGTCGCTGCCGTAGACTATCATCACTTTTCCGGCACCGTAACGCTTCAGCGCTTCTCCCGTGCTCTTCTCCACGCCACGCCCGAAGATGAACTCCGTCGGCGAGCAAAACTTGAAATTATCCATGGTCCTTCAGGTTATATACTTTTATGGCCGCATCTTCCATTGATGCACGGCCATTTATATTCATTCCCTAAAAGAATAAACGTAAAACCGGCACATAAAAGTTTATAACGAGTTCGGGGCACCCTTAGGGCGCCCCGAAGAAAACAGTTCTTCATGTTTACAAGTCAAGCTTCAGACAAAGCCTTCCGCACGCTTTCGGCAATACTCTCCATTCTTTCTGGCGAAGGATTGGAGATTTTGTTTTTGAAGTCCATATCACCCTCGTTGGTAATAGGCACGAGGTGGATATGAGCGTGCGGGACTTCGAGTCCGAGGACCGCTACGCCGACCTTACGACAAGGCACTGCGGCTTTCAAAGCCTTGGCCACCTTCTTGGCGAACACCACCATCCCGGCAAGCTCGCTGTCGCCAAGATCGAACAGATAGTCGGTCTCTTTCTTGGGCACCACCAGGGTATGGCCCCAATTCACCGGATTGATATCCAGAAAGGCGAAATAATTCTCATCCTCAGCTATCTTGTAGCAAGGGATTTCGCCGGCGATAATCTTTGAGAATATTGTCATGGTCTATGATTTTCAAGCCCCTTTCATCAATGAGTTTTTCGCAGGACTGAGGTTACGCAAGTGTCCGGTTTTCCGCTTTCGACCGGACATGGCCGCTATATTTTTAAAAGTCGACATCCGACTTCACAATTAGATTTCAATTTTTACTATTTCAAAATCCACCACACCTGCGGGGACGTTCACCTTCACCACATCGCCAACCTTATGGCCGATGAGAGCCTTGGCGATAGGAGTGTTGCTGGCGATTTTCATCTCGCGGAGGTTGGCCTCGTTTTCCGTGACAATGGTGTACGTCATCTGCATGCCGTTATTCACATTCTTGATTGTCACCTTATTGAGGAGCTGCACCTCATCGGTGTTGAGCTTGGAATCATCTATAATACGGGCACTGGCCACGAGCTCCTTGAGCTTGGCGATTTTCATCTCCAGCATACCCTGAGCCTCCTTTGCCGCATCATATTCGGCATTCTCCGACAGGTCGCCCTTGTCGCGCGCCTCGGCTATCGCCTGCTTGATCACAGGCCGCTGGGCCTCAAGCTGCGACAGCTCCTCCATCTTCTTGTTGTACCCTTCCTGGGTCAGATATGTTGCCATATTGTGTCTGTTTCTCGATAGTGTAAAAGAAACCCCCTGAGACCGGCATATACACCGAAACCCAGGAGATATTCCGCTTTGCGGCGGTCACCTTTATTTTCTCCGCAAAGTTAACCATTTATTCCGACATGCACAACTTTCCACTCATTATTATATACCGCCGGCCCCATATTTCACAATCCTTAACAATGCCAGCTGTCAGTGCTTAACAATACCAGCTGTCAGTGCTTAACAATGCCAGCCGGCTGCGCCCATTATTCCATAGCAGCAGCCGTGCCGCGAGCGGCAGCTCGCGGCTATCCAGAATTAATTTGCATTTACTGAAAACATTTCTTATTTTTGAGCCTGAAAACACAACAGCGATACTCAATAACACAATAATAACCAACACCTACAAGGATGCGAACAATCAGACCAAGATTGTGGGGAGTATTGGCGATTGCGGCCATGATGCCGTTAGCCGCCGATGCGTCCGCCACCGCCACGTCCACGGGTACAGATGCATGGAGTCCGTTCCCGGTCACGCCCTCAGGCCAGCAGTCGCTGAGCGTGACGGCCGCGACATCGAAGACGCTCACGCTTCTGCCCCAGGGCACAAGCATCAGCAACGAGAGAGCCGCCACACCGGCGGAATTACGCCATGCGCGTGCACCGCGACGCAACATCGCCTCACCAGCCGACCTCGCCGGCCAAAAGGTGATGACCACGCGCTCGCTGACCTCCAACCTCGGCGACGACGGAAACTCTTGCACCGCCACCTACAACGCCACCGACCAACTGCTGACAATCACCGGCTTCTATAACGACGCCATTACCCTCTCGGCAAAAGTGGACGTGGCATCCTCCACCATCACCATCGCCAACCAGGTGGTGGGACAGATGCAGGACAACGGCGACATTGACATCGCCTTCTGCAAACCCGACGGAAAACCCGACCGCTCTAAACCCGTAACAGGCAAGATTCTTCCCGACGGCACCATAGAAATCGCCGACTGGTGGGGAATATACGTAGTGGCCGGCACCAACAAGGACCGTGCCGCATACCTCGGCAACGAAACCTTCATACGTCCCGCCAACGCATCCATGAGCTTCAACTTCTCCGACGGCCGGAAAGTAAAGTTCAACGTTTACGTTACGCAGCCTTACGACAACCGGGTGCTTATCACCAACTTCGGCAATTACGGCATGACCGTCTATGCCGACCTCGACAGCCGCCGCGGCGGCAAGATACCTTCGCAAGTGGCACGCCAGTATCCCGCCAACAACGCCAACTTCGTGACCTGCGGCGTGGGCAGCTACGACAACGTGGGGAATCCTCAGAACATCACCGCCAACATAACCCTCACCCCGGCCGCCGCCGGCGACAACGCCACCCTGCGCTGGGGAAACTGGACAGCAATATCCCAGGGTACCCAGAACATGTACTTCGGCGCCATCACCAACGGTCTTGTGGAGTATCAAGGCTCCTTCTCCTATCCCAAGGAGGTGACCGGCAAGCTCGATGGCGACGGCTCACAGGCCTCCCCTTACCTCATACGCACTCTCAACGACCTGCAGATTCTCGCCAACAGCGTCAACTCCGTGCCTGAAAGCGAATACAACGCTTTCCTCAACGGTGTGGACTGCGCCCGCGTGCATGAGGGCAAGCACTTCCGTCTGGAGAACGACATCGACATGGGGTCGATACTCTTCACTCCCGTAGGTGCCGACGCATACCATTATTTCGCCGGCACTTTCGACGGCCAGAACCATACCATAAGCAATCTGTCGGTGAGCAGCACCACCGGACTTGCCGCCCTCTTCGGTCTCGTCGACGAGAAAGGTACCGTCAAGAACCTCAAGCTCGCCAACCCGAAGGTAGAGTCGTCGGGACAGACCGCCGGCACAGTGGCCGGATGGTGTTTCGGCACTCTCGACAACTGCCATGTCACCGGCGCCAATGTAGTCAATTACGCCCGTATCGCCGGCGGTCTTGTCGGCGTGGGACATATCGTGACCAACTGTACGGTAAAAGACTCCCATATCCTTGGCGCCAACGGCAATCCCGCCGGCATGGCCGGACAGGTTGACAAGCTTATGGAGAACTGTCATGTGAGCAACACCACGGTACTCGGCGCCACAGGTCAGGCAGGACTTCCTGCCGGCGGCGTGGTTGCCGCCCTCTCCAACGCCCGAGGCTCAAACCTCTCGTTCTCCGGCCTTGTCGACACCCGCAAATACCAGTGCACCATGAGCGCCGGCGGTGTGGTGGGCGTCCTCAGCAACGCCACCCTCGAGAAGTCGTTCGCCACCGGTGAGGTGCGCGGCGGCATGACCGACAATTATGGCCGCAAGTCTGCTGCCGGCGGTGTGGTCGGCAAGACCTACGGCTCCCTGATAGAGAACTGCTACTTCACCGGCTCTGTATCGACATATCTGTCGCGCACCACCGGCGGCATCACCGGCTGGCTCACCCCCGACGTTCAGGGCACCGACACCATCTCCACAACCGTCCGCAACTGCTGGTCGGCAGCTCTGGTCACTTCCGAGACCTACCTCTACGACAAGGAGAACGAGGCCCGCGAGACCATAGGATGGATAGAGAACTCCACACCCGTGCTCGAGAACCTCTACTACGACAACCAGCTTACCAACCTCAACTCCACGCGCTTCGGTGCCAGCACCGCCGACCTCACATCGGCAACCGGTCCTCAGGGATTCGACGCTTCGGTATGGCAATATACCGCCGGCCAGTATCCACGGCTGAAAGCCAGCGCCGACACCCCCAACGCCCTTATGTCGGCATCTGCCATAGTGCTCCCGGCCCGCAGCTCCCTGAAGAAAGTGTCGGGCAATGGCGAGCTCCATCCCCTGGGCGGCGTCAAATACCTCATGCATCTCAACGGCACCCTCGGAGACAAAGGCCATTTCTCATCGATAGAGGGGAATGCCATCAAGATTTCCGACCAGTTCGGCACCGACACGCTGCGCGTAGTGCTCGGCGACATCGCCTACGACCTTGAGATGCGTGTGGCCCCCGTATCGTTCGACGGCGAGGGCACTGCCTCCAATCCTTTCCTGATACGCACCAAAGAAGACATGGTGCAGCTCAGCAAAATCACCTCCGAGAAGCAGCAGACCTTCCCCGGCGACCACTTCCTGATGACCAACGACATCGACATGAGCGGCGCCGACGGCTTCCTGGGCATCTGCGGTGACGCCACAATAGCCACCGGTACCTACAACAAGTTTGCCGGTGTGTTTGACGGCGGCAACCATTCCGTACGCAACCTGAAACTCGACTGGATAGAATGGACCACCCGACCCGAGGCGAGTGCCGACGGTCTCGGCACCCCCGACAGCAAGAACTGTCTTGGTGTCCGCGGTCTCTTCGGCAAGCTTGCTCCCGAGGGCGTGATCCGCAACGTCATCATCGACAAATCGTGCTCCTTCTGGTTCTGGGCACGTTCCGGCGCCATTGTAGGCCAGAACGAGGGTCTCGTGGAGAACTGCCGCAACCACGGCGAGCTGCGCACGGCTTCGCAGATTGCCTCCGGCATCGTGGGCGAAAACCGCAAAGGCACCGTGCGCCGATGCTATAACGACGGCACTATCATAACAGGCGCCGGCGTGGCCGGCGGTATCGTCGGTACAGGCAACGGACGCCTCGAAGAATGCGTCAACGCCGGCGAAATAAAGCCCATGGTATGGACTACGTTCAATACCAGCACCAAGAAATTCACCGCCTGCGGCGGAATCCAGGGTGAGAACAAAGGTTCCGACATGTTCAACTGCGTGAACTACGGCCATGTGTCGGGCTACAACAAGCTCGGCGGCATCAGCGGCGAACTCGGCGCGGTGACCTCCACAAGCGTGCTGGGTCGCAACGAGCTCCACAGCGTGATCAACGTGGGAACCATCAGTTATGACGACCCGACATCGGTGGGAGCTCTCGCCGGTACAAGCGGCACCACAGGCACTGTGGAGAATACCCACTGGGACCGTCAGATCATAACCGAGGCGGCTCACGGCGGCCTTTCCCTCAAAGGCGCCAAGGGTCTGTTCACGTCGGTGCTCACTTCCGGCAAACCTCTCGAGGGCTTCGACACTTCGGTATGGGATTTCGCGGCTGGCAAATATCCCGCCCTCTCATGGTGTCTCGATGAGCCAGTTGTGCAGCATGCCCGCGCTCTCGTGGTCAACATCAACGCTCCCCACACCGCCGCCGACTTCCACGGCTCCGCTTCGCTCGCAGGCCTCGACGGAGCTTCCTGGAAACTTGACGACAATTCCAGATATGCCATCAACGGCTCTGTGCTCTCAGCACCCGCATCGGTAACCGAGAAAATCACAGGTCAGCTCACCGGCACCTCCGGCGACTATACGCGTGTGATTCCTCTCGCTTCCGTGCTCGCCCTCAACCTGCAGGGCAACGGCACCGAAGAGGCTCCTTATCTGATTTCCAACGCCGACGACTGGAACACCCTCGCCGACTACGTGACAGCCAACGGCGCCGGCTTCGAGGATGCTTTCCTAAAAGTCACCGCCGACATTGATTTCAACAGCAAGTCGTTCAAGCCGCTGTTTATCGGCAACAACACCTTCATGGGCGTTCTCGACGGCGCCGGCTTCACGGTGAAGAACGTGGCCTACACCACCAACAACACCTATCAGGCAGCCATAGGATGCATCGACCTGACGGGCGTGGTGCGCAACCTGAAAATCCAGGGTGCCGTCACCTCCGCCAAAGCCAACACCGGCGGCTTCTCTGCAAAGGTTTACGGCACCGTCGAGAATTGCGAGAACCTCGTGAATGTCACGGCCACAACCGGCTCGGGACACTCCGGCTTCGGCAATGTCTACGGCGACGCCCGGCTGGTCAACGTAACCAACCGCGCTACCATCAAGGGGAGCAGCGGCCAGGTGGCCGGCATCAGCCATAATGTGGCCGAAGGGGCTTACTTCGAGAAGGTTGTCAACTACGGCACCGTAGGCTCCACATCCACCGGTACTGCCTTCAGCAATTTCGGAGGTATCGCGGCCACTTGCTATCCCGCCACATTCATCGACTGCCGCAACGAGGGCAAGTTCGAGTTCGGCAATCCTTCGGGCGCCCAGCAGGTGGGTGGTATCATCGGCAACGCCAATGCCACCGCAACGGCACGCCAGCATATGGTGATAACACGCTGCAGCAACCTCGCCGACATCAACGGCAAAGCCGCTCTCGCCGGCATCGTGGCCAACATGTCCAACCAGAACTGCGTGCTTGAAATCACCGACTGCCGCAACGACGGCAACATCGCTTCCGTCTCCACAGCTTCCGGCACGGGAGCCATCAGCGGTATAACGTCGTTCCATACTCCCGGCTCCGTAATCAGGGGATGCGACAACCATGGCAACATATCCTCAGTGAAGACCGTCTACGCCTCAGGCATCGTGGGAGGTTACAAGGGAACGGGCAACCAGAACCTGCCCACACTTGTCGCCGACTGCCACAACTATGGCAGCATCGAGGCCAAAGGTAACCAGGGTGGCGGTATCGCGGCCCAGGCCAACAATTTCATGACCATCGACTCCTGCTCCAACCATGGCAAGGTTACCGGCGGCTTCGGCCTCGGTGGCATCATAGCCCAGCTCGGCAGCAACGATGTCAGAATAGCTCATTGCTACAATGAAGCCGACATAGAGTCGACCGTCTACCGTGCCGGAGGCCTCATCGGCTGGGGCAACAATGAAAGCGTCGTTGAAGAATGCTTCAACACGGGCAACGTTTCATCCACATCGACCGTGCAGGGCACCAGCGCCACATCGGCCAACTCCATAGGAGGTCTGGCCGGTTATTCGGGGTGCACCTTCATCCGCTGCTACAACACGGGCAGCGTCAAGGGTCTCTCGCAGGTTGGCGGTCTCGTGGGCCAGACTTTCAAGAACCGCACCAAGCTCTACGACTGCTACAACGCCGGCCAGGTGATAGCCCCTGCCGACTCCTGCGGCTCGCTGGTGGGCGTAAAGACCATTGGAAACGGATCTTACTGGAATGCCGACAATGTGGCTGAGAACTGCCATTATGTGGCGCAGATAGAGAAACCGGCCAACGATGCCATAGGCGGCGAACTTACTCTTGCCGCCCTCTGCAAGATCGCCAAGGGTGAAGGCTGGGACAACGGCGACGATTATTCGCTGCCGATGCTCAGCAACACCGACTGCGACGCCGCTCGTCTGTGGAGCGTGGCCCTGATTCCAGCCGATGGCGACACGTATCCCAACATCACGAAATCCTTCCATGTGGGCAACCGCGCAGGAGTGACCTGGACCGCCGACATCGCCAAGCTGCACTTCGACGGCAACGACGCTCTCTTCAACGGAGAGGAATACAAGGGTTCCGTTACCCTCACCGCCGCTATCGGCGACCGCAAACGTGAGTTCATACTCAATGCCGACATCCCCTCCGGTATCGATGCCATAGGCAGCGACAACAATGTGGTGGGCAGAGTATGGTTCACCACCGACGGTATCCGCACCGCCGAGCCCGCCAAGGGTGAGTCGGGTGTATTCATCGTGGTTACCAAATATGCCGACGGCTCTGAAAAGACCGCGAAAGTCACTATTAAGTAACTGGTCGAAATTATTTTAAACAGTTTTTAGTAGATGACAAAAATTAAATTTATGCTGTTAAACACTTAATTTTCAGT
>CAJUAT010000060.1 GCA_910584525.1 uncultured Muribaculaceae bacterium | reverse complement strand
CCGCGTGGTGGACTTCCCGGCATACGAGGGGAACAGGACGGATGTCAGCTGCGGCTCTCTTGACAGCGGCGTGTATGTTTTCTCCGTGGTCGCTTCCGACAGAAGGATAGGTGCTCTGCGTGCCATAGTGAAGTGAAATCTTCTCAAATGCTACAGTTATGAAAACGATTACAAAACATTTGATGCTGGGGTTGCTGTATGCCTCGCTGCTCTTTCCGACAACGGCGGCGGCTGACACTTTCAGCTTCTCTGTGAATCCCGGCTTCAACGATGTAGGCATGGAGGTCATAACCGGATATGACGGCTGTGAATATACTCGTCTGTCGTGTGATGGCTGCGCCTATCTGTCGGAAACTGGACTGCCCGATATCCCTTACCGCATATATGAGATTGAGGTGCCGACATACAGCAACGGATTTTCGGTGAGTCTCGAAAGCTGTTCCATGGGTGGAGACGTATGGCTGAACGCTCCTGTATGGCCGCACCAGCCGCCAATGACTTATAACGACAATCCGGCCGACTTATTCACTCCGCTTTCGGATGAGGCTCTTGCAGCCGACATCCAGCCTCTGCCTGTGGTGTTCGACGACGGTTTTCAAAAGGGCCGTATACATACGGTCAGGATAGGTGTTCCTCTCTATTCACATAGCAGCGGCGCTATGTCGCTGACTCCATATGAATCCGTCGGACTGCAGCTCGAATATCAGCTCTGCCCGCCGGAGGAGATGTGTCACCGCCCTATCGGTCTACAGTCAGAAGTCTTCGAGTGCACTCTTCGCGGAGCTCAGGATGAATTGATTTTTGAAGGAAATCTGTTGGAAGACGACTTTGTCGGCTCGGCTGTAGATGGGCATAAGCTTGGGCGCTATTATATTATCACCCCTGAGGATTTTGCAGATGACCTTGACATGCTTGTGGCGCTAAAACGAGCCAAGGGTCTCGATGTCCGCGTACACTGCATCGAAGACATTGTAGCCTCTACCGATGGATGTGATGATGCCGAACGACTTAGAAATTGGTTAAAATGCAACGTCGATACAGTAACATGGCAAAACCATGTCCTTCTAATAGGTGGAAAATACACTGACATGCCGGCAAGAAGATTCCGAAAATTTACAGATAAGGATATGAGCCGATTCGCCGATCTTCCATTTGACCATTTATTCTACATACCGAGTGATGCGTATTATTCCGATTTAAATTCGCACTTTTCTTTGCTAAAAGGCAAAGATGGGAACTACTCATGCTTTGTCAATAGAGCTCCTTTCTCCGGAGTACTTCCAGTAGGTAGAATACCGGCAAATTCAACACGGGAACTTCATAATTATCTTAACAAACTATATCACTATGAATTATTCCCCGGAAATGGAAACGCTCAATACCTCGGTCAAGGACTTGCCATACGGCAAAATCAATTCGCAAACAGCAAGCAACCCACCTTTTTTAAGGATTACTCGTTTAATGGCAACGTTACATGGCTTGACGATCCAGGTGGAGATTCATTTGCTGACAATCATCCAACTGGGGAAGAAGCAATAGATGCTATTTCAAAAGCAGGGATAATTAGCATAATCGGTCATGCTACTCCAATATTTATGTGTGTATCAGGCAATTATGCGAACTCATATAGATATATAAACGCATTAAGCGATTACGTGTATTTCGTCTACTCAGCCGAAAAACCCAATTCTTACCAGTTGGAGTCAAATAACTCGTTCGACAAGCTGAAAAATATCAACTCCCCCAATATTCTTTTCACAGTAGGATGCAACACAGCTTCAATAGACAGCTATGAAGACAAGGGACTCTCATATAATATGGGGAGTGCTTTCACCTGTGCGGGAAATTTCGGAGGTGTAGCATTTATTGGAAACACAAGGCCCTTATACATAGATTATGGGCCGCCCTTAGAAGCGGGATTCGGGAAATACCTTAATGAAGATATTTCCATAGGAGAAGTTCATCTAAAATCAATTGGTGTAATAAACCATCGCTACAGCCAATTTATGAGGATGCTGTTTGGTGACCCCGAATTCAAAGTCTGGAACGGGACTCCTTCCTTTTTCAATCTAAATCCATGTATCAACAGTAGCAATATTGTGTTGCAATCCCCCGATATAGCATCTTCATCAATAATCTTAAATGACGGCAACAGTGTACTGCAAAAAATTTTTGTAGGAGCTAATGAAAACGAGTATTCTATATCAAAAACTGCATTAAACAGTACTAATGGTTTTGACGAACAGGGCATTTGCGCTCAATTCACACTAACCAAAAAAGGATTTATTCCGTTTTCCCGTCTTGTAATTGAAGATGCAGTCATCAACAAAACTCGTTCCTTCATTGTGAATTACCCTGTCACCCTTCAACACGACAATGGCAATTCATTGACAATAAAACAAGAAGGAATAATTAACCTTAGATGTCTTAGCTCCTTTTCGACAGATAATGCTCTCACAATCGAGCATGGAGGTAAATTATCCATAAATGCCGATATGGATGTTTCCCTGAAAGAGGATCTTGTAAAAAATGGAGGCAAACTCGAGATTATTTCCAATTCGACCATATTAGGTCCTGGATTCAGTGTCGAGAAAGGAGGAAGTTTAACCATCAAAACCCATGAACATGAATAATGCAGTCAAGGCGGCTCTATGCCGATTTAAGACCGGGAGTTGTTTCATCATATTGCTGGCCGTTCTGGTATTACATATTCCCATGTATGCCACATCGTTATGTGATGATAACAAGACATGGCTTTATCAAGCAAACGGGAACTGGGAAAATAAGTCAGCAACAGCATTGTACGAGGCTCGGTTTGTCGGCTCTGTCGTCAAAAACGGCCGTGAATACAAGGAACTCAGAATAGTCAGAAGCGTAATGCAACCTGGCGCCGACTGCCAGCGCTTTTCCGATGACCAGCTGAAAAGCAACTGGTTCTTTCGTCAGGATGGCGATAAGGTATGGTTTGACAGATGGGGTGAAGATATTCTTGTTTACGATTTTGCCATAGCCAACAAAACGCCATTCCCCGGACAACAGGAATATCTACCCTTAGACGAGTTCGGAGAAACGGTAGCCCTCATACTTCCCGACACCTTAACTGGAGGTATCAGCAGGAGATGCTATACAGCGGCAAGTCTTGAAGGTAAAATATACAATCCCGACTTCAGATGCATCGAGGGAATTGGCGCCACTGACGGATTCTTATGTAGTTTTTACATATTCCAATATTATGGAGGCCATCTCCCTGATGAAATATCCCCTGACAACCCTGGCAATTTCCCTACGCTGATAGGTGTAAAGGATAAAAGGCTTGGCGTAATATACGGCGAAGAGGAGTTGTTCCAGAATTTTGAGGCTTTGTATTCCGGCATGACACCCATATTGACCGACAATGCCGCACCCGTCTACTACAACCTGCAGGGACAGCGAATAACGACACCCAATATAGGTGATATTGTGGTGTGCGCTCATGGCGGCAATGTCCAAAAGTTGGTCTGGAAAGGGCAATATTAACCTTAAATAACTCTGAATATGACTAAAAAACTCCCAATGATTCTAGTCGCTGCAATTCATGGTGCGTGATAGCGAACACAACAGCAATGGCCACAGAAACGCAGTTATGCGACGAGAACCTCACATGGGTATACCAGGTGGAAGGCAGAATGCTTGTTCCTCAGACTCAAAAGGAGCATAATGGCAATGTGGTTCACCACATGAGGTTCTTTAAGGAGAATGGCGATACCGATTCGGAATATTATAAATTCCGGGCCACAAGAACCCTTATGCGTGATGTCGATGGGAATTTCTTCGACATATGCGTGTCCGCATCAAGCAGACCGTCGAAAGAATGGCTCTTCAAGGAAGAAGGCAGCAAGGTATGGGTATACGACAATGACAGGAAAAAGGACATTCTCATGTATGATTTCTTGGCCAAAACTGGAGACATTTTACCGGGATGTCAGCATGGTCAGGTCTTTGCCGAAATCCAGGACTGGAAATATGCCGTGATGTCACTTCCTGACACCTTGTTGGATGGCTCTTTGCGGCACAGATATACAGCGACTGTCACAGCCGACAATGCCGACACCCGTATTGCCAATACCGAACTGCAATGCATAGAGGGGATAGGTGCCACCTGCGGATTTCTTCCGAATATGTACGTCATGGCAGTAACCCATGGTCCGTTCGAGAGCGTATCAGTGGATACGCCCGGAATGTTAGGATATCTCGTTGCCGTCTACGACAACTCCGGCAATTTCCTCTATGGCGACAAGGCATCCTATGACGCGCTTGTGAACCGACTCAGCGGTATCGGCGACATCATAGCCGACGACAATGCCGCACCCGTCTACTTCAATCTGCAGGGGCAGCGGATAACGGCGCCTGTGAAAGGGCAGCCATGCATAGAGCGGCATGGCGGCAAGGCAAGGAAAATCATGCCGAAGTAAGCGCGACAGACATCGACGAACAGAAACCGCAACCTGAATCGACAGGCTGCGGTTTCTCTGTGCGCGTGATAGGACTCGAACCTACACGTCTTTCGACACTAGATCCTAAGTCTAGCGCGGCTACCAATTACGCCACACGCGCGGTTGCGACTGCAAAATTAACAAAAATCATCTGCTTATGCAAATACATCTGCCAAGCAAACGCGCACCGCACAGCACGCCACTCTCCTCACAACTCTTCGCTCTACCGACGATGCCAACTGACCCCAGACAGCCTTATAGAGCGATTTTATTTCTCAACCATTATGCGCAGAACCTTTCTGTCGGTTTCGGTCATGGCTTCCCGGCCTATGCCGGTGAGATTGCGGATGGTCTTGTCGATATCCGTGTCGATGATACCTTCGGCACACGACACGCATTGGCCCTGCATGGCCAGTACCGACGACATCAGAGCCGTGAACACCCCGGAAGAGATTTTCATGGCACACGATGGCTTGGCGCCGTCACATATCATGCCGGTGAGATTGGCGACCATGTTCTTTATGGCGGCGCAGATATGGTCGTAACCTCCACCCATAAGATACACGAGACCTGCCGATGCGGCTGTAGAGGCCACCACACAGCCGCAAAGCGCCGACAGCCGGCCCAGACTCTGCTTGATATAAATGCTCGTAAGGCTGCTCAGCGTCAACGCCCGTATCATCCGATCTTTGTCGGCACCTATATCCAGGGCATAGCTCAACACAGGCAGCGTGGCCGTGATTCCCTGGTTGCCGCTGCCGGAATTCGACATCACCGACACCTGCGCACCTCCCATCCGCGCATCGCAGGCCGACGAAGTCAGCTCCACCATATGCAGCAAAGGCGTATCGCCGAAATATCTCTTCCCGGCATCCCGCAGCACATTGCCCAGACAATGGCCATAATCATGACGACTCCCCTCGAGCGACGCCTGCATGTTCATCTCTCCGGCCTCCAGCAGATATTCTATCTCATCGAGAGGCGCCGTGAGAGCATAGTCATAGACCATACGCTGGTTGAGACATATGTCGTCGCCGCTGTCGGCCTCCCCTTCAAGCTCCTTGAAAAAGACCACCTCGTCGCCCACGCTCTCACGGATGAAGTTAGTATGCGAACCGGCAATCACGGCCCCGGCCCTCCTGTCGCCGGCCCTCACTTCAACCTCTATATATAGATTTGAAGGAGCATCGGCCTTGTGTCTGACAGATATGCGGTCCTCCTCGATATATTTCCTCCCTTTTTCAAGAGCGGAGGCATCCACATCGCCGAGCACTTCGAGTCCATACTCCGACTTGCCGCATATCGCTCCGAGAGCCACCGCAATCGGGAGACCTATCATGCCGGTGCCCGGGATACCGACACCCATGGCATTCTTGATAATGTTTCCGCTCAGCCACAGCTCTATCCTGTCGGGAATGGCTCCTAACAACTCCTTGGCTTTCGCAACACAGAGAGCCACTGCTGCCGGTTCCGTACAGCCCATGGCCGGAACCACTTCCCGGCGTATCAGCTCTCCTATTCGTTTCCGTTCTTCTTGTGTCATGGCTATGGTATTAGGTTAAGGTGTTTATGAGGGTGATATTGGGCTAATTGCTCAGATCGGCAGCGAGCCCTTCTTGCTCTGCTCTATGCGCTTATTGCGCCAGCAACTCCGACATACTGCTATATACTTGTCGTTGCCGCCTATTTCCACCACATCTCCCTCGGTGATAATCTCTCCTCGGGAATTGACGCGGGCATTGACGATAGTTTTGCGTCCGCATGTGCAGGTCGACTTTATTTCGTCGATAGTGTCGGCAATCTCGAGCAACCTCCTCGACCCTTCGAAAAGATTGGTGCGGAAGTCGGTGCGCAATCCGTAACATATCACGTTGATTCCGAAGTCGTCCACAGCCTGGGCCAGCTGGTCCACCTGCTGCGGCGTAAGGAACTGCGCTTCATCGACCAATATCCATTGCGGGCCTTCACCGCTGGCAAGCATGTCGTGAATCTCCGTGTAAAGATTGGTTTCATGATAAATCCAAGCGCATTCGCGCTCGATGCCTATACGGCTGCGTATCACATTCTTCTTGTCGCGGGTATCCACAACCGGCTTGAAACACCGGTAGGCCATACCCCGCTCCTCAAAATTATATGCCGTGGTCAGCAGCAACGCCGTCTTTGCCGACCCCATTGTCCCGTATCTGAAATATAGTTTTCCTATCTTGTCCATAATTGTTGTCAACTTCAATGACTCATGCTCTGTTCCTTGGTCATTGAATCAGTAAGGCGGCACTTCCGCGCCGCCTTACAAAATTATAAATTTATCCTAACATATCAAATCCTTATTTTCAGTCCTTCAGATAATATTCGATTGTGGAGACCACGCGGACATTCTTGATGTAAGGGGTGTATTGGTCGCGGTCCTCGATGGAGAATTGTCCCTGGCTTGCCGATTTGATCTTTCCGAGCTTCGATTTGGAGTCCTGGGCGAATTTGTCGGCGGCAAGCCGCGCATTCTTGGTGGCATCGGCCACCATGTCGGGCTTGATTTTGTTGAGGTCGGTAAACTCATACAACGTCTGATAGTTGTAATCGCCGGCCACCACGGCTATGCCCTGCGACATAAGCTCGGTCTGCTTGTTCATCAGCGCGTTGACTTTCTCTACCTGCGAGGAAGTCACCACCACCACGGCCGTGACATTATAACGGTAAGGGGCCTGGTTGCCGCCATAGTTGTCGGCCTGCATGTCCTGCACTTTCGGCGCATTCACGCTATATTCCTTGTCGCTGAGGCCGTTGGCTTTCAGAAATTTCACAATGGCGGAATCAGTACTCTGCACCTGGGCATACAAGGATGTTAGGTCATTGCCCACAAACTTGCTCACTATCGGCCATGTCACCTTGTTGGCCATCACCTCCCTTTCGGAAAGGCCCCTTACGGTAACCACCCTCGAGTTGGAGGATATCTTACCGAAACCGTTGCGTATGAAAATACCCAGAAGCATCAGGCCTATGCCTATCAGCAACGCGGGAACCCATGTGCATGCTATTCTGTAGGCTCCCTCCTTCTCCTCAGTGCTGAATTTCTCCACACAACCTTTCCCCTTTCCCTTTTCGTCTGTTACCATGACATGTAAATTTTGTCGTTTTCTAATTAGAACATTGGCTGTCTGCAATAGTTTAAGAGCGCTCTAAAACATATTTGACGGCTTCTCGTTTTACAGACATAATCCACACAGAAAAATAAGAAATGGTGACAATGGAAGCCACCCACACGCCGGCGGAGGCACAGACGCCGCAATGGGAAATAGGGAAAGTCAATTCCCAAAACTCAAAAAACCTGCCGTATATATCGCCGACGCCCGGGAGGATGCCAATCGTAGCATACCAGCCCATGCCCAACCTGTTCCGGTACATGATCACGGATTCCATCGTGGCTCATAAATACCGCGAGGAATTTGACGAGATAATCCGCAGCGTCAAGGAATGCGGTTTCAACACGGTGCTCTCGAACGGCTATTTTCATCAGGTAGACGCCCTCTTTACGGCTGCCCGCAATGCCAAGGGTCCCGACGGCAAAAAAGAGGGCCTGGCCACTATTCTTCTCATGTCGCAGAACATCATCAGTTCCTTCCGGATCATGGATGAGATCAACAGCCACTACCGCAGCAAGAATTATCCCGACGGCATACTCATATTGGACGAGCCACAGTACAACGACTGGGGTCAAGTGATTACCGGCATCGAACGTTACGGCGACGACAAGGAGGCTCTCGCCAACCTTACATGGAACCGGCTCACCAATGCCTACGCATATCTTACGGAACTCAATCCCGACAAGCTGGTGTTTGCCAGCCTGGGAGGCGCCGGCGACTGGTGGGACGGTTCCAAATGGATAGTCAGCTCCAATCCCCCCGACAGGAGTCCCTTCTCCGGCAACTGCAAGGATACCGACGAATACCTCGAGGCGTTGCAGCTGCTGTTCCGCCCCGCCGTGTGGTGTTACGACGCCTACCCTTTCGTAATCCTTTCCGACAACTGCAAAAAGGCGGGTCTCACACCCTGGGACACCACCAACGACCAGCCCGAGTACTTCCACGTATGGACGCAGTCTTTCTATCACAATCTGGAGCGTTTCTGCCGGCAGTCGCAGATAACGGGCCGACCCTTCTGGGCATACTGCATGAGTTCGCCGGGAGGCAACTGGAATCCCGAAACCGACAGCTATAACTTCTACAATCCCTTCCCGTCGAAGGAGCAGTTACGTTTCGAGGCTTTCAACGCCTTGGCTTCAGGAGCGCAGGGAATCCTATTCTGGTCGTACGGCATGGGCGACGGCAAGGAAGCTATCACTCCCAACAGCGTGGAATACATCTTCAGCGATGCTCCTCTCCGCGCCGTAATCTCCAAATCCGACAACCCCGACAAGATGAAGGTGGAGTTTCCCTACCGTCAGAGCGAGCTGTGGAACAACGTAAAGACCGTGGTAGGCGAGATTCTGAAGCTCGAACCCATATTTTTCGAGTCCACAGTAAAGGGTCTGGGGCATTACTGCAAGGGTATGGATGCCGACAAAGCCTATCAGTACGGGGGACTGGCTCAGGCTTCACTACCTTTCGGACCTGTCACCGCGATTAGTACCACCGAAGAGGGTCTGCTGCTGTCGCATATCGAAAAAAACGGCGAGGACTATCTCGTGATCGCCAACCATGACGCTTTCAAGGCGCAGAACAATATCCGGCTGCGGCTCGCCGACGGCTACGACTATGAACCGGTGTGGGACAACGGCTCACCTGCCGACAACACATCCCGCCGCAAGGGAATTTCAGGCAACAAGCTCACCATCAACATACCGGCCGGCAACTTCTTTATTCTCAAATTCAAGAAAAATTTGTAATTTTGCATAAAATATAGCGACATAAAAGGAAAAGGCGATGATAGAAAGAATCGCGGCGCTACGCGCCGAACTTGACAATATCACGGCGAGCGACAAAAACGCCGTTGAAGAGTTGCGTATAAAATATCTTGGAAAGAAAGGGCTGATACCGGCACTTATGGCGGATTTCCGCAATGTACCGGCCGAAAGCAAGAAAGAAGTAGGACGCGCCGTCAACGAGCTCAAGGAATATGCCCAGAGCCGCATAAGCGAGCTCAAGGAGAGCTTCGACAGTCAGGACAACGAGGTCAGCGCCGACCTTGACCTTACGCGTACCGCCACTCCCACGCCCTGCGGCACACGTCACCCTCTGTCGCTGGTACGCAACGAAATACTCGAAATTTTCGGCAGCATGGGCTTCACCATAGCAGAAGGGCCCGAGATCGAGGACGACTGGCATGTGTTCGAGAGTCTCAATTTTCCTCCCGACCATCCCGCCCGCGACATGCAGGACACTTTCTTCATCGACCGCGAGAATGCCGACGTGCTTCTGCGCACGCACACATCCTCGGTGCAGACACGCACCATGGAACATTCACAGCCACCGATACGCATTGTATGTCCGGGCCGCGTTTACCGCAATGAAGCCATCTCGGCACGCGCCCACTGCTTCTTCCATCAGGTGGAAGGTCTGTACATCGACAAGAACGTATCGTTTGCCGACCTGGAGCAGGTGCTGTTAGGCTTTGCCCGACGCATGTTCGGCCCCGATACCCGTATACGTCTGCGTCCGAGCTATTTCCCCTTCACCGAGCCCAGCGCCGAAATGGACATCAGCTGCCATATCTGCGGCGGCAAAGGATGCGCACTCTGCAAAGGTACAGGTTGGGTTGAAATCCTCGGCTGCGGTATGGTTGACCCCAACGTGCTCAGAAATTGCGGCATCGACCCCGAGGTTTACTCCGGTTACGCATTCGGCATGGGCGTGGAGAGAATCGCCAACCTCAAATACAAGGTAAAAGACCTCCGCCTCTTCTCCGAAAACGACGTTCGCTTCCTCAACGAGTTCATCTCAGCCCATTGACATAAGTCACATAAATCACATAAGTCACATAAATCACATAAGAAACATCAGAGGGATGCTCCGAATGGGGCATCCCTCTGCACTTGGTCATCATATCATCACTTCACCATCACTTTGGCCGAGCGGCCATTGAGCGTGACAGCATATACACCAGCCGGCAGACTGATACGACCGTCAGCCGGCACCGTGCCTTCGAACCAGGTATGTCCCACGAGACTCGATACCGTGACATCCATGCCGTCGGCGCCCTTTATCACGACACCACCTCTGACGCCATATATCATGACGCCGTCGGAGCCGATGCCGATTATGCCGGCACCTACTCCGGCCTCGTTGGAAGGAGTGGACTCCCCTTCCTTATATACAGCGGTCACCATATACCTGTGGGCGTCGGAATCAGCCTTGTCATCGGTAAAGAGGGTGGCGTTAACAGGCATCTCGTTGACCTTCACGCCATCACGATATACGTTGTAGCCGAGAAGATTGAGCTCCACAAGGTCGCAACTCTTGAGCCGCAGCGACACATCATCAACCATAAACTGGAGACGTGCAAACGACACACAGCGTATGGCGAAATACTTCGCTCCCTCGGGAAGTTCGGCTGTGTAATGGATCCAGGCGTTGGGAGCTCCCTTGACGCCGCCTATCATAATGAAGTCGGAGGGTTCGAGACTTCCGGTAGAATAATACACCTCGAACGATTCGAGCCATGACGATGAAATGCTCTTGCCCATGAAGGATGCAATCTGTCTGTGACCCGACAACTCGGGAGATATCAGCCAGTCGTCGCACTGCATGTCGTTGCCCTCGGCATCGGTCACCAACTGCGACGCCATGTATTTGGTACCGCTGAAAGGCTTGAATTCCTCAAACTCGTTGAAAGGCTTGACGCTGCTGTCCTGTACGAAGAATCCGGCCGGGGCGCCATAGCTCTCCGGAACCTTTATATAGCTGGAAATCGGAGCCACAATGCCTTTGTCGACATCGAGTATTGTCCAGCCGGGAATGCTCTTGGCGAATGACTCGAAACCATCGAAAGTCTCGGTATGTACCTTCCTGGGTGTTCTCGACATATCGGGAGCCGCCCATTCGAGCGACACTTTGCCATCGCCGCGCGATGCGGAAAGATTCTGAGGCTCCGGATAAAGGTCATTGCGTACCAAGGAAAGGATATAATCATTGGAGACATTGTTGCTCGGGTCATTGTCGGCATCATATCTTACCTTTGCATGGACAGAGACTTCCTTCCCCATCGTGGGATTGGTGGCCACGGTAAAGTTGACCTCACCCCTGGCATCCACCTCAAGTGCGGGACCGGGAGTCTCGGCCACCTTGTTGTCGCCTATATACAGTTCCACGGGATAGCCAGCGGCAACAGGATTTGATCCATGGTTCTCGAAAGTGACATTGAACACAGCATCGGCACCGGCCTCCACCTCGGAGGGACCGCGAAGCGTAACCATGTCTATGTCGTTCTCGTGACGGGTTGCGAGTCGGAAGGCATCCACAAGGTTGCTCGGACGGTCCACACATTCGGCATACACTCCGATCTGCACCTTCTTGCCACGATAGCTGTCCATGTTGTACGACATCCGCTGCCATCCCCACGGGCCGTTGCATACCGCGCTCTTGACGTGATGCTCACCGGTTTCATCCATGATAACCAGCGCCACATTGTTCTTGACCGGCACGCCCTGATACTTGTCCTGATTGAAATAATAGAAAGATATCTCAGGATTCTTCATATCGGCTGGCACCACTATCGGGCAACTGTACAGAAGCGTTGCGGTGTTTGCTTTAGCGGCCACACATATCATCAGTCCATTGTCGCCGTCTACAGATTTGGCGTCGTCATACACATCATCGGTGATAGGGCCCCACTGGACGTCCTGACCGGCCGTAAACCAGTAATAGGCGGCTTTGCCATCGGCGAACGACTCATTCCAGGGAGCCTGTTCCGGCTTGCCCAGACATACGCGGCGAGTAGCCACCCACTGGCTTGTGCCGCCGTCGGTGACCGCCCTCACATAATAGCTTACAGCCTGCATCTCAGCTGTGGGGCTGCAGTAGTTGTCGACATAACTGGTATCCTTGACGCCCTCGGCTATTACCGTGCGAACGTTGCTTCCGTTCTCTATGGTGACACGCTGTATGTCATAACGCACATTGGAGCTGTCGAGGAGTGTTCCGAACTCGTCTTTCAGGGAAGGCTGCCATTTTATCAGCGCGGAGCCGTCATTTTCGCCGTACCACGCGCGAGGCGATGGATTTACAGGCTTGCCTACGCCGGCAAATACATTGACTGTGGACTTCGGCCCATCGCCCTTATCGTTGAAGGGTACGAGCACATAATTATTGACGCCGTTTTCGGCTGCCTCATCCACATAAGTACGGGAGCCGCCGGCCGCGGGGAGTTCAGCGATTTTCTTGCCGTTGCGTTCTATGCGCACCATTGGCGGAGTGGCCAGCTGCTGGCCGCCCACCGACTTGTCGGGCATGTCGAAAGACAAGGTCACCTGCAGCTTGCCGCCTGCGGCAGCCTCTGCCTTGACATTGCGTATCTCGCCGGGCACCTGACCGTCGATTGGCGCAGATATCGACACCTCGCCGATATACAGATAGCGAAGGTTCGGATCGGAACAGTGATGGAACGACAAGTAGTAGATTCCATCCTTGTCGACGGAGAAATTACATGTGTGCCGTTCGCCATCCTCTTCGCGGCGGCTGTATATGAGCACAGGTTCTATGAGCGTCTTCTTACGCAGGCCTGTCTCGGATACCTCGTCGCCGAGGTAAACGGCCATGCGCTCATTGCGCCACGACGTGTTGGTACATGCGGCAGTAAAGGCCAGTGTGTAGATTTTGTCTTTTTCGAGTCGCATGCCGGAGAGCACGAGATAGCTGTCCATAGGCGTCTGGCTGTTGGCGGCGCCATGGTAAAGCCAACCATGCTGGCGCTGCTGCTCCGTGACGGCACCGATGTATTGCCAGTTGATGGCGTCGCCGGGCGTGGAGAGCCAGCTGAACGCCGCGGCATCTATAACGCTCGATGTGCCGTTCTCGTACGGCGGCGTGATCTTGCCGAAGGTCATGGTTCGCGTGCGCGCACTCGTCGACTTCACTCCATGATATACCGATTTCACTTCATAATATACAATCCTCAGGTTGTCGTCGGGAAATTCCCATTTGTCAGTAACCGACCTGACATCCGAGCCGAAGTCCATGACCTTTCCGTCGGGATAGCGGGTCACTTCATAAGTAAGGTCGCCGTTGACAATGGTACCTCCGGTAACGCCATCGGTGTTGGAGTTAGGCTCCCACGAGAAGCTGAAGGTCTTGGCAGCTTCGTCGTATGCGAGATTCTTATTGATATAGGGGTTTCTGGGTACGGGAGTGCCGCAGAAAAGGCTTGCGCGGGCAAGAGGACCTGCGCCGGCACTGTTGGAAAGTTTGACGGTGATGTTTCCTTTCGCGGCCTTCTCCACGGTAACCGGTACAGATACCGTGGTTCCGTAGGCGGCTGTGCCTTTGCCGACGGAATTACCGTCAAGCATTACCTCATAAGCCACCGTGCCGGTTGCGGCGGTGCCGTCGTAATATGTTGCCGGTACCGTGAAAATGATATTGCCCGTATTTGATCCGAGGGGGAACTCCACCTTGATGTCGGAGGCGGCGGCAGGAGCCTTGGGGTCGGCAGCTGCCGACGGTATGAACATCCCCACCATCTGCTCGCCGTCGGGCATGGCATAGAGCATGGTGGCGCGGCCTGTAGTCGGGTCGATGGTATAAAGCGCCGATCCTCTGTCAAGACTCGTGGCGAAAAGTATACGGCCACTCTCGGAATCATAGCACCCCGAAGTCTTGTACTTGTTGCTCAGACCGGTGCTTCCGATTTTTTCAGTCTGACCTGTGGTCTTGTCAACCTTGAGGAGGTTGCAGCTGCTGTCGATAGCATAAACGACACCCGCCGGAGATATGGCCATGCCATACCAGCCATTATCGCCAATCCAGCTGATAACCTCCGGACGTGTATAAGAGGTGGCATCAACCCATCGGCCGAAGAACCATGAGTCCTTTTGCGTTTCGGGATCTATACCCTGGAATACGCCGTAAACCATGCCGTCGTCGGGATTGTAGGCGAGGGTGGTCACCTCCAGGTCGGCTGCCCGATAGTCGTAATTGTACTTATGCGACCAGTCTGTCCAGTTGTATACGCCGTTTGTCTGCGAATACATCATCTGGCAGAATGTGGAGGTAACGAAAGCATTGTCGAGAGCCACTGCCGCCACCACTTTCTCGCCATAGTCCTTGTAGGGCATGTTGGGCACATTCTGCTTCACAGTGGCGAAAGACTCCACTTTTCCCGCAGCAATGGGAAGCTCTATGATAGAGTTGCACGCTTTTCTGGAATCGGAGAAAATGAGAAGAGCCTGCGCCTTGCGCACGTTGTCGCCGGAGGCACCGGCATTGTCGGGAGCCTTGCGGCTTTGAGGCAGCGCCACAGTAGCCAGCGTTTCGGGCAAACCGAACACATTCGTGGCGCCATATACATCCGCCTTGTCGGGAACTCGCCGGATATGCGTGCCTGACTGGTCAAGCGACGGGGTCGCATTCAGCATCCTGCCGACAGGCTTCCATCCTACGGAGGCTCCGCCACTCTGCCGGCCGGGACCGAGGGCCGACGACGGCATTGCCGTAACCAGTCCCGCCAATGCCAGCAACATCCCTGCTATGGGTAGTGTCTTTTTCATGAGCGTTAGTTTTTATTGTTTGTTATGTTGTTTTAGACTCCGAAAATGCAAATATACCTTAATTATATGGTGAACTCATTTAAACTTTTGTGATTTGTGAATTTTTTTTAAGTACATGACAAAA
>CAJUAT010000059.1 GCA_910584525.1 uncultured Muribaculaceae bacterium | reverse complement strand
TTAACATTTCTAATCTTCAATTTTAACAAATGCACCGGCTTTTCGGCTTGACCCGCTTTTTGTTGAGAGTTGCTCCTCTTCGAATTGGAATCTTTCTTCCATCAATAGTCATATAAGCCGTCATTCTCTTCTCTTTATGGAGATAATCGTTTGCAAATCATCCATAGACAAACAGATAAACCTTAATTGTTTTCCTCGTAAATGATTTTATCCGTTCCGGCATCCGTCACTTTCACCACCAACTCACCGGGTCGGGGTTTGGCGACAGGATTTCCCTGAAGATTGAAATATCTCGGAGATTTATATTCATTCATTTTAACGACATTTACGGAGGAAACGCTGTTTTGTATCGTATTCGGCTCTCCGTAAATATACTTTCCCTCCTTGTCTATGACTCCAGTAAGCATACAACAGTCTCCTCCGGGTGTGTCGATGCTAACATCTTCATTAGTATGCCAACAGCAGAAGGTGTATATGTAACACATACTACCCCTGGTGACTCCGATTCCTTCAATGCACATAGTATTCTCGTGCCGTCTGTAATCTGAACCGGATAATTCTCCAAGACAATATACCCTCGGTGAGATGCCGTCACCATCCCCGGGATACATCCTGAATGCACAATAGTTGGAATCTTCCACCAAAGGCAAGCTGCCCCATGACAGTCCGGGCATCGGATCTAGACTCTTTACCGAGAAGTCATACATAATAACCTCCTTCTGCCAAGTTTCGTGCCAGTACCAGACCTTGTCTCCCTCTTCTCTCAGCAGCCATTCCTCGCTCATGACCTCAGGCCCGAACTCATGATAGACATATTTTCTGTCAACTCGGCTGATTTCGCGGAAAATGCTTTTTACCACCTTAAACACATGGTAAGTCCTCCCCTGCACTTCTCTTGTCCCCACAAATTTCATCTCGTAAGACCCACGGTCAATCGAAGCATCCTTCATTTCTCTCAACGTTCTTACCGAAGTTTCGTATACCCATGTATTTTCTTCGTTGCACAAAGGCACCCCGGCTTTCATGTCCGTATCGGTAAAAAAGAGACCAGCCAATATGGCAATAAGTGCCATGTATATATTTTTCATGTCCTTAGCTTTTTATTGTTGTTCCCTCTTACGATCAATATATTCAAATTGAGCGTTAGATATTCGTGGATTTTTCTGCCGCAAACATACGACATTTTTTTCATTGCTCAAAATTAATTTTTATGTTTTACAACATATTAATCACTATATGTCGTATCAACCAACCGATAATAAAGGATTGATAAGTCACAAAATCATGATAAGCGGGACTTTTTAATAGGGGAAGAGAGCTTTCCAATGCCTATAAACATCCATAATCCTTACGCCTACCCCTCATTCGTCAAAAAAACATATTGACCCCACTTGCAATCCTATCATTAAGATAGCCACGAAGGCGATCGGTTATGACAAAGGTTTTGAGAACTCTCCGTGCAGTTACGGAGCTTTTCTGTGAATCAAAAATATCAGGTCGTGATTCCCACATTGAAAATATGGCGTTAAATTTGTACGTTTGGCCGATTGTGAGTAATTTTGCGGTATGTATACGGTTTTTGAACCCGGCTTCTATTACTCAGTGTGCGCCATAATGCTGGTGCTTGCAGTGCTTGTGTTCATCGGGCTGCAGCGAATAAAGGCCGGATACGGCGCTTTCTATAAAGGGGGCTGGGGGCCGACTGTCAGCAACCGTCCGGGATGGATTCTGATGGAGTCGCCCGTGTTTGTGGCCATGCTTCTCTTCTGGTTGTTGAGTCCGCGAAGGTGCGACCCCACCCTTATCGTGATGGCCTCTCTATTCGAGCTGCATTATTTCCAGCGGTCGTTTATCTTCCCCCTGCTGATACGCGGCAAAAACCGCATGCCCCTGGCAATATGCCTCATGGGAGCGACATTCAACCTCATCAACAGCTATATGATAGGCGGCTGGCTCTTCTACGTGGCCCCCGCCGACAGATACCCCGTCAGCTGGCTTTATAGCCCTCTCTTCATACTCGGCACCGTGGTATTCTTCGCCGGCATGGCCATAAACCTCAATTCCGACTATATCATACGCCATCTGCGCAAGCCCGGCGACACCCGACACTATATCCCCCGTGGCGGGATGTTCCGCTATGTCACCAGCGCCAACTATCTCGGCGAGGTGGTGGAATGGACAGGCTTCGCCATCCTTTCATGGTCGCTGGGTGGCCTGGTGTTCGCCATATTCACCTTCGCCAACCTGGCGCCACGGGCTCGTCAGCTCCATATGAGATATTGCCGAGAGTTCGGCGACGAATACCGACGCCTTAACCGCCGGTATATAATACCCTACATATATTGAACCAAATACCGCCCGGTCCACCGCCGGGCAACCAAATAACTGAACCTATGGAAAAACTGTTCACGCCGGGACGGCTTGGGCCGATAGAGCTGAGAAACCGGACGATACGTTCGGCGGCCTTCGAGGGAATGGGACGCGACAACGGGCCCACGGAGATGCTTCGCGACTATCATCTGTCGGTTGCCCGAGGTGGCGTGGGCATGACCACGCTGGCCTACGCCGGGATATGCCGCTCGGCACTCTCGTTCAAGACACAGCTCTGGCTGCGTCCCGCCATTGTGCCCCAGCTGCGCGAAATCACCGACGGCATACATGCCGCAGGGGCAAAAGCCTCAATACAGATAGGACATTGCGGCAACATGACCCACCGCAGCACCGCCGGGGGCACTCCCGTAGGCGCCTCGGGGGGCTTCAACCTATACTCCCCGACCTTCTGCCGCAAGCTCCGCGCCGACGAGCTGAAGACCCTCGCCCGTCAGTTCGGCGAAGCCGTCGACAATGCCCGCGACGCCGGTTTCGACGCCGTGGAAGTGCATGCCGGCCACGGTTACCTCATATCACAGTTCCTCTCGCCTTACACCAACCGCCGCCGCGACGACTTCGGCGGTTCTTTGCAGAACCGCATGAAATTCATGAACATGTGTCTCGAAGAGGTGATGAGGCACGCCGGCTCCGACATGGCCGTGATTGTCAAGACCAACATGCGCGACGGCTTCAAGGGTGGACTCGAGATCGACGACTGCCTCACGGTGGCCCGCGAAATCGAACGCGCCGGCGTTCACGGCATCGTCCTCTCGGGCGGTTTCGTGAGCAAAGCCCCCATGTACGTGATGCGCGGCAGAATGCCCATATACTCCATGACCTACTACATGAAGCAGCTGTGGCTCAAATATGGCGTGAGGATGGTGGGCAAGTACATGATACCCGCCGTGCCTTTCCGCGAGCTCTATTTCCTTGACGACGCACGGCTCTTCCGCCGCGAGCTGTCATTGCCGCTGATATACGTGGGCGGTGTTGTCGACCGCAAAGGAGCCGACACAGTGCTCGACAGGGAAGGATTCGACTTCATACAGATGGGCCGTGCCCTCCTCAACGAGCCCGACTTCGTGAACAAGATGCGCCAGACCGATGGGAACCACCGCTGCGGCTGCGACCACGTAAACTACTGCATAGCCCGCATGTACAGCCGCGAGATGGCCTGCCACAAACATTGCTCCGACCTTCCCCCGGCTATTGTCAGGGAAATAGAGAACATCAAGAACTCCGAGCGTTGACACATGGCTGAAGAGAAGCGACATAGCAAGGGGCTGGCGGTCGTTACGGGAGCCAGCAGCGGAATAGGACTCTGTTTCGCCCTGGAGCTGGCACGCCGTGGCTACGACATAATGCCCGTATCCAATCAGAACGAAGAGCTCCAGGAGGCGGCACGCCGCATCGAGGAATCAGGTGTCGGCGCTTATCCCTTCTTCTGCGACCTCACCGACCCCCTGGCCCATGAGATAATCCTGGAATACCTCGACTCCAAAGGGATGGAGGCCGACATTCTCGTCAATAATGCGGGCATTTTCAGCTTCAACACCGTAGGCGAGACTTCCGAAGGGAAGCTCGACTGCTTCATCGACCTGCACTGCCGGGCCGTCACCAAGCTCAGCCGCGCCTTCGGGCTGCGCATGAGCGCCCGTGGCAAAGGACGAATCCTGAACATGTCGTCGATGTCGTGCTGGACTCCGATGCCCGGCATCGCCATGTACGCCGCCACCAAAGCTTATATACGCGTGTTCACACGCGCCCTGCATTACGAACTGCGCGACAGCGGCGTCTCTGTCACCGCCGCATGCCCCGGAGGTATCGCCACTTCACTCTTCGGCCTCCCCGACAACCTCATGCGTCTCGCCATCAGACTTCATGCCGTGCAGACTCCCGAGAAATTTGTCCGCAAGGCCGTAGACAAAATGCTCAAGGGCAAAAAACAATATATCAACGGCCCCATCAACCGTCTTGCCATTTTCGCCGTAGGAATCACCCCGACTCCCGTCAGGATGCTCGTAAAGCGCAAAATGCTCGACAGGGGTATCAAACGTTAGACCATACCGATGGCAAACAGATTAGTTGAGATAATACCGCACCAGGCCGAGCGTCTGGGAAACAAGGAAGCCTACCGATTCTGCTGGAAGAAAGATGGTGAATGGCTGTCGACAAGCTGGCAAGAGTTCGCCCTGCAGGTTGAGATTGCCGGAAAAGCCCTGGCTGCCTTAGGCCTCGACGAGAAAGATACCGTGGCCGTCTGCTCCCCCAACACCCCCCAGATTCTGATCACCGAGTTCGGCGCTTTCCGCAACCGCATCGCCGTGATTCCGATATATGCCTCCTCCGTTCAGTCGCAGTTCGACTTCATAGTCCGCGACGGCGGCGCCAAGGTGCTCTTCGTTGGCGACAAGCATCAGTACCCGATGGCTTACCGCTACTGGAAAGAGCATCCCGGTCAGATCTGCCGCATAGTGGTTTACAAGAACGCTGAACTGACGCTGCAGCCCGATGATACCGTGACCATCTTCTGGGACGACTTCGTGCGTCTGGGCATGCAGGCCGGCCCCGATGTGGAGGAAAAGGTCCGGGACCGCATCGACCGGGGTCTCCCCGACGATATGGCCACCCTAATCTATACTTCCGGTACCACCGGCGAACCCAAGGGTGTCGTGATATCCCACCGCAATTATGACGAATGTATCGCCAAACACCTGAAGCTGCTGCGCGGTATCAACGACCATGACCTCTCGATGGCTTTCCTCCCCATGAGCCATATCCTCGAGAAGGCTTGGTGCTTCTTCTGCATATCGCGCGGCGTGACCATTGCCGTCAACTATGACCCGCGCCTTATCCAGGACACCATCCACGACGTGCACCCCAACCTGATGTGCTGCGTGCCCCGTTTCTGGGAGAAGGTATATGCCGGCGTCAAGGAGAAAATCGCCGAAATGTCGCCGTTGAGCCGTCTGATGGTCAAGCGCTCGATTCATGTGGGCAAACGCCGCAACTGCCATTACAGGCGTCTCGGTCTCCCGGCTCCATGGCTCCTCGAAAAGGAATACCGTTTCTGGGACCGCAAGATTTTCTCCCGGCTGAAGAAAGCCATAGGCATTCCCGACCCCAACTTCTTTCCGACGGCCGGCGCTCCGCTCTCCGACAAGATCTGCGAGTTCATGCGTGCCGTGGGCATTGACATAATAATCGGCTACGGTCTCAGCGAGACCACGGCCACCGTCGCCTGTTTCCCCGACACCGGATGGGAGCTGGGCACTGTCGGCGTGCCCCTCCCAGGCATAAAGGTCCGTATCGACGACAACGGCGAGATTCTCGTCAAGGGCGGCACCGTCACCCCCGGATATTACAACAATCCCGAGGCGAATGCAGCCGCCTTCACCGACGACGGTTATTTCCGCACCGGCGACGCCGGCCATTTCACCCCCTCCGGCGCTCTCGTGCTCACCGAACGCGTCAAGGACCTCTTCAAAACCTCCAACGGCAAATACATCGCCCCCCAGATGATGGAGTCGCGTCTCGCCGAAAACAAGTACATCGACGAAGTGGCCGTAATCGGCGACCGGCGTAAATTCGTGACCGCCCTTGTGGTGCCTAACCTTTCACATCTGCGCAGATGGGCCGACGACAAAGGCATCGATACCGACGACACCATAGCCCTCGTGGCCAATCCTAAGGTGGTGGACTTCATTATGAGCCAGATACAGAACTACCAGAAAGACATCGCCGACTTCGAGAAAATCAAGCGTATCACGCTGCTGCCACACCATTTCTCCATCATGAACGGCGAAGTCACCAACACCATGAAGGTGCGCCGCCCCATCCTGGCCCGCAACTACGCCGACATCATCGAGAAAATGTACGAATAGCAGGTTGGGTTTATTTCTTTTCCCCGTGATTTGGAGAGACGGAACAATTTATGTAAATTTGCAGTGTTACTGCAAATTTACATAAAACAGTATGGACAACCTCTACATTCCTCGTGCCATGACAGCCTCGATCATAGAAGCTGCAAGGTATTTTCCGGTAATAACTCTGACAGGTCCTCGCCAGTCGGGCAAGTCGACTTTACTCCGCCATATTTATCCTCAGCTTCCTTATTATTCCCTGGAGGACCCCGATATTAGGTTGTCGGTAAAGGATGACCCGAGGGGATTCCTGTCACAATTTCATGAGGGTGTTATAATTGACGAGGTGCAGAATGTTCCGGAGCTGCTGTCATATATTCAAGGGATAGTGGATCTTGAGCCCGAACGCAGGTTTTATATTACAGGCAGCTCGCATTTCTCATTATTGCAGTCAGTCAGCCAGTCCCTGGCGGGCCGCTCGGCAGTCTTCGAATTATTGCCATTGTCGCTGTCGGAGATTTCCCCGGCCGATAGGGATATCGCTACTGCCGACATTATATACAAAGGATTTTACCCGGCATTGTGGAGCGGGAAAAACATACCGAGACTACTTTTCCCAAACTATGTGAAGACTTATCTTGAGAGAGATGTCCGCGACCTGCTTGCCGTCAGGAATCTTGATTTGTTCCAGCGGTTCATAAGGCTTTGCGCCGCCCGTATAGGAAGCATATTCAAAGCTTCGGAACTGTCAAACGAATTAGGCGTTGCGGTGAATACCGTAAACGCATGGGTATCGGTACTTCAGGCATCTTACCTTATTTATCTCCTGCCGCCGTTTTATGCCAACACTCGTAAACGCCTTACCAAAAGTCCTAAAATCTATTTCACCGATTGTGGATTGGCATCCTATCTGCTTGACATTGATTCGCCGCAGACCCTCGACCGCGACAAGATGCGCGGTCACCTGTTTGAGAACATGGTGGTGACGGATTTCCTTAAAAATACATATAATTCCGGACATAACGGAGGATTATATTTTTATAGAGATTCCAATGGAAACGAGGTGGATTTATTGGTAAAAAACGGCTCCGGATATGATTGCCATGAAATCAAATCCTCGGCGACTTTTCACCCCGACTTTACGAAAGGATTGAAAAGCTTTGAGAAAGCCTTTCCGGAATTGACAAACGACAAGACCGTGATTTATTCCGGCAACACGATGCCCGAGTTCGATGGCATCTCAATCAAAAATTACCGACATGCCCTTTCTGGCGACATCGGCGGATAATGCTATGAACGCGCTCCTTAGAGCGCGTTCCTTAAAATTTCGGGGCTGTAGGGGTCGCAGACTTGAGGCGATTTTAGCCGGTTGCTGAAGGAGCATACCGAGGTATGTGACTGACAGCAAGCGGCTAAAAGCGGCCAAGTCTGCGAGGGCGAAGGTAACTTCCTCCGCGTCAGGGCCTCCGATATTGTTAAAATGCGCTTGTATAACATTTTTGTTAATTATAATATTTTCTCAAATCGCGTATCCTCATATTAAAGAATAATAATAAATCATTATTCTCAGATGCCGAGACCGGAAGGGTATCGGACGAGATATTTTTCAATCATAGGAATAACTCCGACGACATTAAAATTACCTCCGCCCCGTCTCTTTTCGGCATCTTTTCCGAGGTCTCGTCGGTCACGATGCCCGCATCGCTCCCTCCTCGACTCGAAAAATTTGCTCGAAAAGAGCCGCCCCTACGGCCTCGAAATTTTAAGGAACGCGCTCTTAAAATTATTGTAGGCCTGATCATGCTGACGGCATGTGCGGCAGGATGCGGCAAGAGCGACAACACGCCAGGCGATACGCACACGCAGTTGTCCATTCTGAAAGAGCAGGGACTCGACGCGTTGCGGCGCAACAACAACAGACAGGCATATCTGATAGGCGACAGTATGCTCCGCATTATGGGCACGACACGCCATGACATTCCTGACCTGCGCATATACGCTCTGACAATCAAGAGCCAGGGAGCCATTCTCAATGGGCAGACGGCAGTCGACGCCCTTCCGCTGCTTGACGAGGCCGCCGAACTGTGCCGCCGTACAGGCAATGATTTCGCTCAGGCTTCCGTTGACAACGGGTTGGGATTATATTACCTCAAGATCAAGAAAAACAGCAATCTCGGGTTAAAATACTTCTACCGGGGACTGGAGGCGGCACGGCGTGGAGGAAACACCTCCCTGTACGGTATATTACTCGCCAACATAGCCCTCACACATATCGGCAACAACAGCGGCACAGGTCTGCGATATGCCTTTGAGAGCTACAACTATGGGAAAGAGCATAACGACGACCGGATAATATGTGCCGGAGCCATAGCCTCAGCCGACCTGTACAGGCAACGCGGCGAGACGGAACTTGCGCTGAGGATGATAAAGGAAGCCGAGAATATCCTTGTGGAAAACCATTATGACGAAGCATGCAACCTCTATCGCATATACGGCGAAATAATGGCTCAAGGCAAAAATTATGACGAGGCCCGCAAATATATGAATATGGCTCTCAAGGCTGCAGCCGATGATGCCGAGATGTTCATAAAGACCTCCATTTCATATTCCGGAATGATGCTGTCGATGGGAAACAAGACAAAAGCCCTTGAGATACTGAAGACCGCGGAAACAAAAATGAACCGGCGTGGCGACAACTTCTTCCGTATCCCTCTGCTTGAAGCCCTCTATCAGACATATTATGCCTTGGGACTCACTCGTGAAGGCGACATCTACAAAAAAATCCATGATGAGGAATACGAACACGTCACGTCTCTGGAGGATAAAGAGAAAATCCGGGACCTTCAATCCCATTATGACCACGAGATGGCAGAGAATGCCATAGTACGCAATGAGCTCCGTCTTCTTAAGGAACGACAGCTGGTCACCCTGCTGACAATCGTGATAACCGTGATACTGCTCGCCTGCATACCGCTGATAATTCTCTACCGGCATAAGACACGGCTATATGATGCCATAGTCAAACAGACGGCCGACACGGCCAGAAATGAGAAAGTGCTCCGCGAAACAATCCACGAAATGGATGAGCGGCTGAAAACCGTCAATTCCGACAGTAACGGGGAAAGTCAGGGTACCCCGACACTCTCGCACGAAAAATATATAGATATTCTCGGACGCCTCGAAGCCCTGATGCTTGATCCAGAAGTATATACCGCCAACGACATATCCAAGGAGAAAATCGCAAAGATGATTGGAACCAACCGTACCTATCTGTCAAAAATCATCAACGACTATTACGGAATCTCCTTTACCCAATTCATCACCGGACTGCGCATCAAGGAAGCCATGCGCAGGCTGTCGGACCCCCTTGACAACACCCCTATCAAGAAACTGTCGTCCGACCTGGGCTTCAACTCTCTTTCCACTTTCTATAGCCGCTTCATGGACGAAACCGGCATCACTCCGGCCAATTATCGCAACAGTGCCATGAAACTCGACTCCGGCAATCGGTAAAATACACTACCGATAACGGCAATTTATTACGAATACGGAAAATTGTCGTAATCGTAAATCTCTGATTTGCTTGTAATTGCGATGGATACTACCTTTGTTGAGCCGGACAGCCCCAATCGGCATGCGCCCGGCACGCCGGATTCTGTTCCGGCATGTATGTACGGTATAATAGTATCCAAAAATATAACAGCTATGAAGAGATTGTATGCAGCGATTATCAGCACGCTTATTGCAACAAGCGCTACATCAGCCTACTCTACGGAAACCCTTCCCACGGCACCTCCATATATGTCCGCGAAAGGAGTCGAGATAGTCGGCAACGTTGTAGCCTCAAAGCCGGAAGAGGGCAAGACCTCCGGCAGTGCCCATCTGGGCATGTACAAAGTCAACACCGCCACCGGAGAGTTCACGCGCCTCACCACCAACACCGTGTCGGGAGGATACGGTGCATGGGTAATCGACGACGTGTATTATTCATCGGCCTACTATCGCGACAACGGACGCCCCGTATATGGAGTACTGGGTTATGACATGAGCACCTGGAAACAGGTGTCAAAAATGATGCTCGACCAGAAACGCATGGCCACTACGGCGGTGGCCGATGCCGACGGCAAGGTGTACGGCACATTCCCGAACTCCACCGGCCAGGGTCACATGCTCGCGAATCTCGACATGGCTTCCGGCTCTCTTGTGAAAATATGCGATGTGGAGTCTCCATGGGCTGCCATGAGCATTGCCTCCGACAATTACATCTATGCCATCGACAATACCGGCATTCTCTGGAAAGTCCTTGACAAGTCCACGGGAGCCATGACCAAGGTCGGCAACACCGGACTCGCCGCCAAATACCTTTGCGGCGGATGCATCGACACCCGCGACGACAAGTTCTATTATAGCTGCAACCCCGAGGACGGCTCAGGCAAACTGTATGAAATAAATATCAGGACAGCTCAGGCCACACTCCTGCAGGAATATAAATATTCCGACCAGATAACCGGCATCTATTTCCCGTTCACACCGTCAGACAAGGCGCCCGGCGACCCCGTCATGGCACTTCCGTTTCCGGAAGGGTCGCTGTCGGGCAGCGTGGACATCACCACGCCATCCACCACTGCCGACGGGGAGGCGGCTTCCGGCACACTGACCTATGTCATATGGCGTGACGGCGTCCAGGCAGCCTCCGGTTCAGCATCCTATGGCAGCAATGTATCAGTACCCATGACGCTTGACGAAGACCGTAATTACGTTTTCAAAGTGCAGCTCTCCAACGAGGCCGGCGTCAGCCGTACGGCTAAGCAGGCTATGTTCATAGGAATGGCCACTCCAAAGGCTCCTACCGGCCTGAAAAACACATATGCCGACGGCCGATTCTCCCTTTCTTGGAACAAAGTGACCACCTCCGTTGCCGGCGGCTATATGCCGCAGATCACATATAATGTTGTCAGAATGCCCGGAAACGTGACTGTTGCCTCCGGCATAGCTGAAAACTCATTCTCTGAAAGCATCGACACTCCCGACAGATATGTCACCTACTATTATAAAGTGACGGCTGTCAACAACACCAAAACCTCCGAAGAAACCGTTTCTCCCAAAATCGGTCTGGGAGTAAACGACGCTCCCTGGTTCTGCGACTTCTCCGACCCGGAGTCATTTTTCGATTTTACGGTAATCAACGTGCCCAAAAACAAAAAGACCTGGGCATTTGACAATCATCCGGAGTTCGGGCCCACAGTCAACTGCAGCCAGGGATTCGTTGCCAAGGACGACTGGCTGATTCTTCCGCCGATGAAGCTTGAGGGCGGTTGCATCTACAAATTTAGTTTCGAGACTCGGACAGGGCTCTTTGCCGGCGAGGAAAAAATCGAGGCGAAGGTCGGTAATGCCCCTACGGCTGAAGGCATGTCTGTTGAAGTGATTCCGGTCACCGTTGTCACCGGCCGCAATGCCGTCAGAATTGAAGGGCAGTTTACGCCCGCGGCCAACGGCACTTACTATTTCGGCATTCACGCCCTTACACCCAAAGGAGGCAACTGGGTATATGCCGACAATATCACGGTTTCCCGAGGCATCAAGGCCACAGCCCCGGCGGCTCCGGAGGCTTTAGTGATACCCGATCCCGATGGTGAGAAAAAAATCACAGTGACAGGTACGGCTCCTTCAAAAACCGTTAACGGACAAAGCCTGTCGGATATCACCAGAATGGATGTATTCAGCAACCGCCGGCTCCTTAAGACGGTAACGGGCATCGCACCCGGCGGAAGTTTCAACATAGAGGCCGTTGCCGACACCATCGGCGAACAGACCGTCAGCGTGATGGCCTACAATGAAAGCGGAGCGGGAGAAAGCCTTGACACCATGGTGTATGTGGGCATCAACAAACCTACGGAAGTGACCGACATAAAGATAGTGGAGACGTCTGTCCACGGGCGTGTCACGGCCTCATGGACACCGCCGGCTCTGGACGTCACAGGCAAGCCGCTGAATCCTTCAAAGGTGACTTATTCCATTACCGATGTCACCGACGGCAACAGACTCCTCGCAGAGAACCTTACCGAACCCCGGTATACATTTACCGCCGTGGAGGAAGGTAAACGTCAGAAGTTCATCCAGGTTGCTGTACGTGCCCATACTATGAGCGGTCATTCCTATGAGGAGACTTCTCCCTTGGTGCCTGCCGGCGAACCCGACGCATACCCGTGGCTGGAATCCTTTGCCAACGGCGCAATCAAACATATCATAGGCCAGAGAAGCGTCAATGCCGATCTCATAAACACTTACAAGTGGACGATAAATACCGATGCGTCGCTCGCCAATATGAAGAGCTACGACGGCGACAACGGATATGCCGCCGGCAGAGCCAAATATGAAGACTACAGCGGCGAGATATTCACCGGCAAGATTGACCTGCGTAAAGCTGTCAAACCGGAACTATCATTCGCAACTCTAAGCATCCCGGGCGGAAGTGCCGACCTCAACGAGATTGTGGTAGCCGTTAAGAAATCTGGTATGGAAGCTGATTTTACTCCCGTTTTCAGCAAGAGCGTCAAGGACATCTGCTGCAATGAGGAGAATGTATGGCGCACGGCCCGCGTAAATCTCTCTGCCTTTAAGGGTCAGCAGATTGAAATATCCATCAAGGCTGTGACGAAGAACTATGAATATACATTCATCGATGCGCTGAACGTTGCGGAGGGATATGACTGCAACCTGGCTGTCAGCGACGTAAAGACTCCGGATCATGTCGAGGCCGGAACCGACTTCGACATCACGGTGAATCTCCAGAACAAGGGTTCCGTCACTGCCGCCAACTATGCGGTGGAATTATATCTCAACGATGACAAAGAGGCATTTGCCGTTGTTGACGACGGCGCTGCGATAAATGCCGGGGCATATGGCAGTGTGTCGTTCCGCGCCAGACTTCCGCATGACGCCTCCGATGAGAACATACTCACTGCAAAAGTGATTCTCGCCGGCGACGAAGACCTTTCCGACAACGTATCTGACGATACTAAGCTGCGGATTCTGCGCACAGCCCGACCGGCACCTTCCGACCTTGCTGTCAATGCCTCCGGCGAGACTTATGACCTCACATGGACAGCTCCCGACCTCTCGGGATGGGGAGGCAAGACCGACGACGACATCGAAAGCTACGACTCGTTTGCCAACTTCAACGTGGGCGACTGGCGGTTCGCCGATATGGACCGCAGTCCGATCGGGGGATTCCAGAATAAGGAAGTTCCCAATAATCCTAAAAATTCCCTGGGATCGTTCTTTGTGTTCGACAGAGGAGACGGCTCTTACTGGGATGATTCATACAAACCCCATTCCGGCACAAAATTCCTGGCCTCAATGTTCCGCTACGACAATGGTACGAGCGATGACTGGCTCATCTCTCCCGAATTGTCGGGTAAAGCGCAGACAGTGCGTTTCTGGGCGAAAAGCTATTCCGCCGAATATCCTGAAAAAATCGAGACGAGATATTCCACTGCCGGCAGAGACATCGATTCCTTCATACTTTCCGACGCGGTAAATGCAGTTCCGGGCACATGGACCGAATATACCATCGACATACCGGCCGGGGGCAAATATTTCGCCATACGCAACTGCGCCACAGGGGCCTTCCTGCTGATGCTCGATGATTTCTCATTCGATGCCGCAGTGCCTGTACTCGACGGCTATAATGTGTATCGCAACGGTGTACGGCTGAACGACCGGCCGGTGACAGCCACAACATACAGCGATCCCAAACGCTCTTCCGATTCGCTGAGATATTACGTCACGGCTGTTTACAGCGGCGAGGAGTCAAGAGCCTCCAACGTGGCCGGCATAATCAGTGCTGTTGACGGCACCCGCTCCAATGCCGTGATAAGGATTGCCGCAAATACCATATTCATCTGTAATGCCGACGAGGTCACCGTCGCCGACATCGACGGGCGCCTGCTCCACAAGAGCCTCGGCAACCCGGAGATTCGGATAAGTGTTCTTCCCGGAATCTATCTCGTCAGGACTGATGGAACCACCCGTAAAGTGATTGTCAGATAACACTATCCTTATACATCAGGTACCACCGTCCTCGATAGCAGGATGGACATAAAAAGATAGCCGTCCAGAGTTTGGGCGGCTACTTTTGCTATGTCTTCCAGCGGTCGGGGAAATCGAGAAAATGTACGACAACTTCATTTCTTTTTCTTGGGAAGAATTTTTTTCTCGTCGGCTTTAAGTCGACGCTCTACTTTCTTCACATCCTCGGCAGGAGGCAATGATTCCGGGCGTATTCCACGGTCAAGTAGCATATTACGCACAGCACTGTTGTTGTCTACATGTTCGCGCTCAATACCGATTTGACCATGTAGATCTTTCTGCTGAACATTGACCGAGGTCATTTCTGCCGCAAGGTCTTTAGCCTTAATTGCGATTGTAGAAAGGAAATCGGCAAGCGGTCTTTTTTCGGGAGCACCTACCCGGCGTTTCATCATTGCGGTGTCAAGGCCAAACAATGCGCGGTCTCCTTTTGCTCGGATTATCGCAAAGCCACGAGAATCAACACCACGCTCATAGAGTACACCGGAAAGAGTATGTTCGGTTTCTGCAAGTTTGGCACGAGCCTGGACACGCTCATAATCAAGAAGGCGTTGTTGCACAAGTTCAGCCTGGCGTGTCTGCACGGCGAAGTAATTCTGAGCGAAAGCAATCTCGGATTTACGCGGGTCTCCATTTTGGGCAATTAGATAGCAAGCATATCGCGTCAGCATCACGTCATCTATCTGACGTTCAGCGCTTGAGCCAAGCGGAACCATTTTGCGGATGTCCGCAAAATGGTCGGACACAGATTCCCCCGCATTAGAACATGACTCTTTGGATTTCTCAATTACAGGAAGGAAGTTGCGATATTGAGAATAACCTAAAGCCAATGAGAGTTCCCTCGCGCTCCAACACTCCACACCCTCATATTCGATGGCTATGGATTCAAAGCTATTGAAAAGTTCTTGTATCTCTTTCGCTTTCATTCATATAAAGATTTTTCGGCTCGCGCCGCATGTCTTGGATAATGATTTGGTCATTTTCAGACATGAACGTTTAGGTTGCAAAGGTAACGATTATATCTGAAACTTTCCTCTAAAACGTTATTTCATCGTAAGGAGTAGTATCCCCCCTAACCAAA
>CAJUAT010000058.1 GCA_910584525.1 uncultured Muribaculaceae bacterium | reverse complement strand
GAAATAGTGATACGCAACTGGGACGACTACAACGCCATAGATGACAAAGGCGCGGTAATACTTGACTTCGTGGACTGCAACGGCAACGATGTATCGACAGACGAGGACAGGATGTTTGTCGAACTCGAAGGTTTCTCATACATAGACCGCCTCGGCAAGCTGATTATTATAGACCGCAGCTGGTATGAGGACGATGCCGGCAACGAGGTCGTGCCGGACACTATAACCGGGGAATATTCGGATATGCCGCATGTGTTGTCGTTCCTCGGGCGCAAGTATTCGGAGGTGTTCGACATTCTGATGATGGACGACAAGATAGCCTCGCTGATGGCTCCCTTCAAGTCAGCTTATGAGAACAAGGCCAACGACCAGCTGGAAGGCATGGTAGGCACATTGCGTGTAAACGCGGCGCGTCTTGTGTCGCCTGAGGCCTACTGGGTGTTCACCGGTGACGATTTCGACCTCAAGATTTCAGACCCTGCCGCCCCGAGCTATCTCGTGATTGCCAACGACCCGGAGAAGGAGCAGGTCATAGGCTCTCTGAACGCTCTTGTGCTGAACCGTCTTATAACGCGTGTAAATTCCAAGGGGAATATCCCTGTGAGCATTATCGTCGATGAGCTGCCGACGCTGTATTTCCATAAGATAGACCGCCTAATCGGTACGGCGCGAAGCAACAAAGTAGCTGTGACTCTCGGATTTCAGGAGCTTCCCCAGCTGGAGGCTGACTACGGCAAAGTGGGTATGCAAAAAATCATCACTACCTGCGGCAATATCTTCATGGGCGCGGCACGAAACAAGGAAACCCTTGAATGGGCGCAGAATGACGTGTTCGGCAAGGCGAAGCAGACTTCAACCTCGATAACGATAAACGACTCAAAGGTATCGACCTCCATATCCGAGAAAATGGACTACCTCGTTCCGGCGGCCAAGATAGCTGACATGGCTACCGGCTGGCTCGCGGGACAGGCGGCGCGTGACTTCACGGCAACCGACAAGAGCATGCTCTCGCATTTCGACATCGAGCAGTCGGAGGAGTTCAAGACCACCAAGTATTTCTGCAAGACCAATTTCGACATGGAGCGTATCAAAGAGGAGGAATCGCACTATGTCGAGCTTCCGAAAATCTATACTTTCGCCGACGAACGCGAGAAGGAGATTATGCTTAACCGCAATTTCAAGCGTGTCAACCGGGAGGTGGAGGATATGGTAAAGGAACTTCTCGGGATACAGTAACATCCATTCTTACAATACAGTTGCGTATGAATAACACTGCCACATTCAACATACCTCTTTCCCTCAGGGCAAGTGGCAGCGCGTTGAAGATTATAGCCGTCCTCTCGATGGTGGCCGACCACTGCGCATATTTCCTGATGGGGCCGGACGCGCCGTTTTACGGCGTGTTCCGCTCCTTCGGGCGCATTGCGTTCCCGGTATTCGCTTTCCTTGTGGCGGAAGGATTCGCCAACTGCCGCAACAGGTTGAGATATTTTCTGATTCTCGTACTTTTCGGAATTATAAGCGAACTGCCCTGGCATATGCTTAACGGTGCCGATGGCTCGCATAATGTCATGTTCACTCTCTCGCTGGGGGTGGCGGCTCTGGCGGTGTTCGACCGGCTGTGTGAACACGGACCGCTCTCTTTCATCGTAGTGCTGGCTGTCGCGGCTTTGGCATGGTGGCTCAGTACCGATTATGACTGGCGCGGCGTGCTGATGATTTTTCTTTTCCATATTCTCCGGCACGGCACCATGCGTCCGTGGCTGGAACGTTCATCGACACATTTCCCATCACAGGCACTCCTGCAGATTATCTTCACATTTCCGCTTATGGCACACTACGGCATAGCCGGAGCCATGCTTGCCTCCGCCGTTATCTTCCTATATGACGGCACACGGGGATTTATCCGGGGCAGCATAGCCAAGTATGCCTTCTATGCGATTTACCCCGCACATCTGCTGCTCATTGCATTATGTTCTTAATTATGACAGCCGTCAGGAGAAAGACCTGGCGGCTGTCTTGTGTGGTATCCTGTGGGGTAACTTGCGGGGTACCCTTATAAAAAAGGTACGAGCCCAACCCATGGAGCTGGACTCGATTTAATCTTGTTTATAGTGCAGTTGGCAGCATCGGGGCCATCCAAATACACTTTTTCTTTTGCAAAGGTAACAAGACTTTTCTAATCCAACAAATTATCAGTGCCTTTTTCTTCGCAATTTAACTATTTTTGATTTAATCACATCTATCCCGCGCCTGACCGCACTCTTTTTCGGGACAATGATACCTGTCTGGTTTTCGACGATTGGCTGCATCGAGGGTGTCTTTTGATAAAGCAGGTCTGTCGCTTTATATATTTCATGCCACATATCGTTAGCCCGGTTCACCGAAACCTGCCTTAACAGGTAATCCACAACACGCATTGCCCCCTTGAAGGTCTGGTTGTCATTCCCATTGAAATAAGCACAGGCTTCGCCGGTCCTGATGCCCGAGGATAATGTCATTCCGAAAAGAAGATTGCCATGAGCGCATGCGTTACGGACTTCCCTTAATGCTGTCAGATAGCTTTTGAATGTTTCGATAGCCAATTCTTTGAAATGCGAGCTTATCAGTCTTTTATCCCTGTCCCAGACAAGATTGTCATAAAGGACTTCAAGATTACCGAGCGTCATAAACTCCATCGTTTTCCATGCGGGAGCGAATTGACCGGTATATTTGGAATGATGTCGCTGTATGGGCAGTTTGTTCTTTATTGAGCGGTACGCCTCACCCGGGAATTTCCGAATGAAATTAGCGGAAACGACATTGGGGTCCACAAACCATGTCGGATTTGCCTTATACTTGTTGGATAGCTCATATACTATTGTCGTGCGGATAGCGACTTCTATTCTCGAAAGATATTTGTTCAGGATATTTCTAAGATCTATATCAAAATAATATAAAGCCACCACATCCTCTATACGGGTACCATGCTCGACATTATGCTGCCGCCGATAATCCAGATGTGGATAAGTTTTCTCAAAAGGATACAGATAGAACCCCAGCCGATAGTATCCGATGTCCGCCAGATACTCCCTTGCCTTGGCTTCATCGGAAATTACCACACCATGTCTGCGGAGTATAGCTATCTGCTCCTCATGGGTCGTAGCCCTTTTGTTATATGGTATTTTTCTTCTTGCCATTCAAAAATGTTAATTCAACTACAAAATTACTCAATTATTCTGACATTTCAAGTATTCGGTAACCTCTATGTATAAGGATTCTACGGTTATCCGTGCTATTTCATGCTAAATCTGACGAAGCACCCGGATGACTGCACGGATATAGCCCGGATCCTCGGCGTAGCCGATGTTTTTGAGCCATAAAAGATAGTTCCCGCCCTTGTAGCGGTACTGCACTTTCGTATAGTATGCCCTTACGCTCTCCGTCCAGTGCGCGAACTCATAGTATTCGCCTGTCCTCGGATTGGTGAGGCCGAAAAGGTTATGCTTGTTGCGGCATACCGACGACTTGAACCATCCGGTTTCAAGAATGGCCTGCGCAAGCACGATTTTGGGATATTTTATGCCGTTCAGCTTTATCTCTTCAATAAGGTTTGGCACAGTCAGCTCCGGCAAGCTGTCGGTGCCGCGTATATTCCTGCGCTGCGACTTTGAACCTGTGACACTGTGTGCTTTTACCTCATTCCCGTGCTTGACCGTCCTTTTTACGGCATTTTGCAAAGGATTATCCATATGCGGCTCCGCATTATTCTTGTTTTCAACGATTTGCATTGACGCCTTGTGCATTTCAGCCGTCACCGGCGAATCTTTTGTAATGGTATGGAACTGCGCTGTGGCATGCTGCGCGCAGAAAAACACACATACACAGGCAACAAAAATGTTCGGAATTTCTGATTTAGCAATCATATGGGGATAATTTTGGCACCGACAAGCGGTTACGCCGCAAATTTACAACCACTTATCTACTGATATGGAAATTCCGAACAAAAATCAGCAAAGCTCCCTGCCTTATGATAAACTCGCACTGTTAGGCATAGACCGGGAGAAGGCCGACAGACTTCCGCAGGATGTCAGGCGTAAGCTCATCGACGGAGAAGTCACACCGCTGTTGCAGGTGTCACTGGACGCCGGCAACGGCACAGTCCTTAAATTGCCCCTTAAACTCCAGCTCTCCGCCGACAAAGACGGCAATCCCACACTCATCGCATACCCGGTGCAGCGTGAACTCTCAATCGAGAAAGACAACGTGCTGCGCCTCTCCCGACAGGAGGCTGACGCGCTCCGTCGTGGAGAGGTACTGCAAAAAGCCGTGGATGTCAACGGAGAGAAAACACAGCAGTATCTCCAGCTTGACCCCGAAACAAAATCCGTCATGCACCGCCGTATTACCGAGATACAGATAGAGCAGCGGCTTAAGGATATGGAGAAAGTCAACGACATAGAGCTTGGGGCGCAGCAGAAGCAGCAGGCCCGCGAGGGCAAACCGGTGGAGCTTGATGTAGGAGGCGAAAAGGTGTCGGTGGGCATCGACCTGCGCGAGCCTCAGGGCTTCAGGGTGGTAAAAGGCGACCTCCGGGAATGGGAGCGGCAGCAGAAACTACAGTATGACGAGCGGCACCCGGAATATCTCGGACTGGTTATGACCGACAGGAACCGCTGGGAATACCGGAAAGTAGTCGAGCATGACTCAAAAGAACGTGCCATACGGCTTGACACCACTCGCGAGATAGAACGCAAATCCGGATTCAAACTCTGATATTCATGGCCGGACAAAAAAGAACGGACATTCCCGATGAAACGCTTGCCGGGCAGTTTGACGAGATGAAAAAGAGGCATCCGGACGCAATTCTGTTGTTCCGCACCGGCGATACCTACATGACATACCGCCAGGATGCTGACAAGGCTTCTTCCGTTCTCGGAATAGAACTCAGAGAACGCCCCCTTCCGGACAACACCACAATCAGGACTGCCGGATTTCCATACCACGCACTCGACACTTATCTTCCCCGCCTTGTAAGGGCCGGTCTGAGAGTCGCCATTTGCGAGCAGCTTGAAGATCCGAAGCGGAAGAAAAAAGAGGCGGACGGCCTTGATACATCCGGCCCTATAAAGGAACCAATCAAAAAAGAAAACGATATGCCAAGAAAAAAGAAAGAGAAAGCTCCCCAGGAGGAGCCGGGAAAGACCGCCGGGGTCCCGGCAGATGGCGAAAACCCGAAAGAAAAGAAGTCCGAATCCACATCACATAGTGCCGGACAGGGCGACGCCGCCACGGAGCGGAAGCCACGCGAGCCGCAGATGGTGACTGTCAACGGCGACAAGGTGACACACGGCCATGCCTACCGCAGCAACGTGAACCCTGAGGACTGGTATTTCACCGCCAGAATCAACGGCCAGCAGCTCAAGCCGCAGAAGATGGAGCCGGCCGATGTCGCCGCCTACGACAAGAAGGAGATAGGCGTGCCGGAACTCATGCAGCGTTACTATCCGACAAAGCTCATGCCGAGAGTGCCGGAAGAGGCGTTCAAATATCCCAACGGACTTGCCGGGCCGTCAGGACCGCTGACCGTCGATAAGTTCAATGTCTACAAGGAAACCGACGAAACCCGTGCGGACTATGGCAGATACAAGTTCTACGCGCAGGTAGGCGACAAGAAGATGTCGGCCCCGGCCTCCCGTGATGACCTGAACGCCTACTTTGACCGCGTGGCGACTCCCGGACAGCTCGTGGAGCGCAATTTCGGCGAGCGTCTGCACCTCCCTTCCCATTACGCGCAGTTCCGTCTACCCGACGGCATAGACCCCAAGGGCGTCCGCGTCGCCAAAGACCGTTCCGACGGCAAATGGAAGGTGTCGGCCGACCTCGGGGAAGGTCTGGGCCGCACCTCAAAGCAGGAAATATCGTTCGACGACGGCTATTCGCTCTTCAAGGCCAAGAGCGCGACACGCGAGCAGATAGCGGCCAAGTATCTCGGTGGCGAGATAGCGGCGATGATGGCCGCGCCCCTGTCGGTGGAGAAGTCCGCCTCCATGAAAATGTAAACACTTTTATCAACGCTAAAAGAATACCGCAATGGCAAAAATAGAATACGACGAGCTGGTCCAGCTCCTTCAGGACGGCAAGATAGGACACCTTCGCTTCCTGCTTGAGAGCGACGACGCGGAGGCTTATCTTGAATGGTGCGAACAGCACGGCATAGAGCCGTCCGAAGAGTCGGCAGAGTTCTACTACGATGAAACGGAGATAGACATGATGGAGCGTCAGCTTATCGACGACGAGTGCTATGGCATCTGGAACTGACGGACACGGCGGCTCAGGACAACAGGCACTTGACCGGTTCGCGCAGATGATGATAGAGCGTATGGAGAAGATGAAGGAATCGGACTGGCAGCAGGGCTGGATAGGAGGCGCGACCTCCTCCGGCCTGCCTCAGAATGTGATCGGGCGTAACTACTCCGGCTCAAATTCCTTCTTCCTCCAGCTATATACTGCCGCGCAAGGTTATCAGCTCCCGGTGTTCCTGACTTTCAGGCAGGCCCACAATTTCAAGGCCCATGTCCTGAAAGGAGAAAAGGCGTTCCCGGTAATATACTGGGACATGCTCGTGCGCGACAAGGACGGCAGAAAGATAAGCTCCGATGAATACAGGGCAATGTCAAGGGATGAAAGGAAGAATCTCGATGTAATCCCTTTCGTGAAGGCATTTCCGGTCTATAACCTCGACCAGACCAATTTCCGGGAGGTGCAGCCCGAGAGGATGCAGAAACTACTGGACCGCTTCAAGGTGCCGGAACTGCGCGACACGCAGGGCATGTACGCCCACTCTGCCCTTGACAGCATGGTGGCGCAGCAGTCGTGGCTGTGCCATATCCAGGCCGACCGCGAGGAGAAGGGTGCATACTATTCTCCCTCTCGTGACATAGTGGTGCTTCCCATGAAGGCGCAGTTCAACAAAGGTACGACGCCGGAGGAGGTTTATCGCGACGGCATGGAGTTCTACTCGACCATGCTGCACGAGATGACCCACTCCACCATGACACCCGAAAGACTCAACCGCGAGGCAGGAGCGAAGTTCGGCGACCCAAAATATGCCAAGGAGGAGCTGGTGGCAGAGCTTACCGCCGCCATGATATCCCACTCGATGGGATTCGACGCAAGGGTTACGGACAACTCGGCGGCATATCTCGATTCATGGATTTCGGTACTGAAACAGGAACCGAAGTTCATTGTGTCGGTGATGGCCGATGTAAACAAGGCCTCGGAAATGATACTCGACCGCGTGGACGCACAGCGTCTTGCACTCGGGGAACAACCGTATCTGGCGAAGAACGACCCGTGGGTGCCTGCGCCGGAGGACGAGATATGCCCCTTCAAAAACGCCTCCATCGTAAAGACCCGTTCCGGCGATTTCGCCATACGGGCCTCCTACAACGGCGTCGATCTCGGCATGAAGCCCATCGAGCGTTCCACGGCCCGCATGTACTTTCAGCTTACCGACCGCCGCGAGAAGGATATTTTTCTCGGAAGCACCATACGGAAGCATTACGAGTCGGAGATTGCCGGCATAGACCGCAAGGCGTCCAAGTCACTTTCAATGGCATGACGGCATGGCAACGGGAGATTATAAAATAAGATTCAAGGACCTGAAGGCGCGTGTCGGCATCGACGATGTGGCCTATTCGCTCGGCTACCGCCTCGACCGCAAGGCCGGCGTGGGCCGCTACATAGAGCTTGTGCTGGGCGACGGCAAGGAGAAGCGTGACACCATCATAGTGAGCAACCGCCGTGACAAGGCCTCGCAGACCTTCTTCCGGCGCGACGGCTCCAAGGGGGACGTCGTGAGCTTCATACGCGAGAATCTGAGTTCGTTCAACGCCACAGGGCATAACGAATGGCAGAAAATCGCCGGGGTAATGGCGCAGTTCGCCAACATGCCGGAACCTGACTACGGCAGGGATCGTGATTATGCGCGTGGCCGGGAGGCACCGCAGGTTTTCGATCCCGCACGTTACAGGACGAAGCCGATAGACCCCGACCGGATTCCCCGGCTCTTCTCACAGCGGGGTTTTTCGGCCGATACAGTGAAAACCCTGGCCCCGTTCATTTCCCTTGTGTCTGACCGCCTCAACGGTAACTTCAACGGCTTCAACATCGGATTTCCATACACCGCTGCAGGAAGCGACAGCATTGTCGGTTATGAGATAAGGGGCATGGGCGGCTACAAGTCGAAGGCCGCCGGCACCGACTCATCGACCGCCGCATGGGTGGCAGACCTCTCGCACGGGAAAAACGGCCTTGTACGGCATGTGTTTTTCTGCGAGTCTGCTTTTGACGCGATGGCCTTTTTCCAGATGAACCGCACGCGACTGGGGGAGAACATAGCCCTCGTGTCGCTCGGGGGCACCTTCTCCGACCGTCAGGTGCAGGGAGTGATGGAGCGTTTTCCCGACGCCCGGGCCTATGACTGCTTCGACAACGACCTTGCAGGAAGGGTAAACGGTCTGAGGCTCATGGCTCTGGTCGAGGATATTCCGCTGAAAATCACAAAGACCGACACCGGACTTATGGTGGAGTCAAAAGACGCGAGTTTCAATCTGGCACCGGATCGGTCGATATACACTCAGGTCGGCACACATATACCCGTGCGCTACCGCATGGGTCAGTGGCAGCCTCCAAAGGATTTCAAGGACTGGAACGACTGCCTGTTGGGTAAACGTATCGAGCCCAAGATAATGACCTCAAAGTATGAACGTGACGAAAACCTTGCCGGACGAAGGAACCCCGGCATTAAAATGTGACTGAACGATGAAAACACTTACCCGCAAGACACTTGCCTTTGCCGCCTTTTCCCTCCTGTCATTTCCGGGACAGTATATGGCGGCACAGCAGACCGACCCGACGCTGACGGCGGCTGTGATAGCACAGACCGCCGAGCTGAAGAGCATACACAAGAAGCGCAAGACCACCCAGGAGCGGATTATCGCTGCCGAGGCTGCCGTGACCGTCGCCCTCGACCGGGTACACTCGGTCGAGAACAAGATGCTCGAATACCTGTCGAACGCCCAGGGCGCGATGCAGAACCTGTATCAGATAAAGCGTGCAGGCGAGCTTGTGCTGACGGAGATTCCCAAGAACTGCGACCTGCTGCGAAAGTCGGTGCCGGGCCACCTCAAAGGCACGGCGATAGCCCTGCTGGTATCGGACGAGCTGACCGACGCGGCCACACAGATGGCCGCGCTCTATCCCTTTATGAAACAGCTCGTGACCTCCGGAAGCTATACGGTTACGGGGGACGACGGCGGCAAGGAAAAACATAAGGTGAACCTTCTCAACTCGGCCGAGCGGTACTATATAGCCAACGAGGTCGTGACGCGGCTTGAAACCATAAACACCGACCTGTGGCTCCTGGCATGGCAGGTGCGCACGCTATCGTGGAACGACCTGTGGTTTTCGCTCGACCCCGACTGCTGGGCGTCGGTGATGTCCGGCAAAGCCATTGCCGAAAACCTTGTGTGGGAGTGGAACACAATCAGATACAGATGACAGAATCAACAACATTACATTTCAAGACAATGGATAACGAAACAAAGATTATCGGCCGCTGCCCTGTGTGCGGCGGCAACGTGGTAAAGACCTGCAAAGGCTACCGCTGCGAGAACAATACCGGGGAGGACGGCAAGTGCGGCCTCTTCATCAACGGAGTGATAGGCAACCGCAAGATGTCCGACGCCGAGATTGCCGAACTGCTGGAGAAACGGAGCATCATGCTTGACGGCTTCGCCACAAAGGAGTGGAAGGCATTTCCCACGGTGCTTGTGATGAATGCCGACGGCACCATCGCCATGGAATCGGTCGTGGCGCGCTGCCCCCGCTGCGGCGGCGAGATCCGCGTGGGCGCAAAGGCTTTCAACTGCTCCAACTACCGTCGGGAGGACGCCCCCTGCGATTTCGTGATATGGCGCAACATCGGGGGACACCTTGTGACGGCCGCCGAGGTGCGGGAGATATGCGAGTCCGGCGTCACATCGGAAGAGATAGAGATGTACGGCGAGAACGGCGTGATATACCGCCGCAAGCTCGGCCTTTCCCCTGACAAGTCAAAAGTCATAAAAGTATGAGGCCGGGAACGAAACTCGCCGTCATGCTTGCCGGCGGCGCACTGGTATGGGGGCTTATTGCCATGGCCTTGTGCTGGCGTGAGAAACCGCAGAAAAAGGCGGTACGGGTGGCGCAGACCGCGCTTTACGCCTCGGTTGACAATCCGGAATCCGTCAAGGTCGTAGCCGTCAGCGAGCCGGACAGCGTTTTCGGCCGCTGCTACATCGACGATGACGAGAAGATGGCTATCGCCGTGTCGATGATGAAGGTCAACGAGAAGGTCATGTCGCAGACCGACGGCCTCCGTGACCTCGATTTCGAGGATTCTTCCGTCACTGATCTTGTCAGCCGCCAGATGTCGGCGATGGGCGCGCTGCGCTCTCTCGCCGGATTTGTGGACCCGGACGCTCCACGCAAGCCTTTCAGCGGCTGGAAAGTCAAGATCGAGTATGAGGCCGTATCGGAAGGCGGCTCGCCTTACCGCTCTGAATACTGGTTCATACTCGACCGCGACGCCCAATGTGTGGTGAACTCCTTTGAGATACCGCTGCTGTGAATCATAAAGTCATTTGCTAAATCTGTAACATCTTACGCTTATGAAGGAAACACTCAATCAAATCGGACAGCTCACCGGCTCCTTTATGAAGGATGCCTCTTCGCAGCTCGACAAGGGCAACAAGGCGGCGGGACTTCGCGCACGCCGCGCATCCCTGGAGCTGGAGCCGCTGCTAAAGCGGTTCCGCAAGCTGTCGCTGGCGGCTTCGGCCGCCGGCAAGGAATAGGACTCTCAGTCTGATCATGCCGGCAGGGACATCAGTCCTGCGGCCTGCAATCTGTCTGCAATCTTACTGCCATTTTACAATAGGACAATTTTTTTGCTATCCGGGAATCCCTGTGCGCGAGCATGGGGATTCTTCCGTTTGTTGACCTGTGGCCTTCGCGCCCGTTGATTTTACGCCACAAAGTTACGGCGGGCGGTGACGGCGGCAAGCGACCGCCTGTGGCTTGGCTTCGGGAAAAAATCCGGCAGCCTTCCGCGATTTGTGTCAAATCGGGTATTCCGTATTTTTTCGCTTGCCACGCTTGCCTTGCGCCCCCTGTGCCCTCCGTCGTGAATGTATCGTAAAAATCCCCCGGACGCGAGAAGCCGCAAGGCTTCAAGCCAAAAGGGAAAAACAAAAAACAAACATTTCTCAAACATCTAAATCCTTTTTATTATGGCAGCAGCACAGACCAACGCAGCAAGAAACATCAACGCAACCGCAGTACCACTCGCGCTCATTCAGCCAGGCGGCTACAACCCCCGAAAGACCTTCGACGAGCAGGGTCTGACCGAACTTGCCAACTCTATCCGTCAGCAGGGGGTGTTGCAGCCCATAGGGTTGCGCCCGATACCCGACACCGACCGCTACGAAATCGTGTACGGCGAGAGGCGTTACCGCGCCTCGCTCATAGCCGGTAGGGAGGATATTCCGTCAATCGTCTATGACGCGCTGTCGGACAAGGAGGCCGAGGAAATGGCGGTTACCGAGAACCTGCAACGGCAGGACATCGCCCCAATGGAGGAAGCAGTGGCTTTCCGACGCCTCATAGAGAGCGGACGCTATGACATACGGTCGCTTGCCGTGCAGGTGGGCAAGAGCGAGGCCTATATCCGCACCCGAATGAAGCTGACAACCCTTATACCCGAAATCGCCGTGTTGCTCGACAATGACGACATCACTGTCAGCGTCGCCTCCGAGATATGCCGCTACGGGGAGGACGTTCAGAACGAGGTGTACGACAAGCACCTGAAGGACGGAGTGCCGTACAACAGCTGGCGCGGCATGACGGCCTCAAAGGTGGCGCAGCTCATAGAGCGCGACTTTACCACCGAGCTGTGCCGTTATAGCTTCGACAAGTCGGCTTGCGCCTCTTGCCCCCACAACACCTGCAATATGCTCCTTTTCGTAGAGGAGGGCTACGAGGGGAAATGTGCAAAATCCTCATGCCTCAAAGAAAAGCACACGACATATATTACCGACAAGGCTCTCGCCATACTTGATGAACACCCCGAGGCCAATTTCTGCCAATATCAGTATGACATCAACGAGGCGGCGGCAGCGCGTCTTGCCGGAATGGGCTACGGCATTGAAACCACGGACACACGCCCCGACACCTTTCCGACCGAGCCTGCCGAGCCGCAGAGAGAGGCATATGAAACGGAAGAGGGATATGCCGAGGCCGTGCAGATATACGGGGCGCGTATGCAGAGCCATAGGGAGGAATGTTCCGTACTGCGCGCAAAGTGCAGCGAGGGGGAAATAGCCTTGTGTATCTGCGTGGGACGCATGGATGTGACACTCTGCTACAAGGAGGTGCCTCTTAAACTCCGCGAGAACGGCAACGCGGCAATGGCGAAAGTGGCCGAACTGGAGGCACAGGATATACGCAACAGGGAGATAGCCATAGAGAAAACAATCAAGGACACCAAAGCCCAAATCCTCAATGCCGATATAACCGAGGCAAAATTCACAAACGAGGAGGACAGAATGATATATTTCTTCCTGCTTTCATCGCTCCGCAGCGAGCATTACGAGGCCGTGGGGATTACCGACCGCAAACAATACGGCGCACTCTCCGACGAGGAGAAAATGGCCGTCATCGCCAATCTCAACGCCAGGACCAAGGCGATTATCCGCAGGGATTTCCTAATCGCCCATTTCAAGGACGCGAGCCGGACTAACGCCATCTCGGGGCTGCTTTTCGCTTTTGCGAAGAAGCACATGCCGGAGGGATTGGCGGCCATAGAGAGCCAATACAACGAGGAGTACGAGAAACGGCACAAACGCCTCGATGAACGCATAGCTCAGCTCATGCCGGCACAACAGCCGGAGGAGGAACCCGAGGCACCTGACACTCCCGAGGCCGCCGAGCCGGAGGAAGCCGTGGCCGACGCTCCTGAAACCGATACTCCCGATGAAACCGAGGCTATCAGCACCGATATTGATGGAGATATGCCGCAGGAAATGGATAACGGCAACGAAGAAGCTGCTGCCTGAGCGACAGGCAGATGTTTGAGCAAGCCACCCCAAGCCGAAAGGCGCGGGGCGGCTTTTGCGTGTAGCCCCCCAAAAGCCGCCGGTATGGAAACTACGCCGGCATTGCCGGAAAACGGATATGGATTGACCGGGGAACACCCATATTTTGAAGATTTAATCGGTTTGAGCTGATTTTCATGCTCTAATGGGACATTTGTCACACCTAATGTCGATTATTCTTTGTAATTTTGCATATGGCAGATAACCGACTCTTTGATAAGCATTGCGTCAAGATCATAGGCGTGGCGCGTCACCGTCTTTCCACCGACGGCGACGGCGTGACAACGCTTGTGGCTTTTCATGGCTGTCCTCTCCGTTGCAGATATTGTCTTAATCCGCAGTCGCTGGGCGACGGAAGCCGATTAAGAGAGTATTCGCCGCAGTCGCTTTATGATGAAGTGAGGATTGATGAATTGTATTTTCTCGCCACAAATGGCGGCATTACTTTCGGCGGCGGCGAGCCTTGTCTGCGCCCCGATTTCATCAGTGAGTTTCGTGGGCTTTGCGGCCCGGCTTGGCAGATTAATCTTGAAACATCACTCAATGTTCCGGCAGCCAATATCAAGGGGTTGCTCCCGGTAGTCAATACTCTGATTATCGACATCAAGGATATGAATCCCGACATTTACCGCAGCTATACGGGGCAGAGCAATGACCTTGTTTTTGACAATCTCCATCTGATTGCTGAATCCCGACGCCAAAGCGACTGCATTATCCGCCTACCTCTGATACCGAACTATAATACTGACGCAGACCGCAGGGTAAGCCGTAAGACCCTTGAAGCATTCGGCTTCGACCGATTCGATTTATTCACCTACCAAATCCGAAAACACTGACTATGACACGAGGAAAGCAGACCTGCAAGATATTGAAAGAGATACGCCGGCAAATTGCCGAGGCAAACGGCATTGAGTTTGCCACATCGGAATGTCGCTACAAAGGCAACTGCCTCGGCACGTGCCCCAAATGTGAGGCCGAGGTGCGCTACCTTGAGCAGCAGCTCCGCATCCGCTCACTTGCAGGAAAAGCCGTAGCCCTTGCCGGAATCTCGGCAGGGATGATTCTCATGTCCGGGTGCAGCGGCACATCTTCATCGAATCAGTCAAGTGAAACATTGCAGGGCGAGCCTGTGGCACCCATTGAACAAATAGAGGCAAATGACAGTATTGAGGACGAAGGCGAATTGCCGGCAATCAAAGACACTGTTGTGATAAAAAAGGGCGAAATAGAAGATACTAAGTATCCTGTTGTGGGAGAAATTATTGACCCCGAACAAGAAAATAAGGTATATGAGGCTATTGTAGATGTTCGACCTACATTTTCCGGTGGCGATGAAAAACTGATGGAATGGATTTCGCAGCATATTGTCTATCCTCCTGGATGCTATGAATCGCACATACAAGGTCGCGTTGTAATCCGGTTCATGATAAAAGCAGACGGCTCCGTAGGAAAAACCGAAATTATACGTGGAGTTTATCCGGAACTTGACAAGGAAGCCTTGCGTGTAGTCAAATCCCTGCCAAAATTTAATCCGGCAATCCTGAATGGTAAAGCGGTTGATTATTGGTTTACCTTACCGATAACATTCAAATTAACTGATTGACTATGGCACGAGGAAAGCAGACCTGCAAGATACTGAAAGAGATTCGTCGGCAGATAGCCGAGGCGAACGGCATCGAGTTTATTACGTCGGAATGTCGCTACAAAGGCGACTGCCTCGGTACATGCCCTAAATGTGAGGCCGAGGTGCGCTACTTGGAGCAGCAGCTCCGCATCCGCTCACTTGCAGGAAAAGCCGTTGCTCTTGCCGGAATCTCGGCAGCATCCCTCGCCATGCTCTTTCCTATAAGCTCTGAGGCTCAAGTGCCTGCCGATATTAAAATATTACCTACGGACAGCATTGCTATGACAAGTGTCGATTCAGCAAAGGTCAAAGGCATTGCCAGATATGAATTTGAGAACAAAGTCGATTCAATAGCCTCCGAAGAATTGATTGGTGCAACAGTATTGAATCTTACAAACGGCAAAGGTACGACAACCGACATAGATGGAAAGTTTGAGATAGCTGCGCAGGTAGGCGACACGATAGAGGTGTCTTACGTTGGCTTCAAATCCAAAACAGTAACCGTAACTGATGTGACACAGCCAATCACCGTGACGTTGGATATGAAGGTCGTCTTATTGGGAGAAGTTCCGGTTGTAAGACGAGAGATAAATCATTACCTCGACCTTAAAGTGACTGACGAAAAAGGAAACGTGATTGATCGTGATAATCTT
>CAJUAT010000057.1 GCA_910584525.1 uncultured Muribaculaceae bacterium | reverse complement strand
TCAAGCTTTGAATCGAAAAATTTCGTAATTTCGCACTGGCCAGTTGACTCCGCCCTCAATCCAAATACAAGCGTGGATTTGCCGGAAAAACAGAATTTTAGTAAATTTGCGGATTGAAAAAGAAGGGTAATATTTCTTCAAAAGATAAAAACGACTTTGTGACAATACAAAATATTCGGCGATGAATATCTCATATAAGTGGCTTGAGCGGTATATATCGGTTGGGCAGAGCGCCCGCGAACTTGCGGCGACATTGACCTCGACAGGTCTGGAGTGCGACACTGTGGAAGAGGTGGAGAGTATCCGCGGGGGGCTACGCGGGGTAGTGATAGGGAAGGTATTGACCTGCGAGGCACATCCCGACTCCGACCATCTTCATATCACCACTGTAGACACGGGCGGCGAGACGCCTCTTCAGATAGTGTGCGGCGCCCCCAATGTGTCGGCGGGACAGACAGTACCCGTGGCCACGGTAGGCACCGTGCTCTACGACGGCGACAAAGAGATAAAGATCAAGAAGTCCAAGATACGGGGCGTGGAGTCGTACGGCATGATATGTGCCGAGGACGAGCTGGGTATCGGCAGCGACCACGCCGGCATCATGGTGCTCCCCGACGGCATAGCCCCCGGGACACCGGCAGCGGAATATTTCAAGCTTGACAGCGACTGGTGCCTGGAAGTGGAGCTTACCCCCAACAGGGTAGACGCCGCCAGCCACTACGGTGTGGCCCGCGACCTGAAGGCCAAGCAATGGTGCGAGCTCAGCCAGGGCCGCGCACAGGCTGAATATCCGGAGATATCGCTCCCCGACGTGAGCGCCTTCCGCGTGGATACTCCCGACGGCGCCGTGAAGATAACCGTCGACGACACGCAGGGATGCCCCCGCTATTCGGGAGTGACGGTGCGCGGCGTCAAGGTGGCCGAATCGCCCAAATGGCTCAAAGACCTCCTGACTGCCGTAGGCCAGAGACCTATCAACAATATCGTGGACATCACCAACTTCGTGCTCCTGGGCATAGGTCAGCCCCTCCACTGTTTCGACCTCGGCAAGGTGAAAGGGGAGGAGATAGTGGTGCGCACCTGCCCGGCGGGGACAAAGTTCACTACCCTCGACGGCGTGGAGCGGGAGCTTCATGAAAGTGACCTGATGATCTGCGACGCCGAGAAGCCAATGTGCATCGCCGGCGTCTTCGGCGGACTCGACTCGGGCGTGACGGAAACGACCACCGACGTGTTCATAGAGAGCGCGTGGTTCAATTCCACGCGGATACGACGCACGGCGCGACGCCACGGGCTGAGCACCGATGCCTCCTTCCGCTACGAGCGAGGCACCGACCCGGCCATCACCGTGTATGCCGCCAAGCTGGCCGCCGTGCTCATCGCCGAGCTGGCCGGCGGCAAGGTCTGCGGCGACATCGCCGACATATACCCCTCGCCCGTGAAGCCGGTGGAACTCGACTTCTCGCTCGATTACTGCCACCGACTCATCGGCAGCGAGATACCTAAGGAACTGGTTACGACCATCCTGCGTGCTCTCGAGTTCGGGATAGAGGAAACGGGCGACGCCAACGTGCTGCACCTCACCGTGCCCACCTACCGCGTGGACGTGACGCGTCCCTGCGACGTGGTGGAGGAGATACTGCGCATCTACGGCTACAACAACATAGCGATACCGAAACGCGTCACCGTGGCCATGTCGCAACCCGGCGATACCGACGCCTCCAACGCCCTCATGCAGACCCTCAGCGAACAGCTCACCGCTCAGGGCTTCAACGAAATACTCAACAACTCCCTCACCTCGCGGGCTTATTACGAAGGTCTGGAGATGCTGGGAGCCGACAAATGCGTCAGAATCATGAACCCGTTGAGCAGCGAGCTGTCGGTGATGCGTCAGACGCTCCTCTTCGGCGGTCTCGAATCGATAGAGCACAACCTCAAGCGCCGCAGCGGCGGTCTGCGCTTCTATGAGTTCGGGAATGTCTACAGCTACGACTCGAGCCGTGAGATAAGCAAGGAGCAGCCTCTGGCTCCCTTCAGCGAACGCATGGAGCTGGGAATCTGGATCACCGGTGCCAGAACATCGCGCAGCTGGAACACGCCGGCATCGCTCAACGACGTTTACGAACTGCGGGGAGTTGTGGAGTCGCTGCTGCGCCGCGCCGGCATTGATACCGACACGCTCCGCGTAGAGCAGGGAGCCGACGAGATTTTCGCAGCCAAACTCAACATGCTGAACCGTCAGGGCAACTGTCTGGCGGTTGTGGGGATGGTCCGCAAGGCGATACTCCGCAAATTCGACATAGAGCAGCCTGTGGTCTACGCGTCGCTCGACTGGAAGACGCTCTGCCGTGCCGCGCGCAAGAACAAGGTGGAGTTCCGGGAGCTTCCCAAGACGCAGGGCGTCGACAGAGACATGGCGCTGCTGGTCGACAAGAGCGTGAAATTCGCCGACATAGAGACGGCGGCACGCAAGGCGGGAGGCAAACTGCTGAAGGAGGTACGCCTCTTCGACGTCTACGAAGGCGACAAGCTCCCTGAGGGAAAGAAGAGCTACGCCGTGGCCCTGACATTCCACGACGCTGAGAAGACACTTACCGACAAGGCGGTGGAGGCCGCCATGAAAAAGGTGGTGACAGCCGTCAGCGACGCCACCGGCGCACAATTGAGATAAAACATAGAGCGCGTTCCTTAAAATTTCGGGGCCGTAGGGGCGGCTCTTTTCGAGCAGATTTTTCGAGTCGAGGAGGGAGCGATGCGGGCATCGTGACCGACGAGACCTCGGGAAATATGCCGAAAAGAGACGGGGCGGAGGTAATTTTAATGTCGTCGGAGTTATTCCTATGATTGAAAAATATCTCGTCCGATACCCTTCCGGTCTCGGCATCTGAGAATAATGATTTATTATTATTCTTTAATATGAGGATACGCGATTTGAGAAAATATTATAATTAACAAAAATGTTATACAAGCGCATTTTAACAATATCGGAGGCCCTGACGCGGAGGAAGTTACCTTCGCCCTCGCAGACTTGGCCGCTTTTAGCCGCTTGCTGTCAGTCACATACCTCGGTATGCTCCTTCAGCAACCGGCTAAAATCGCCTCAAGTCTGCGACCCCTACGACCCCGAAATTATAAGGAACGCGCTCTAAAACACCATAAAATGGGAAGAGCATTTGAATACCGCAAGGCCCGCAAGCTGAAACGCTGGGGCAACATGAGCCGAACGTTCACACGCATAGGCAAAGAAATCACTATAGCCGCCAAGGCCGGTGGACCGGACCCCAACATGAACCCGCGTCTCCGCGTGCTGATGCAGAACGCGAAGGCCGCCAACATGCCCAAGGACACTGTTGACCGCGCCATCAAGAAGGCCACCGACAAGGATGCCGGCGACTACAAGGAGATAGTATACGAAGGCTACGGGCCGCACGGCATAGCCATCGTGGTGGAGACAGCCACCGACAACAACCAGCGCACCGTGGCCAACGTGCGCAGCTATTTCAACAAGCATGGCGGCTCTCTGGGTACACAGGGCTCCCTCTCCTTCCTCTTCGACCACAAAAGCGTGTTCCATATCAAGCCGGCCGAACTCAACCAGGAAGAGTTCGAACTCGACCTCATGGACTATGAGGCCGAACTGGAGACGGATCCCGAGGCCGAGGAATGGGTGGTTTACGGCGCCTTCGACCAGTTTGCCAACCTTCAGAAATTCCTTGAGGACAGAGGTGTGGAGATAGCATCGGCAGAGTTCGAGCGCATACCCACCGACTACAAGGAGGTCACCCCCGAACAGCGCGAAGCCATCGAGAAACTCCTCGAGAAATTCGAAGACGACGAGGACGTGCAGAACGTGTTCCACAACATGAAGGAGGACTGAGAAAGTACCGGATTGCGGAATTAACCATTGTTAACATCGGGAGTCGCTGTTTTATTAACACCGACTCCCGATTTTTTCGTAACTTTACACAGATTTTTCCTTTCCGGGACTATTGCGCCGCAATATGGCCCGGAATATTCCACTAAACCAATTAATATATAGATGTTATGAAATTTGAAAAAGGGAAGAAGTATGTATTCACGGAGAAGCAGTTTAACATAGGTCGCGACAGCAGCAACCGGCTGATATTCATATTACCGGATGCGGCATCGACGCAGGAGTACCGTATCGTGGCCTTCGACTTTCAGAAACAGAAGCCGGAACGCATCACCTGCATATACAACGGCACACGACTGGAGCAGGACCCCTATTCCGTGGCCGCGCAGCTCTACAAGCCGGGCGAGGAATATACCTTCTACATCAATTCCGACATACGTCTGGGTAAATGCACTCTGCGCGACGAAATCAACGACGTCACCTACAAGAACGTAAAGATCGGCAAGACGCCGTTCAAGCGCTTCGACAGGATACGCTGCCGCATCGACCAGATACTGGAGGACCGGCTGGAGCTTACGCCTGTCATGGAAGCACGACGGGAGGACAATCTATTCCGTCCGGAGGATGTTGCGGCTCTCCCCGAGGGGCGCTATCTGCGCAACTCCGGCATTCTGCAGAGGATGCTTGCCTCCGACACTCTCGGCGGTGCCGCCAGGCTCCTGGAAGATGGCGACAGCCGATGGGTGATAAAATTCCTTGAGGAATGTCTGGCGTGGTGCGTCGACCTGATACGTCGCCGGGAGCTTACCAAGGAATATGTGCTGCGGGGTCTGGAGCTTCTGGCTGTGGCACTGATAGAACGCAGCGACTATGTATCGTTGCTGCCTGCCGACCAGCAGACCAACGTGCAGCAGCGACTGGAGGCCGTGGCGCAGAATGCCGCCGACTACCGCGCCGTCTACAACATGATACGCGCCCATGAAGCCGACAGCGTCCTCAACGCCATCCTGGGCAGCCTCGAGAAGTCGGCCCGCTTCTACCGTCCCGAACAGAAGGTGCGAACCCTCAACGCCATGATCACCCTCGAGGCCGTCGACGTGCGCCCATATATATCACGACTCATCGACATAGTGAGCGAGCACCATGGCAACACGATGTTCATGCAGTACTTCCGGCATGGCGTGCTGCAGCTTCTGCGCGTGTACATCACGAGCCGTCAGGACTATATCACGTATGCCGACCGGGAGGAGCTTCGACTTCTCATCCGAGCCATGGCCACCGAGCAGCTTCTCTACGGCTCCACGGGCAACCGCGACATAGAGCGCCGCCGCGGTCTCCTCTACTCATGCGCCGCCATGCTTATCAACAGCAGCGACAACGAGCTTCCCCGCAAGGCGTTGCTGAGCTTCGCGGGTCTTGTGAAAGCAAAGCCGGAGTTCTCATGGTCGGACCTCGGCGACGCCCAGCGGCTATGCTACGCCTATCTCAACCAGCCATTCGAGAAAGGAGACCTTCGCGACGCCACCGCCCTCTTCGAAAACAACAGCCATTGTATCACCGTCAGCGACGGCGTGCTCGGCATACGCTCCTCGACCAATGCCGAGAACCTCAAGAAAATATCCACCTACGAGCTGTCGCCCGGCATGGCCTGCGAGATATACGCCTCGCGCCGGATAACGGGTCTCAACAACGGCACCGCCGACGAGAACCCCGCCGAACAGTCGAAATACATGAAACGTCTCGAGCGCGCCATCCTCGAAGTCGACGACAAGCCCCAGGTACAGACATTCAGCGACCTGCGCCTCGAAGAAGGCGACCATACCACCATCAGAGTGGTGCGACAGGTCGACAACAACCTCTTCGACTGCGTCATAGTAGACCCTGCCTACAAGGGCCGCGGCCTCATGGGCGTCCACGACATAGTGGCCTACGATGTGCACTGCGAATACCCGCAGTTCATGCGCGACGGCGTACCCCTGCTCTTCGATGTGACAGTGCGAGGCATACTCCGCGACGGCAACTATCTCTTCAGCATGCGCAGCAACGTCAACGCCCACTGTCTGCAGAAGGCTAACCTCGACCATGACATAGAGAACGACGTGCGCTGCATAGTGACCGGCGTATACAAAGAGGGGAGCGGCTATTTCGCACTCAGCGAGAACGGCTATCCGATGGTAGTGTGGATGCCTCGCGGCAGCGACTTCCTGCCCTGCCGCGGCGACATTCTCGTGGCTCGCATAGAGAATGTGGCCTCCAATAACGACAACCTCTTCGTGAAGGCGTCGTACCAGGCCTATATCAACCCGGAGACCGCCGACGACGGCGACATGCTCTCGATGGAATCGATATTCGGGAGCGTGGTGCAGGCAGTGGCCTCAGGTACCTACGAGGCCGACGACTCCGACGACGACAGCACCGCGGTACCTGTGGACACCACCAACTACATATCGATGAACGGCACCGACACCTATTGGCTGATGCGGATGGTCAACAGGCTGTCGGCCATCGGCACCATACCGCTGGCACGCAGATACGCCCTGTTGTGGCGAGCTCTCCTCATGGCCGACATCGTGGAAAGCTCAAGGATAAAGACCGTGATAGAGGCCAAGCTGGGCATCCTCGAGGAACTGGGCAATTTCGCCGTCAACAGCAGTGTGAACCTCAAGACCCTCGAGCAGCTTGAAGAGGAGTGCCGCACGCTCGTGCACAAGGACCTCTCGCTCGACAACTGTCTGGAAATACTGCGCATACTCTCCGGCATCGACAACCCGGACACGCTTCCACCGGCCACCTACCCCGCCGACACCATCCAGACGAAGGTGCGCCGTCTCGTGATTGCCTACAACCAGATATGGGGCATGGGTCTCAACGCCGCCCGCACAGAAATCATGAAAGGCATCTACGACCTGCTGCGCCTGCCGCAGTCCGAGGAAATCAATGTGGAATGCCTCAAGGTGCAGGAGGACGAACGCAACGAGTTCAAGCAGTCGATCATCTATCCCGCCGACAACAACATGCATGCCGACGACCGTCGCCAGGGCCGCGAGATCATGGAGGTGGTGGCCGGCATGATGAACCACAACGGCGGCACAATATACCTCGGCGTCAACAACCAGGGATTCCCCATGGGTCTCGACAACGACTTCCGGTTCCTCAACAACAACTCCGACAAGTACGACCTGCGCGACATACAGGACAAGTTCGCACTTCATTTCCATTACTTCCTGCGCACGCATATAGGTCAGACGTTCGACGGGCGTCCGGTGACCGACTATGTACACCTTAGCTTCGACACACTGGGCGACAAGCAGATATGCCGCGTGGTAGTGGAGCCCTTCCCGGTGATGGTGCGCATGAAGGATGGCAAGGTATATCACCGACAGGACTCGTCGACACTGCCGTTGCCGGTAGCGGAGCAGGCGGCCTTCGCCTCGCACCGCGCACAGCTGGGCGCCGCCAGAGAAAAGCAATCTGAGGAAAAACTCAACGCATGATGGGCAAGGTACTGCTGAGTTTCGACACTGAGGAATTCGACGTTCCGCGCGAGCGCGGCGTCGACATATCCCTTGACGACTCCATGAAGATATCGGAGTATGGCGCCAACCGCATCCTCGACATCCTGGAACGTCACGGCGTGAAAGCCACATTCTTCTGCACAGTCAATTTTGCGGAGAAGGGCGAGAAGACCATGCGTCGCATTCTCGACGGAGGGCATGAGATAGGGGCCCACGGCTGCGACCACTGGCAGCCTCGCCCCGAAGATGTGTTCATCTCGCGCGAGAGGCTGCGCGAACTTACAGGGCGCCCCGTGCTCGGGTTCCGCCAGCCAAGAATGTTCCCCGTGAGCAACGACGACATCCGCCAAGCCGGGTATCTCTACAACTCGTCGCTCAATCCCACCTTCATACCGGGCCACTACATGCATCTCGACAAGCCGCGGACACCGTTCATGCTCAACGGGGTGCTTCAGATACCGGCGGGAGTCACACCATGGGTGAGGTTCCCCATGTTCTGGCTGGCATACCACCATCTGCCGGCGGCCTTATACCGGCGTCTGGCGCTGCGCTGTCTGCGGCATGACGGTTATTTCACCACCTATTTTCATCCCTGGGAGTTTTTCCCCAGCGGCGAGCACAAGGAGCTGCGGCTGTCGTGGGTTCACAACCGCAACGCCGGCCCCGGCATGGAACGACGGCTCGACGACCTCATTAAGATGTTTGCGGACCGGGGAGCCTCGTTCGGCACATATACACCGTTTGCCAAAGAAATAATCGATGGACTGGAAAGAAGGAACAGCTGACAGCTGCATCACGGAGCGGGAGGCGCCACGTCTTGCCATAGTATGTCCGTGCTATAACGAGGAGGCCACGCTTGGGGAGTCGCTGGAGCGTCTTATGGATCATCTGACGCAGATGAGCGGCGAGGGTCTCTGTCTCGGCGACAGCTTCGTGCTGATATCCGACGACGGCAGCCGCGATTCCTCCTGGCGCATTATCGAGGAATGGCACCGGCGTTATCCAGAGAGGGTTCACGGCATAAGGCTTGCACGCAACGCCGGCCATCAGAACGCCATAATGGCGGGGATGACTGAGGCTGTGGGCCTTGGTGCCGAAGCGGTGGTGACCATGGACGTTGACCTGCAGGACGATCTGCAGGCCGTGAGCGACATGCTGCGCAGCTGGCGTGAAGGTTACGACGTGGTGTATGGCGTCAAGGTGTCGCGTGAGGCCGACCCTCCCCTGAAACGATTCACCGCCAAGGCCTTCTACCGTCTTCAGCAGCGCATGGGAATAGAGATAGTGTACAATCACGCCGACTTCCGGCTGTTGTCGTCAAGGGTGGTTCGCGAGCTGTCGCGCTATGAGGAACGCAACCTATACCTGCGGGGCATCATCCCACACATAGGGTATCCTTCCACCACTGTCGACGACCATCTGCAGCCACGCCGCGCCGGCGTGTCGAAATACACCTTCGGCAAGTCGCTGCGCCTGGCGCTCGACGGCATAACCTCTTTCTCGGTGAAGCCGCTATACCTCACCATGGCCCTGGGAGGCATCTATATCCTTGTGGCCATAGGGATAGGCATCTATGTGCTGGCCTCGCTGCTGTCGGGGAATGCCGAGCATGGGTGGAGCTCGATGATGCTATCGATATGGTTTGTAGGAGGCACCACGCTGATAGCCCTCGGCATTCTCGGATTCTACGTAGGAAAGACATACATAGAGGTCAAGCACCGGCCACTCTACCACATAGACAGAAAAATCTGAATAGACAGAATCTGACAAAAATCGAAAAGCGGGAGGTCGGAGCCAAAACTCCGCACTCCCGCAACATCAAGGTTACGAAAAGGTGATGTCTATAAACAAGGATTCACGAATCCCCGTACGTCGTTATAACTACCTGTTCGGCGTGATGGTTCAGCGGAAATGCCCTTTTAACACAAGGGTTAAAAAGGAATTCACGAGTTACAGGGCAAGGGCCTCGAAATAGCAGTCGGCGATAGCGAGCCATTCGGGATTTGTGCCCTTGAGGGTAAAAGCGGGATTATCGACAGGATTGCCGAGTTCTCGGGCCGCCAGGTCCTTGCCGAGGGTCACCACGGTGGGAGGCACGTCGACACCATGCCTGTAATAGTCGGCCATATCGGTGTCCTTGGCATTCTCCTCTATGGCATAAAGGTTGTCGTCGAAGGCATAGAGACCTGTCACACGGCATACAATGTCGTTGCCATCCTTGTCAGTACCGGTCACAATCTCGGGAACGTAATGAAAACCGGCGGTATGGTTGTCCCAGATAATGGCGCTGATGTCGCGCGCCTCCATATCGTCGATAAGCTGGCGCTTGGCTTTCGATACCAACGCGTCGGCCTGTGCTGCGGCTCTTTCTGTGTCTTTCATAACCTTTTGATATTGTCTGCATCAACGGGATGCAGGTGTGAAAATGATTGGTACATGAATAACATCGGGGCGGGCATAAGGGTTTTGGAACGCGCTGAATTAACCGCCGATTTGCCTAATTGCAAATTAATTACTAATTTTGCAGTTGCTATTTGTGCACCGGGGAAATCGCGGCCATGACGCGGAAGCGCCGGGACGACAAAGAGAAGCCTCTGTAGTTCAACGGATAGAATAGAAGTTTCCTAAACTTTAGATAGGGGTTCGATTCCCCTCGGAGGTACGGCAGGATGCGGTTCGTTTCCGTAAAGGACACGGATTGTCATCATATTGACATATTATGTTATAACCAACATTGAGAAGTTGTGGGAAAATTCAGCGCATATAAAGTGGATCTTGCTGGCAAGAGCGAGGGACACTACGAACAGGATTTCGTGATAGACAAGCAATTCTTCGAGAATATGGAGAATCACGACATACTGAGCGCCGCCGTGTCCGTACATATGGACATGGAATGTCGCAACGGGGTATACGAATGCGTGTTCCACTGCAAGGGGAATCTGCAGATACCGTGCGACCGCTGTCTTGACCCGATGGATCATGAAGTGGATACGGACTATCGCGTAAGCGTCAAATATGGCGACAACTACGACGACGGCGCCGACAACCTGTTGGTGATACCCTACAGCAACAGTTATCTGAACGTAGCGTACATGCTTTACGACACGTTGCTTCTGACGATACCGTTGCGTCACGTACACGCGCCTGGCAAGTGCAACCGGGCGATGCTTGAGGCTCTACGCAAGCACAAAGGGTCGTCGGACGACGACGACACCGATGCCGAGGAAACACGACAGGAGGCACGCACCGCCGCCATCGACGATGATTCCGACGAATGACTCTTAAAGAAAACAATACTTAAACAAATAAACCAATGGCACATCCTAAACGCAGACAATCACATACCCGTACGGCGAAACGCCGCACCCATGACAAGGCTCTGATACCGACCATCGCATTATGTCCCAACTGTGGCGCATGGCATGTGTATCACACGATATGCCCTGAATGCGGCTATTACCGGGGCCGTCAAGTAATCGAGAAATAAGAGAAGATGACACACGCTAAAATCAGCGGCATAGCCTCCTATGTGCCCGAAGACATCCTCGACAACGAGATGCTGTCGAAGATGGTAGATACCAACGACGAGTGGATTACGAGCCGGGTAGGCATCAAGGAGCGTCGCATCCTCAAGGATACGAGCAAGGGGTCAAGCTATATGGGGACACAGGCGGTAGGCCGGCTGCTGGACCAGACAGGCGTAGCTCCCGAGGATGTGGAGCTGTTGATATGCGCCACCTCCAACCCGGACTACCGTTTTCCGTCGACGGCGTCGATCATACTGCACGACTGCGGACTCAGCAACGCCTACGGCTACGACATACAGGCGGCATGCGCCGGCTTCATAGTGGCCATGCAGGCAGCCCGCTCATACATAGTGTCGGGGCTGTACAGCAAAGTGGTGGTGGTATGCGCCGAGAAGATGTCGTCGATGACCGACTATGAGGACCGGGCCACGTGTCCACTGTTCGGCGACGCGGCAGCCGCCGTGCTCGTGGAACCTACCCAGGAAGAGCTGGGTGTCATCGACGGCGAGTTCCATGTCGACGGCGAGGGAGTGCCCCATCTGCTCATGAAGGCAGGCGGCTCCGCAGCCCCGGCATCTCACCAGACTGTCGACAACCGCGAACACTTCGTATATCAGGAAGGCCGTACCGTCTACAAGAACGCCGTAAGAGACATGCTCTCGTCATCGCAGTCGGTGATGAAGCGCAACAACCTGTCGGCCGACGACCTCGACTGGTTCGTGCCACATCAGGCCAACCTCCGGATTATCGAAGCCGTGGGCGGCAGAATCAAAATCCCCGAGGAGAAGATTCTGGTGAACATACAGCATTACGGCAACACGTCGGCGGCATCGATACCATTGTGTCTCGACGAATACAAGACGCGGCTCAAAAAAGGCGACAAGATAGTGATGACGGCTTTCGGCGCCGGCTTCACCTGGGGCGCCATGTACCTCATCTGGGCTTTCGACACCCCTCAGGCCTGATACAGCCGCCAAACCATTGTCAGGGCATCAGAGCTTTCTCCGATGCCCTTTACATGTTCATGAACTTTGCTCCGACCCAATCGGTTTTAACTGTGAAGAGCGTGCTCTAAAACCATCTGTTATGAATAATGAAAATAAGATCCGGGAAGAGGCTGTGATTGATTCCGCCGGCGTTCCCGAAGCGATAGAGACTACAGTTGAAAGCGCCGGAGCGGAGGCACCCGTCGCCGACGGCCACAAGGCCGGTTTCGTAAATATCGTGGGCAACCCCAACGTGGGTAAGTCCACGCTCATGAACCGTCTTGTGGGCGAGCGACTGAGCATCATCACCAGCAAGGCTCAGACCACCCGCCACCGCATAATGGGTATCGTAAACACCCCGGAGTACCAGATTGTATACTCCGACACTCCCGGCGTGCTCAAACCCAAATATAAGCTTCAGCAGTCGATGCTCGACTTCTCCGAGGGAGCCTTGACCGACGCCGATGTGCTCGTATACGTCACCGACGTGGTGGAGGATGCGGAGAAAAACAAGGACTTTCTCGACCGCGTGGCCCGCGAGAAGGTCCCCGTGCTCCTGGTAATCAACAAGATTGACCTGGTAAAGAGCCAGACAGACCTTGAGGCACTCGTAGACAAATGGAAAAAGCGGCTACCCAATGCGGAGATTTTCCCGCTGTCGGCCACCGAGGACTTCAATGTCGGCAACCTGCAGCGCCGAATCGTGGAGCTGCTGCCGGTGTCGCCGCCATTCTTCGGCAAGGATGCCCTCACCGACAAGCCCGCCCGTTTCTTCGTGACCGAAACCATCCGCGAGAAACTACTCCTCGACTACGACAAGGAGATTCCTTACAGCACGGAGGTTATCGTGGAGAAATTCGACGAGAAGGATAACGCCATCCATATCATGGCCGTTATATATGTGGAGCGCGACTCGCAGAAAGGAATCATCATAGGCAAGGGAGGCGCCAAGATAAAGAAAGTGGGTATCCAGGCTCGTGAGGACATAGAGAAATTCTTCGGCAAGAAGGTATATCTCGAACTCTTTGTGAAAGTGGAGAAGGACTGGCGCAACCGGGAGAACAAGCTGCGCGAGTTCGGATACATGGAATGAGGCCTCAGCCGAGGCTTCCATAAAAAGACAAGTAATTTTGAACAGTTGCTTAAAATGAGCAAGATAATAGCGATAGTAGGAAGGCCGAATGTTGGGAAGTCGACACTTTTCAACCGGTTGACGCAGACGCGTCGGGCCATCGTTGACGATACGGCGGGCACCACGCGCGACCGCCAGTACGGCAAGGTGGACTGGTGCGGTCAGGAATTCTCCATAATCGACACGGGCGGCTGGGTAGTCAACTCCGACGACGTGTTCGAGGAGGAAATCAACAAGCAGGTACACATAGCCATCGAGGAAGCTGACGTGATACTCTTTGTGGTGGATTGCACCACAGGCGTTACAGACCTCGACGACAAGGTTGCGGCTATACTGAGACGGTCGAAAAAGCCGGTGATAGTGGTCGCCAACAAGGAAGACGTGGGCAATGCCCGATACAATGTCGCGGAATTCTACAGCTTCGGTCTGGGCGACCCGATCGAGGTGTCGTCAGCCAACGGTTCCGGCACCGGTGAACTCCTCGACGAAATTGTCAAGGACATGCCCGAGAAGGAAGATGAGGACGACACGGAGGAGAACGTGGCCAAATTCGCGATAGTAGGGCGGCCCAATGCCGGCAAGTCGTCGCTCATCAACGCTTTCATAGGCGAGGAAAGGCACATAGTGACCGACATCGCCGGCACAACCCGCGACTCCATATACCATCGCTACAACAAGTTCGGCTTCGATTTCTATCTTGTGGATACCGCCGGAATACGCAAGAAGCAGAAGGTCAATGAGGACATAGAGTATTATTCGGTGATACGAAGCATACGTGCCATAGAATCGAGCGACGTATGCATACTGATGATAGACGCCACCCGCGGCATAGAGGGTCAGGATGCCAATATCTTCGGTCTCATCCAGCGCAACAGGAAAGGACTTGTGGTATGCGTCAACAAATGGGACCTTGTGGAAGACAAGAGCATAGAGGCTCAGCGGCGCTACGAGGAAGCCATCCGCGGCAGATTCGCACCTTTCACCGACTTCCCGATTCTCTTCACTTCCGCCCTGACCAAACAGCGCATCTTCAAGGTGCTCGAGACTGCCGTCAAGGTATATGAGAACCGACGCCGCACGGTGCCCACCGCCAAGCTCAACGAGTATATGCTCGAGGTAGTGGCGGAGACCCCGCCGCCGGCCAACAAGGGAAAGTATGTGAAAATCAAGTATGTCACCATGCTCAAGGATGCCGTGATTCCCACATTCGTGTTCTTCTGCAACCTTCCGCAGTGGGTTAAGGAACCCTACCGACGCTTCCTCGAGAACAAGATCAGAAGCCATTGGGACTTCCACGGAACCCCAATCGCCATCTTCATGCGCGAAAAATAATCCGCACAAAACAAAGACACGATAAAAAGCCCGCAAGGAACGTGATGCTTCCTTGCGGGCTTCTTATCGGGAATCGACGGGGGCCCGTATCCATGGGGTCCCGGTTATGTCTACGGAAATACGGATTATTTCTCGTCGAGGTCGATGTCGAAGTCGTCGCCGAAGAGGTCTTCGTCGCCGGAGTAGGATTCCACGTCACGCTCCGTGATTTCCTCGGCAGTCTCCTCAACATCCTCGCGTTTGCTGTCGGTGGAGGGGAGGAAGGGATTTCCGGGCTTGCGTTTGCTGTCGCGGGCCTCGTTCATCTTGGCGATGATCTTCTTTGACAGTTCTTCGGCGAGGTCAGGGTTCTGCGCGATCACGTTCTTGACGGCATCGCGTCCCTGGCCGAGCTTGGCGCCGTCGTAACTGAACCATGCACCCGACTTCTTGAGCACTCCATATGCCACGCCGAGGTCCACAATCTCGCCACTGCGGCTTATACCCTCGCCGAACATGATGTCGAACTCCGCCTTCATGAAGGGAGGTGCCACCTTGTTCTTGACAACCTTCACCTTGGCGAGCCGCCCAATGGGAGTGTCGTCTTTCTTGATTACCGACGAGGGACGTATCTCTATACGCACGGAGCTGTAGAACTTCAGAGCGTTACCGCCGGTGGTGACCTCCGGGTTCCCGAAGGTGACGCCGATTTTCTCACGGACCTGGTTGATGAAAATGCAGCAGGTACGAGTTCTGCTAATGGAGCCTGTCAGTTTACGCATGGCCTGCGACATAAGACGGGCGTGCAGGCCGACGTTCTTGTCGCCCATCTCGCCTTCAATCTCGGCCTTGGGAGTAAGAGCGGCCACAGAGTCAATCACGAGGACATCGATGGCTCCCGAATTGATGAGCTGTTCGGCAATGTCGAGGGCCTGCTCGCCATTGTCGGGCTGTGCTATCCACAGGCTGTTGACGTCAACGCCAAGTTGCTCGGCATAGAAACGGTCGAAAGCATGTTCGGCGTCTATTATGGCGCAGATGCCGCCCGTCTTCTGGGCCTCCGCTATCACATGAATGGCCAAAGTGGTCTTACCCGACGACTCGGGACCAAATATCTCGGTGATACGTCCGCGCGGCAGACCGCCAACGCCAAGGGCGTAATCAAGACCCAACGAGCCAGTGGAAACCACTTCCACATCCTGAACCTTGTCGTCGCCCAGGCACATCACGGCACCGCTGCCGAAGTCCTTCTCCAGGTGCTCCATCATCACTCCCAGCGCTTTCAGCTTCGCTGCCCGGTCGTTGCCTATCGGCGCCCTCGCCGCGGCCGGCTTCTTCTTCTTCTCTGCCATTTATTATATCGCTTTTTTCGTTTTCCTTTTATTGTAATGACTTCGTTTCTATAACGCCGTCACTCTTTGCAAAGTTAACAAAGACGAACCACTTATCAAAATAATATTCCGCGAATTCAAAGACGAAGTGCGAAGGCTGTGAGCTGAAATGCCCATCCTCTC